>NZ_JBWCAM010000005.1:0-328036 GCF_056175065.1 Pseudomonas sp. JC1203
AAGGCAAGTGCGCAAAAGTGGCGCTGGTGGCGTGCATGCGGGTGCTGCTGATCCGGCTTAACGCCATGCTGCGCGAGGGCACAGCATGGCGGACGTAATTAACTGGGCAAGACAGTTGCTGCTACGCAGGTACACGTAGCAGCGGCCGCAGGCCGCGTCCGAACGCACCGCGCATCTCCAGGCATACCGCGGCGTGGCCTGACGCAGCCTGCCGGCAGCTGCTACGCAGGTACACGTAGCAGCGGCCGCAGGCCGCGTCCGAACGCCCCGTGCACCTCCAGGCATACCGCGGCGTGGCCTGACGCAGCCTGGCGGCAGCTGCTACGGGGTGGTGTGGGCGAGCGTTGCCGCAAGGTACGGCGCGGTCTTGCTGGCCTTTGTGCTTGCCACCTTCTCCGGGCGCCCGCTAGCCACTACCTTGCCGCCCTTGTCGCCAGCCCCAGGCCCCATGTCGATCACCCAGTCGCTCTGCGCCACCACGCGCATGTCGTGCTCCACCACGATCACCGTGTTGCCGGCGTCCACCAGGCCGTTGAGCTGCGCCAGCAGCCGGTCGACGTCGCAGGGGTGCAGGCCGGTGGTGGGTTCGTCCAGCACGTACAGGGTGGCGCCGCGCTGGCCGCGTTGCAGTTCGGTGGCCAGCTTGATGCGCTGCGCCTCGCCGCCCGACAGCTCGGTGGCGGGCTGGCCAAGGCGCAAATAACCCAGGCCGATATCGCGCAACACCGTCAGCGCGCGGCTGATGGCGGCCTGCTCGGTGAACACCGCGCAGGCCTGGTCCACGGTCAATTGCAGCACCTGGGCGATGTTCAGGCCCAGGCACTGCACCTCCAGAGTCTGCGGGCTGTAGCGGGCGCCATGGCAGGTAGGGCAGGGCGCGTAGACGCTGGGCATGAACAGCAGCTCGACGCTGACGAAACCTTCGCCCTCGCACTGCGGGCAGCGGCCCTTGGCAACGTTGAACGAAAACTGCCCGGCGTCGAAGCCGCGCTCGCGGGCCTGGGGGGTGGCGGCGAACAGCTTGCGCACCTGGTCGAACAGGCCGGTGTAGGTGGCCAGGTTGGAGCGTGGCGTGCGGCCGATGGGTTTCTGGTCCACCTTCACCAGGCGCTGGATGGCGGCGATGCCGTGGGTGATGTGCCCGGACTCGGTCATCGGCGCGGCGTCTTCCAGCGGGTTGTCCTGGCTTTCTTCTTCATCGGGCAGGGCGTGGCCCAGCGCTGCCGCCACCAGTTCCAGCAGTGCCTGGCTGACCAGGCTGGACTTGCCCGAACCAGACACGCCGGTGACGGCCGTGAAGGCATGCAGCGGGAAGTCCACCGCCAGCTGGTGCAGGTTGTTGCGGGTGACATCGGCCAGCTTCAGCCAATCGCGCACCGGGCGCCGCGGGAAAGGCACCGGCACCGCGCCGCCATACAGGTGCAGGCGCGTCTGCGATTCCTCGATGTCGCTGAGGCCGTGGGGCGGGCCGCTGAACAGCACGGTGCCGCCATGCTCACCAGCGGCGGGGCCGACGTCCACCAGCCAGTCGGCACGGCGCATGGTCTCCAGGTCGTGCTCCACCACGAACAGCGAATTGCCGGCGGCCTTCAGGCCCTGCAAGGCGGTGAACAATGCTTCGCCATCGGCCGGGTGCAGGCCTGCGGAGGGTTCGTCCAGCACGTAGATCACCCCGAACAACTGCGAGTTGAGCTGGGTGGCCAGGCGCAGGCGCTGCAGCTCGCCGGAAGACAGCGTCGGCGTGCTGCGCTCCAGCGCCAGGTAGCCCAGGCCCAGGTCGGTGAGGGTGTGCAGGCGCTGCAGCAGGTCATGGGCCAGGCGCTGGGCCGCCAGCTGTTTCTCCACCGACAGCTCATCGCTGGCGCTGGCACCGTGGGCGGCCAGGGGCTTGAGCACCTCGGCCAGGCGCGCCAACGGCATCTGCGACAGCTCGCCAATGTCCAGCCCGGCGAACGTCACCTGCAACGCCGCCTGCTTCAACCGTTTGCCCTGGCACAGCGGGCACAGCGCGCCGCGCATGAACTGGCTGACGCGCTTCTTCATCAGCGCGCTCTGGGAATGGGTGAAGGTGTGCAGCACATAACGCCGCGCGCCGGTGAAGGTGCCCTGGTAGCTGGGCTCCAGCTTGCGCTTCAGCGCCTGGCGGGTTTCGGCGGGGGTGAAACCTGCGTACACCGGCACGGTGGGTTGTTCCTCGGTGTACAGAATCCAGTCACGCTGCTCGCGCGGCAGGTCACGCCAGGGGATGTCCACGTCATAGCCCAGGGTTACCAGGATGTCGCGCAGGTTCTGGCCCTGCCAGGCGGTGGGCCAGGCGGCCACGGCGCGCTCGCGAATGGTCAGCGAGTCGTCGGGCACCATGGTCTGCTCGTTCACCTCGTACACCCGGCCCAGGCCGTGGCACTCGGGGCAGGCGCCCTGGGGGGTGTTGGGCGAGAAGTCCTCGGCGTACAGAATGCCCATGCCCGCCGGGTAGTGCCCGGCGCGCGAGTACAGCATGCGCACCAGGCTGCCCAGGGTGGTCACGCTGCCCACCGAGGAGCGCGTGCTGGGTGTGCCCCGTTGTTGTTGCAGCGCCACGGCCGGCGGCAGGCCGTCAATGCTGTCGACGTCCGGCACCCCCACCTGGTCGATCAGCCGCCGCGCATAAGGCGCCACCGACTCGAAGTAGCGCCGTTGCGCCTCGGCGTACAGCGTGCCAAAGGCCAGCGAGGATTTGCCCGAACCCGACACCCCGGTGAACACCACCAGCGCGTCACGGGGGATGTCGACATCGACGTTCTTCAGGTTGTGCTCGCGGGCACCGCGCACGCGCACGTAGCCGGACTGGCCGATCGGTTTCATGGAGGCAGCACCTGCAATGGCAATTACGTCTTATAACCGACCGCCGGCGGTTGGCAAAGTGCGCCGCGGCTACAACTGGGCGTCGAAGACGATGGTCACGTCGCCGCTGTATTGGCGGCCGGTGTTTTCCATCATGGCCGCAATGTAGGGCTGCTCCACGGTGTAGTGCACGCGGGCCTGGCGCCCCGCAGCGATCGCCACGTTCTGGAACTGCAGCGCCTGGGCTTCGCCCAGTGGCAACGGCAGCTCCTGTACCACGGCGCCGTTGTGGCGCACTTCGCCCGGCAGCGTCACCGCTACCACGATGGGCACCTGGTGATTACTGGCCGGTTCGCGGATGCTGCATTGATTGCCCAGCGGAGCTTCGCACTTGAGATACATTTTCATCGGTGCCGACGCCCAGATGTGGAACGGGTGGGTGCGGCGCAGGCGTGTGGGCGGCTGCCCGCCATGCTGCCATTGCGTCCAGCCGCCGTCGGGTTCAAGCACAGCGTGGTCACTGCCATCGGGGAAATCCACGCGCAGTTCGTGTTGCACCTTGAGTTCGAAATTGAAGTTGATCTGCTCTTCATTGTAGCGGCCGCTGCCCAAATCTATCTGCATCCCTTGGCCGAGGCTGTAGCGCAGAGTGCCACGGTAGGTGCCGTTGCCGAGGGCGAAGGGGTTGGGGGCTTCCAGCTCATAGCCCACCGACACGTCACTGATGGTCCCCGCGTACGGGCCGACCAGGTCGGTGGCGGGCTCCCGGGTGCAGGTGACGGTGCTCTGCGGTACGCTCCAGGCGAAGGTATAAATGATGCTGTTGCCGCCGCCAACCCGCCCCTGGCAACCGCCGCTGGTGGCGCCGTAGCGGCCGGCGCCGTTGGCAATGTAGCCGATGCTGCCTTCGGTGCCGCCAGGCATCAGCGTGCCCAGGTCGTAGCGCCGTGCCAGCAGGTTGAGACGAAAGCGCAAGGGAACAGGCGTTCCGCCGCCGTCCTGGGTGACGTACACCGTTTTCCAGTCGCCGTCGACGCGCTGGTAGTTGTGCCCGTCGATGGGCCCCGGGCTGACCCAGGTGCGCTCGATGGTCAGCGGAAACATGATGGTGAAATCGCCCGGGCGGCAGGTAGTGTTGTTGTCGCCGCAGTATCCCGACAAGGGCGTGGTATTGACGAACTTGACCGTATTCGACGAGCTGACTCGAGGAATGAACTCGGCAGTGATGGCCAGGTCACTGGCCCAAGCGAGTGGTGCGAGCATGCCCAACCATAGCGAGGCAAGCCGCAGATGTACCCTGTTCATGTGGCGTCCCTTCCAATGTGCGTTCAATAAGCTGGCATTGTCATGGGCAGGGACGCGGGGAGTCTGTAGGACTTTTCCTAAGAAAACGCCCGGCACCACATGGCCCGGGCGCCTCTTCAAATGGAGAAGTTGAACGCCACGGATATCCGTGGGCGTTCGCCCTCGTAGCGGCGTACCGAGTGCAGCAGCCAGGAAGGGAACATCAGCAGCGTGCCGCTTTTCGGCGCGTGGGCGTGGCCCGCACCGGCGCCCAGGCAGCCTTCAATGCGCATGCGCAGCGCCGGGTTGAGCAGCATGGGAGTGATGCCACGCGGGTCGACGAACTCCAGCTCACCGCCCACCGCCGGGTCATCGGCACGGCCACCGTCGTCCACCCAGTACACCCCGGACCAGAAGGAGCCTGGATGGCCGTGCAGGGCATTGGCGTGGCCGCGACGGTTGATGTTGGCCCAGGCGCTGTAGTTCCACTTCAGGTGCGCCTCGATCAGGCCATGCTCCGGCGAACTGACCGCCGACAACTGGTTGGCCAATTCCTGGGCGAACGCCAGCAATTGTGCGCCTGGCTCGCCGGCCCACTCGGTAAAGCCATCATCCGACTGCCAACCGCCCAGGTTGCTGTGCTGGGTGCCGGGGTGGGACTCGCTGCGGGCCAGGATCACCGCCTTGAGGCGCTCGTTGAGGTTTTCGAAGTCCGGGTGTTGCAGCGCGGCGATGGGCGTGGGGAACAGCCGGGTTATCTTGATTTGGTCGGGGTCGACCTGTGAGGGGAAGGTGGGCTCGGACATGACAGGGCTCGCGGGCGGGGGAGGTGGCAATTATCGCCCAGTGCGCGCCCCCCGCGCCAGCGGGCAGGCGGCGAGCCGGTGATCCAGGCGGTATCCAGCCTGTGACCTGGCCTTTGACCTGGCCTTTGACCTGGCCTTTGACCTGCTGTTGATCTGGCTGTTGATCTTGCTTGTGATCTTGATTGTATGCCCCGTAAAGCGCCCGGGCCGACTGGAGGCGTCGACCAACGGGCTGCCCGAAGGGCCGAGGCCGCAGGCCGAAGAGACGGTAACCCGCAGGCTTCTATAGCGGGTGCCGTCTGCCCGTTGAGCGGCGCCGGAAGGAGGGGACCCGTAGCGCAGCGTAGGGCCCAAGCAGGGGCAAGCGTTTTTTGCTTACTTTTTTTGGCGTCTGAAAAAAAGTGAGTCGGCGTAAGGCCGAAACGGTCGGTGGTCGCACCGCGAAAATGGATATGTCTGAAATCGCCGAAGCGGGCTGCGCCAGGGGACCGCTTGGCCAACGCCTCCAGTCGGCCCTGGCGCTTTATGGGGCACACAATCAAGATCAAAGGCCTCACGGGATCAAGATCAAGATCAAGATCAACGGCAGTGTCAGTGGCAGCTGCCGCCAGCGCTACGTCGCCGCCACGGCGGCCTCCTGCGCAGCCACCAACCTCTGCAAAAACGTCGCCAACGCCACTTCCTCCAACCGCAACCCTTTACGCTTGCGCGGCTTCGGCAGCTTGGCCAACTCCCCCAGCACATACCGCTCCAGCACCGCCGGGTGGATGTAGCACTTGCGGCACACCGCCGGGGTATTGCCCAGGGTGCGCGCCACCGCCTTGACCATCTCGACGATCTGCCGCTTGGCCTCAGGCTCCGGCTGCCAGTGCAGCTCGCGCAGCATGGCCAGCGCCAGCGCACTGCCAGCCCAGGTGCGGTAGTCCTTGGCGGTGAAGTCGGCGCCGGTCATTTCCTGCAGGTAGGTGTTGACGTCGTGGGAGCTGACGGTGTGCCGCTCGCCGGCATCGTCCAGGTACTGGAACAGGTGCTGCCCCGGCAGTTCCAGGCAGCGCTTGATGATGCGCGCCAGGCGCTTGTCGCGCACCGACACCCGGTGCTCGACGCCGCTCTTGCCGCGGAAGTGGAACTCGATGGCGCTGCCTTTCACGGCCACATGGCGGTTGCGCATCGTGGTCAGGCCGTAGGAGCGATTGTCGCGTGCGTACTGGCTGTTACCGACGCGGATCAGCGTGGTGTCGAGCAGCGAGATCACCGTGGCCATGACCTTGTTGCGGTCCAGCCCCGGCAACGCCAGGTGGCCCTCCAGTTGTTTGCGCAGTTTGGGCAGGGCCTTGCCGAACTCGATCATGCGGGCGTACTTGTCCTCGTCGCGCACCTCGCGCCAACGGGCGTGGTAGCGGTACTGCTTGCGCCCGCGGGCATCGCGGCCGGTGGCCTGCAGGTGGCCGCGCGGGTCGCTGCAGATCCACACGTCGGTGTAGGCCGGTGGCACCGCCAGGGCGTTGATGCGCTTGATCTCGGCGGCGTCATCCACGCGCCCGCCGTCCGGGTGGAAGTAGACGAAGTGCTCGCCCTGGCGTTCACGGCGGATGCCGGGCTGCTGGTCGTCCACGTAGTGCAGGTCGGGCGGCAGTTCGGGCATATCGAGGGGCGTGTCAGTGAGTTCGGCCATGGCGCACGGTTTCCAGGGGGTATGAAGCATGGACCACGCCCCGGCGCGCAGGTGCCATTGGCCTGTGGGCCCCGAAAACAGGGGCTTCGGAAATTTCCTCGTTTCGTTCGGAAGCGTCCGACTTTTCGTACAAGCCGTGTCGCCAATAATTCGCTCCGTTGACCGCCAGGGCGCTTTTGCCCGGTTTGGCGGTAGCCAGGGCAGACGCCGCCGGCGGCCTGCCCACTTAACGACTTCAACGGAGATTTACCATGAAAAAGCTGTTCCTCGCCCTGCCATTGGCCATGCTTGTTGTCGGCAACGCAATGGCGGTCGACCCCATCGAGAAACAGGTGACGGTCACCGCCGTCATTCCTACCGATAGCTTCTATGTGGAGCCGATCGGCGGCAACTGGATGAACGACCCGCAGGAAATGTCCTGGAACCCCTTCCAGCAGACCCTGACCCCGATCACCAAGCAATTGCAGGTCAAGAGCACCACCGGCGCCATCTCCGCTTACCTGCTGACGCCGCCAGTCATGACCAGCGGTGCCAACAACATCGGCTTGCAAGTGTCGGTGGCCGGCAAGGCGCTGACCACTACCGTTGCCGAGGTGGTACCGGCCGCCCAGGCAGCGCCAGGCAGCACCGTGTCGTTCCAGGTAGCGGCACTGGGCGACGGTTCCGCCTATGTACCGGGCGCCTACCAGGGTGTGGTCAACATGATGTTCGAAACCGTTACCCCGCCGAACTGATCGCGCTTCACCCCTCGTACCGTTCCCGACCTGCGCCGCGTGGCGCGGGCTGGGTGCGGCTTGCCCGTGAACCGTAGATGGCGTCTGTCATGAACCTTGCCTTTTCCATTCGCCTGGCGTTGGGTTGCTGTGCCGCGTCGCTGTGGTTTGCCCAGGCCCAGGCGGCTCCTCCTGCGCGGACGCCGTTGGGCGTGCTGAGCCAGGCGGAGAACCTGCCGAGTGATTTCAGCGAACATTTCTTCGACGTGCCGCTTGCCGTGCGCGTCGACCTCGATGGCCGTTTCCTTGGCGAAGCCATGATCGTGCTGTCACGCAATGAAACCGTGCAACTGCTCGAATTCACCCAGGTGGATGAGAGCCACGAACCCGATGCCACCCGCCTGCGGTGGCGCGACCTGCTGGTGAACGGCCGGCCCCTGGGCAATTGCCTCAAGGACTGCGCCCAGGAACTGGTGGCCCTGGATTACAGCCTGGTGAACTCGCAGCTGTCGATCATGACCCGCGCGGTGGAGCAGGACCCGGCCCAGGCGCGTTTCTACTCGCTGCCCGAACAGGGCAGCCGTGGCCTGATCGTGCGCAACCAGTTGAACCTGGCGCGCGATGGCGACCAGACCAGTGGCCGCTACGCCCTGCAAGGGCAGGGCAGCCTGGGCAACTGGACCGGGCTTGCCAATGTGCAGGCCGACCGCAGCAACGAGCTGGGTGCCACGTCCCGCCACCGCGTCGACCAACTGTATGGCGAGCAGGTCAGCCCCGCGAACTTTTTGCGCCTGGGCTATTTCACCCCCAGCTCCCAGGGGCTCACGCGCCAGCCACGGTTGATGGGCTCAAGTCCCGACGCCACGGTGGGCGTGATGTTCGGCAGCAGTGACAGCCTGGCCATCAACAACGGCGCGGCCAGCAGCACGCCGATCTACGTCACGCCCAACCGCCCGGGCGTGGTCGAGATCTACCGCAACGGTCAATTGATCAACAGCCAGCCGGTGCAGGCCGGCCTGCAGAGCATCGATACCCGCGTGCTGCCCGGCGGCATCTACGAGGTGGAAGTGCGCCTGGTGGAAGACGGCCAGGTCACCTCGCGCAACCCCGAATTCATCTACAAGCCCGGCAATTGGAACAACCCCGAGCAGCGCTGGCGCTACAACCTGTTCGCCGGCCAGCAGCATGACCTGCTGAGCAACTGGGACAACCAGAACGATGCAGGCGGCCTCAGTGCCGGGGTGCTCACCAACTACCTGCTGCACCCGCGCGCGGTGGTTGGCCTGTCCGCCCAACGCGTCGACGAACGCATGCAATACGGCACCTCGCTGGACTGGGACCCCCACGACCGCTTCAAGCTGTTCGGCAACCTCTACCGCACCCAAGGCCAGGGTGATGGCTTCGACCTGCAGGGTATTTTCAACTACGAGCGCGGCAGCCTGGTGGCCAGCCATACCCGCGCCTGGACCGAGCCCCCCAAGCTTGACCGCCGGGACAACCCGCGGCGCTACAGCAACTGGCGCGGCGGCGAGACCCAGCAAAGCTCACTGTCGCTGAGCCACCGCCTGACCCGCGAAAATACCGTCAGCGCGCGGCTGTCCCATAGCAGCGGGGCCATCCAGGGCATGGCCATGGACCTGGGCTGGGCCTACCACGGCACGCTCAAGGGCTCGGACGCCACCTGGCGGCTATCGCTGTTCGACCGCCCCGGCACCTTCAGCTCCGGCAGCCAGCGCAACCGCGGCGTCAACCTGGCGTTGAGCCTGGCGCTGGGCAAGCCCGGCCAGCGCCTGTCCGCCAGTGTCGGCAGCCAGACCTCGCGTGATGGCGGCCGCGACCAGACCGCCACCCTGACCTACCAGCAGGACTTGCAGCACCACACCCTGCGCAGCGTATCCGGTTCGGTCTCGGCCGACCGCTACGGCGCAGGCTTCGGGGCCAACACCCAATTCCAGAACAGTTACCTGTTCGGTGACGCCTACGCGCAGAACTCCTCCTACAACGGCGAGATGTCCGGCGGACTGAACCTGGAAAGCACCGTGGCGCTGGGCGGCGGCCATATGGCCCTGAGCGGCGAGTATGGCGCGTACGACGCCGGCCTCATCGTCGACGTCGACTCCGACCTGGCGCAGCTGGACCTGCGCGCCGACGACGTCTCGGGCGCCAGCACCGCCTTGCACCCCGGGCGCAACGTGATCGCCGTGCAGGCCTACAAATCCGGCAGCGTGCAGCTGGACTTCGCTGGCCGCGACGCCCACGCCGCGGTCATCCAGCCGGCCACCCTGGGCTACCACCTGAACAAGGGCGGCGTGGAATACCGGCAGGTGCGGGTGATGCGCACGCTCACCGTCCTGGGGCGCCTGCTGGACCTGCACGGCCAGCCACTGAAAGGCGCACTGGTGATCAACCACGCCAGCCGCAGCGTCAGCGAGGCCGACGGTTTCTTCGCCGTGGAAATGAGCGAGTCCACGCCCACCCTGGAGGTGCGCCACAAGGGGGCCCGCGTGTGTTTCCTGCGCCTGGATGCCAAGCATGCGCGGCGTGAAAACGAGGTGCTGCTGGTGGGCGACCAGCGCTGCTCCAGCGACACCCTGGCGCAGGCCGAGCGGGCTGCGGGCGAGGGCGCCTAGGCGTCGGACGATAACGGCTAACTCGGAAATTTCGACGGGGTGTTTCGGACGGAGCCTACATCCCGCGTCGATTAGTTTTCCAATAATGGGCGCAGTCGCCAGCCACCTGGCAGCGCTGCCCCGTCACTGCAAGGTCAACCATCATGAAACGACTCATCGTTGCCATCGCCTGCCTGCTGCCCGGATTGTTGCAGGCCGCACCGCAACTCAACATCGGCGGGCTGTACGACTACCTGGAAGGCAACCGCAGCACCCAGCTCAAGCGGGTGCGCAACGGCGGTGACAGTACCGCCTTCGTCAAGGTCAGCGTGGCCGAAATCGTCTACGCCGCCGACGGCACCTCAACCGAAGTGCCCATGGATGGCTTGCCGGCCGAACAGCGCGCGCTGGTGGCCAGCCCGGCCCGGTTGATCGTGCCGGCCAACGGCATGCAGGCGGTGCGCCTGCTGTACCGCGGCGAGCGTGACCGCGAGCGCTATTTCCGCCTGCGCTTCATCCCGGTGCTTCCCCAGGTCAACGACGGCTTCGCCCTGACCCAGCAGGAAAGCGAGCAGTACAAGGACTCGCTCAAGGCCGGGGTGAACATCCTCGCCGGCTACGGCTCGTTGCTGTTCGTGCGGCCCGAACACACTCGCTTCGACACCCAGCTGGTGCAGGAGAACGGCCGCTTCGTGGTGCCCAACCAGGGCAACAGCACCGTGGTGCTGGACCACTTCAGCGACTGCGACGCCGGCGGCCAGCAATGCGAGGTCACCACCAAGCACCACCTGCTGCCCAACTCGCGCCGCAGCTTCACCAAACAGCCGGGGCGTCAGTACCGGTTCGAATTGATCGAGGGCGAGCAATCGCGCCAGGTCGAGTTTCGGGGTTGAGCGCGCTGCTGCCTGCCCCAGCGAGGATGCCATGTACAGAGCGATGATTGTCGATGACCACCCGTTTATCCGCGCCAGCGTGCGGCTGTTGCTGGAGAAAATGAAGATCAAGGTGGTGGCCGAGCTGGATAACGGCGTGGACGCCCTGGCGGTGATACGCGACTGGATGCCTGAACTGCTGATCCTCGATATCGCCATGCCGCGGCTCGACGGCATGGAGGTGATCGCGCGCATCCGCGAGATGCAGTTGCCGATCAAGATCCTGGTGCTCACCTCCCAGGCGCCGGACTACTTTTCGTTGCGTTGCATGAAGGCCGGCGCGGCCGGCTACGTGTCCAAGTCCGACAACCTCAACGAGCTGACCAAGGCGGTGCAGGCCGTGCGCAGTGGCTATTCGTATTTCCCCGACGTGGCCCTGAGCTCGGTGCA
Organism: Pseudomonas sp. JC1203; assembly: GCF_056175065.1. Lineage (NCBI taxonomy): Bacteria > Pseudomonadati > Pseudomonadota > Gammaproteobacteria > Pseudomonadales > Pseudomonadaceae > Pseudomonas > Pseudomonas sp. JC1203. The sequence goes on from NZ_JBWCAM010000005.1 coordinate 11,233, forward strand.
CCGTGGCGACAGCCTGGACAGCGAAGCCCAGTGCATCGCCCGGCTCACCGACCGCGAACTGCTCATTCTGCAGCAGCTGGCGCGCGGCTACAGCAACAAGGCCATCGGCCACGAAATGCTGCTCAGCAACAAGACTGTCAGCACCTACAAGACCCGCCTGATCGAGAAGTTGCGAGTCAAATCCCTGGTCGACCTGGCGGATCTGGCCAGGCGCCACGCGTTGATATAGGCCGCCGCCATGAAGGCACGGATGCTGTGCTGGCTGTGGCTGTGGTTAGCGCTGCCGGCGCTGGCCGATGACGCGGCGCCCATGCTGTACGGGCGCTCAAGTCTGGCCGCGGGCGAAATAGAGCAGCTGGAGCTGACCGACGACGACCGCCGCTGGCTGTGGCAGCAGCGCACCCTGCGCCTGGGCGTCAGCCAGCCCGAGTTCGCGCCGTTCGACGTGCTGGGCACCGGCCGCGAGTATGAGGGTATCACCGCCGACTACGCCGCCCTGGTGGCGGCGTTGCTGAACCTGAGCGTGGAGGTGGTGCGCTACCCCACGCGGGCCGAGGCCCTGGCGGCGGTGCGCGACGGCGCCATCGACATGCTCGGCACCTCGAACGGTTTCGAGGCATCCACCGCCTACCTGGTGCTGTCCGAAGCCTACGCCCAGGACGACTCGGTGCTGGCCACCCGCACCGACGACCACACGGCGCTGCTCAGCGGCCTGGATGACCGCCGCCTGGCCATGCAAGAGTTCTACCTGCCGCGCGAGATGGTCACGCAGCTGTACCCCAATGCCCACCTGCAGCTCTACCCCTCGACCCTGGCCGCGTTGGGGGCCGTGGCGTTCGGGCAGGCGGACGTATTCCTGGGCAATACCTTGGGCGCCTACTACCAGATCTACAAAGGCCAGCTCAACGGCCTGTTCCTCAGCCACCTGGTGCAGGCGCAAAGCAACCACTTCGGTTTTGCCTTGTCACCGCGCAACAGCCGGCTGCTGACGTTGGTCAACACGGCATTGCTGGCTATTCCCGAAGGCGAGCGCCGCGCCATCCTGGGGCGCTGGAGCGTGGGCGGCGTCAGTGTCGGCCAGCGCCGCGAGCTGGGCTTGAGCGAGGCTGAGCAACGCTGGCTGGCCAGCGCGCCGACGCTCAAGGTGCTGATGGACGACCAGTTCCTGCCGGTCAGCTACCGCGACGCCCAAGGCCGTTACCGCGGCATCAGCGCCCAGGTGCTGGACGTGATCGGGCAGATGACCGGGCTGCATTTCGACGTGCAGTCAGGCACCACGCTTGAAGCGATGACCGAGCAGATCGAGCGCGGCGAGGCCGACCTGATTGCCGCGCTGCCGCAAAGCCGCGCCCGCGAGGAGCACCTGGGCTTTACCCGTGCGTACCTGAGCAGCCCACGGGTGCTGGTGACACGCGACCAGCCGGGGGTAGCCCAGTCCCTGGAGCAGTTGGGTGGCAAGCGCCTGGCGTTGATCCATGGCAGCTTCATGCGCGACCGGGTGATCGACCAGTACCCCGGCATTATCCCTATCGGCGCACGCAGTGCCGACCATGCCTTGAGGCTGGTGGCGGAGGGCAAGGCCGAGGCGGCGATACTCACGCTGATCGGTGCGCGCTACCGCATACAGCGCCACTACGCCGGGCGCCTGCGCATCAGCGCCACGCTGCCGGTGCGCCCGGCCAGCCTGGCGTTCGCCACCTCGCGCCATGCCCCCGAGCTGCTGTCTATCCTCAACAAAGCGCTGCTGGCCATCCCGCCCCAGGAGTTCAACGACCTGGCTTCGCGCTGGCGTGGCGAAGTGGTGCTGGAGGACAGCTTCTGGGCGCGCCACCGCTGGCACATCGTGCAGGTACTGATCAGCGCCCTGGTGCTGGTGGGCCTGCTGCTGGGCTGGCTGAGCCAGCTGCGGCGCCAGGTCAGGCGGCGGCGCCTGGCCGAGGCCAAGCTGACCGACCAGGTAGAGTTCATGCGCGTGATGATCGACGGCACCCCGCACCCCTTGTATGTGCGCGACCGCGCCGGCGCGCTGGTGACCTGCAACGCCAGCTACCTGGAAGCCCTGGAGGTGCTGCGCGAAGACGTGATCGGCAAGCCGGTGGGCCCGACCATTGCCCTTACCGCCGAGCAGGCCGAGGGTTACCAGCAGCACTACCTGGCCGCCATGGCGGCAGGTGAAAAAGTGGTGGAGGACCGCGAAGTGCAGCTGCGCAGCGGCGAAACCAGGACCATCTACCATTGGGTGCTGCCGTACACGGCCGGCGATGGCAGCACCGCCGGGCTTATCGGCGGCTGGGTCGACATCACCGAGCGCCAGCGCCTGCTGGTGGCGTACCAGCAGGCCAAGGAACAGGCCGAGGCCGCCAACCATGCCAAGACGGTGTTCCTGGCCACCATGAGCCATGAAATCCGCACGCCCATGAACGCTATTACCGGCATGCTCGAACTGGCGCTGAAAAAGTCCCAGCAGGGGCGCCTGGACCACCTGTCCATAGAGGTCGCCGCCAGTGCTTCCGCCGGCCTGCTGGCGCTGATCGGCGACATCCTCGACATCACTCGCATCGAGACCGGCCAACTGACGCTGGCGCCCGTGCCCACCTTGCTGCTGCCCCACGTGGAAGCCGTGGTGCGGCTATTTCAGGGGCAGGCACGGCACAAGCGCCTGCGCCTGGCGCTGGAGGTGCATGGCCCGGTCGAGATGCCGGTGCAACTGGACCCGCTGCGTTTCAAGCAGGTCATTTCCAACGTGATCAGCAACGCCGTGAAATTCACCCATAAGGGCGAGGTGGTCGTGCGGCTGGACTTCGTCCCCGGCGACAACGGCGTTGCCATTCACCTGGTGATCAGCGACACCGGCGTGGGCATTCCCCCCGACGAGGTGTCGAAACTGGGCGCCGCCTTTGCCCAGGCCAGCAACCACCAGCAATCGCCGCGCGAGGGTTGCGGGCTGGGGCTGAACATCAGCCGCACACTGTGCGCCATGATGGACGGTGGCATGCGCTTGGAGAGCACGCTCGGCGAGGGCACCCAAGTAGTGATCGAGTTGCTGTTGCCGTGTGCCGACGAAGTGCCCCAGGTGGCCCCCGCGCCGGCCTTGCCGCGGCCAGGGCCGGTGCTCAACGTGCTGGTGGTCGACGACTACCGCGCCAACCGCATACTGCTGCAGCAGCAACTGGCGTACCTGGGGCACCGGGTCACCCTGGCCGAAGACGGCGGTGCCGGCTTGCGTTGCTGGCTGGGGGCCCGTTTCGACGTGGTCCTGAGTGACTGCAACATGCCCGGCCTGGATGGCTACCAGTTGGTGCGCGCCATCCGTGTGCACGAACGCCGCCAGCGCCGACCGGCCTGTCGGGTGCTGGGCTTCACGGCCAACGCGGTGCCCGAGGAGCGCACGCGGTGCCTGGAGGCGGGCATGGACGGTTGCCTATTCAAACCCCTGGGCCTCACCGAGCTGGCGCTGGCGTTGCAGCCGGAGGAGGGCGAGCACCTGCCGCAGCCGCCTGCCAGCGATGGCATCGACCTGGCGTCCCTGGAGGAGTTGACGGCCGGTGACAGCGCTGCCCTGAAGAGCCTGCTGGGCGATTTGGTCGACTGCTGCCGCCAGGACCTGGGCAGCCTGGCACTGTTGGACAGCGACGCCGACCGCGAGGGCATCGCCTATCTTGCACACAGGGTGAAGGGTGGTGCGCGGATTATCCGCGCGCAGGCGGTGTTGGCGGCTTGTGAGCAGGTGGAACAGGCGTGTGCGGATGCGCAGCTGCCGTTGGCGCAAAGGGTGGAAGGGCTGCGCGAAGCGCTGCAGCAACTGACCGCGGGCCTGGAAATACGCTGCCGCGGGTGAAGCCGAGCCGTGTAGCCGCTACCCAGGGCAGCGGCTACACAGGTTTTCGCCAGCGTGGCGTCCGGCTTATTTGTTGTACTTGTCCAACCGGCTTTTCACCCGGTCGGTAATCTCGATGCAATCCTTCACATTGCCCTTGTCACGGGCGGCGGAGGCGGACTCGATGTCCTTGCCTACCAGCTCGTGCACTTTCGGGTCTGTGGTGGCAGCGCTGTTGATGCGGTCCTGCAAGCGCTGGATGTTCGCGTCGCACGTCTCGGTATCACCGGCGGCGCTTGCCTGGAAACTCAACGCCCCTGCCAGCACCAACAGCCCACAGCTCAAGATTCGCTTCATGGATGACGTCCTCGATCAATTGGTTGAACCATCTCGTTTAGGACAAGCACAAGCCAGTGTAGATGGCTTATTTGGTACGACAGATGTTGTCGTGGCTTGGTTCAGACGAAGATGCAGGCAAAACGCTGTCACAACGGCGGGTGGTCGGCTGGCAGGTATTTGGTTAATGTATATAATCATTAATCGAGTTATTCATGTGCCCCACAATCACAACAAGAGACGCACACCATGCCTGCACGTTCCGCTTCCCCGCGGCCGGTCCTGACCGTCGCGCTGTGCTGCGCCGTTGCCTTGCTAGAAGGCTTCGACCTGCAATCCACCGGTATCACCGCACCTTTCCTGGCCAAGGCCTTTGGCCTGGCACCTGCGCAACTGGGCTGGGTATTCAGTGCCGGGCTGCTGGGCCTGCTGCCCGGTGCCTTCCTGGGCGGCTGGCTGGCCGACCGCGCCGGGCGCAAGCGCACCTTGCTGGCGGCAGTGCTGCTGTTCGGGGCCTTCACCCTGTTCACCGCCCATGCCACAAACTACCCCGCGTTGCTGCTGGCCCGGCTGCTGACCGGCCTGGGTTTGGGCGCCGCATTGCCCATCATCATTGCCGTGGCCAGCGAAGCCGCCGCCCCGCGCCTGCGCAGCACTGCCGTCAGCCTGACCTATTGCGGTGTGCCGCTGGGCGGTGCGCTGGCCTCGCTGGTGAGCCTGTCCGGGGTAGGCGAGCAATGGCAAACGGTTTTCTACATCGGCGGCCTGGCGCCGCTGCTGATCGCCGTGGCCTTGCTGCTGTGGCTGCCCCGGGTGGCCGTGGTGGCGCCGGTGCGCGCCGAGGGCTCGCCGGCCGGCCGCCTGTTTACCCAGGGCCGCGCGCGGCAGACGCTGCTGCTGTGGCTGGCGTGCTTCTTCACCCTGACCGTGCTTTACCTGTTGCTGAACTGGCTGCCGTCGTTGCTGATGGCCAAGGGTTTCGACCGCGCCCAGGCCGGCTGGGTGCAGGTGCTGTTCAACCTCGGCGGTGCGGCGGGCTCACTGCTGACCGGCCGCCTGATGGACCGCCAGCGCACCGGCCTGGCGGTGGTTGTAGCCTACCTGGGGATGCTGCTGGCGCTGGCCGGCCTGGGCCTTGCCGCAACGTTCACCGGCATGGCCCTGGCCGGCGTGCTGGCCGGGTACTGCTGCATTGGTGCGCAATTGGTGCTGTATGCGCTGGCGCCACGGGTGTACCCGGCCGACATGCGCGCCACCGGCGTCGGCGCCTGCGTGGCAGTGGGGCGGCTGGGCTCGATGGCCGGGCCGCTGGCGGCCGGGCAGATCCTGGCAGCCGGGGCAGGCGTGGGTGGGGTGCTGCTGGCGGCTTCGCCGGGGTTGGTGGTGGCGGCATTGGCAGCACTGGCGTTGCTGGGGGAGGGGCGCGCGCGCGGCTTTCCGGAAAATATAGTTAATACAGTTAACGATTAATTGACATAACCATTTCTCCCGATTAATGTCACCTCATCCACAACGCACAGCCCAAGAACAAGAGGTGTGATATGAGCCGCTACGAAAACCGCTGGCAGACCGTGACCGTCGACGTCGAAGACGGCATCGCCTGGGTAACCCTCAACCGCCCGGAAAAACGCAACGCCATGAGCCCCACCCTGAACCGGGAAATGCGCGATGTGCTGGAAACCGTCGAGCAGGATGCCGACGCCCGCGTGCTGGTGCTGACCGGCGCCGGCAGCGCCTGGACCGCCGGCATGGACCTCAAGGAATACTTCCGCGAAGTGGACGCCGGCCCCGAGATCCTGCAGGAGCGCATTCGCCGCGACGCCTCGGAATGGCAATGGAAACTGCTGCGCCTGTACAGCAAGCCGACCATCGCCATGGTCAACGGCTGGTGCTTCGGTGGCGGCTTCAGCCCGCTGGTGGCCTGTGACCTGGCCATCTGCGCCGACGAGGCCACCTTCGGCCTGTCCGAGATCAACTGGGGTATCCCGCCTGGCAACCTGGTCAGCAAGGCCATGGCCGACACCGTAGGCCACCGCCAGTCGCTGTACTACATCATGACCGGCAAGACCTTCGAAGGGCAGAAAGCCGCCGAGATGGGCCTGGTGAACAAGAGCGTGCCGCTGAGCCAGCTGCGCGAGGAAGTCATCCTGCTGGCCCGCGACCTGCTGGACAAGAACCCGGTGGTGCTGCGCGCGGCGAAGAACGGCTTCAAGCGTTGCCGCGAGCTGACCTGGGAGCAAAGCGAAGACTACCTGTACGCCAAGCTCGACCAGGCGCAACTGCGCGACCCCGAGCATGGCCGCGAGCAGGGCCTCAAGCAGTTCCTCGACGACAAGAGCATCAAGCCGGGCCTGCAAGCCTACAAGCGCTGAACCCGTTGTGGGAGCTGGCTTGCCAGCGAGTTTTGCGGGCCCCTGAAAATCTCGCTGGCAAGCCAGCTCCCACAGGTGCCGTAGTGACAACGCATCATTCCCGACAACCATAACAACGAGGAATGCACCATGTTCGAAGTCCCCTTGCTGATCGCCGGCAAGGCCGTGGGCGCCCGTGACGGGCGCACGTTCGAGCGCCGCTGCCCGATGACCGGGCAGGTGGTGTCGATTGCCGCGGCCGCCACCCTGGAAGACGCCGACGCCGCTGTCGACGCCGCCCAGGCCGCATTCCCCGGCTGGGCCGCGCTGGGCCCGGGCGAGCGCCGCAACCGCCTGCTGCGCGCCGCCGATGGCATGCTCGCGCGCAGCGCCGAATTCATGGCCATGGCCGCCGAAACCGGGGCCATGGCCAACTGGTATGGCTTCAACGTGCAACTGGCGGCCAACATCCTGCGCGAGGCCGCCGCGCTGACCACCCAGGTCAACGGCCAGGTCATTCCCTCGGATGTGCCCGGCAGTTTCGCCATGGCCCTGCGCCAGCCGTGCGGGGTCATCCTCAGCATTGCGCCGTGGAACGCCCCGGTGATCCTCGCCACCCGCGCCATTGCCATGCCGCTGGCGTGTGGCAACACCGTGGTGCTCAAGTCCTCGGAACTGAGCCCGGCGGTGCACCGGCTGATCGGCCAGGTGCTGGAAGACGCCGGCATCGGTGCCGGCGTGGTGAATATCATCAGCAATGACCCGGCCGATGCCGCGGCTATCGTCGAGCGGCTCATTGCCCACCCGGCAGTGCGCCGGGTCAACTTCACCGGCTCCACCCACGTGGGCCGCATCATCGGCCAGGTGGCGGCGCGGCATCTTAAGCCGGCGTTGCTGGAACTGGGCGGCAAAGCGCCATTCCTGGTGCTGGCCGACGCCGACCTGGACGCGGCGGTGGAAGCGGCGGCCTTTGGCGCCTACTTCAACCAGGGGCAGATTTGCATGTCCACCGAGCGCCTCATTGTCGACGCGGCGGTGGCCGACGACTTCGTCGCGCGGCTGGCGCGCAAGGTGGCCGGGCTGCGTGCCGGCGACCCGGGCGACAGCCGTTCGGTGCTCGGTTCGCTGGTCGACCCATCGGCGGCCACGCGCATCCAGGCGCTGGTGGCCGATGCCTGCAGCCACGGTGCCAGTCAGGTCTGCGGCGGCGCGGTGCAGGGCAGCGTCATGCAGCCGGTGTTGCTGGACCATGTGACGCCGGCCATGCGCCTGTACCACGAAGAATCGTTCGGCCCGGTGGCCGTGGTGCTGCGCGCCACTGGTGACGAGGCGCTGCTGGCGCTGGCCAACGACTCGGCCTTCGGCCTTTCGGCGGCCATCTTCAGCCGCGACACCAGCCGTGCCCTGGCCCTGGCGCAACGGCTGGAGTCGGGTATCTGCCACATCAACGGCCCTACCGTGCACGACGAGGCGCACATGCCCTTCGGCGGCGTGAAGGCCAGCGGCTACGGCAGCTTCGGCGCCAGTGCCGCCATCGAACAGTTCACCCAGCTGCGTTGGGTGACGCTGCAGAACGGGCCTCGCCACTATCCAATCTAACCGCAACCCCATCTAACTGCTTCCAATAACAACAAGCAGAGGGACATCGCGTGAATCGTTCAATGGAAGCGGCGCCCTGGCGCGCCGTGAACATCGGCCACCCCCAGGTGCAGGTCGATGAAGTGCAAGGGGTGCTGCACATGCGCGCCCTGGAACCGTTGCAGGCGCACCCGCAGCGGCTGATGGAGCGCCTGGTGCATTGGGCGCAGGTGCGCCCGCAACAGACCTTCGCCGCCCGCCGCGACAGCCAGGGCCAGTGGCAGCGCATCAGCTACGCGCAAATGCTTGAACGCACCCGCGCCATCGCCGCGCGGTTGCTGGGCTTCAACCTCAGCGCCGAGCGGCCGCTGGTGATTCTGTCGGGCAATGACCTGGAACACCTGCAACTGACCTGCGCCGCGTTGTACGCCGGCATTCCCTATTGCCCGGTGTCGCCGGCGTATTCGCTGGTGTCACGGGACTACGGCAAGCTGCGGCATATCATCGACACCTTGACGCCGGGCCTGGCGTTTGCCAGCGACGGCGCCTACGCGCCGGCCATCGCCGCAGTGCTGCCGGCCGATGTGCCGGTGATTTTTGCCGATGGGCAGTCGCCCGGCCTGGCGTTCGCCGACCTGCTGGCCGGCGGTGACCCTGCGCTGGCGGACGCAGCGTTCGCGGCGGTAACGGCCGACAGCATCGCCAAGTTTCTGTTCACCTCCGGCTCCACCAAATTGCCCAAGGGCGTGGTCACGACCCAGCGCATGCTCTGCGCCAACCAGCAGATGCTGCTGCAGACCTTTCCCGAGTTCGCCGACCAGCCACCGGTGCTGGTGGACTGGCTGCCGTGGAACCACACTTTTGGTGGCAGCCACAACGTCGGCATCGTGCTGTACAACGGCGGCAGCCTGTACATCGACGACGGCAAGCCGACCCCGGCGCTGTTCGCCGAAACCTTGCGCAACCTGGGCGAGATCTCGCCCACGGCCTACCTCACAGTGCCCAAGGGCTGGGAGGAACTGGTCAGCCAGCTGGAGCAGGACGGCGCGCTGCGCGAGCGTTTTTTCGCGCGCATGAAGCTGTTCTTCTTTGCCGGCGCCGGCCTGTCGCAATCGGTGTGGGACCGCCTCGACAAGGTGGCCGTCGCCCACTGCGGCGAGCGCATTCGCATGATGGCCGGGCTGGGCATGACCGAGACCGCGCCGTCGTGCACCTTCACCACCGGGCCACTGGCGGTGGCCGGCTATGTCGGCCTACCCGCGCCTGGCTGCGAGGTGAAGCTGGTGCCCCGCGAGGGCAAGCTGGAGGTGCGCTTCCGTGGCCCCCACGTGATGCCGGGTTACTGGCGCGCGCCGCAGCAAAGCCGCGAGGCGTTCGATGAACAGGGCTACTACTGCTCCGGCGATGCCGTGCGCCTGGCCGACCCCGGCAACCCGCAACTGGGGCTGATGTTCGACGGGCGCATTGCCGAGGACTTCAAATTGTCCTCGGGCGTGTTCGTCAGCGTCGGGCCGCTGCGTACGCGGGTGATCCTCGACGGCGCACCCTATGTGCATGATGTGGTGGTGGCGGGGCCCGACCGCGAGCGCCTGGGCCTGCTGATATTTCCGCGCCTGGAAGAGTGCCGGCAGTTGGCAGGGCTGGGGGCGGAGGCACCGCTGCCGCAGGTGCTGGCGGCGGCGCCGGTGCAAGCCTGGCTGGCCGACCTGCTGGTGCGCCTCAACCAGCACGCCACCGGCAGCGCCAGCCGCATCGACTGGGCCAGCCTTGCGCAGCAGCCGCCGTCCATCGACAGCGGCGAGATCACCGACAAGGGTTCGATCAACCAGCGCCTGGTGCTGCAATGCCGGGCCGCGTTGATCGATGACCTTTACGCCGGCAGGGCCCTGCGTACCCTCGCCCGATGACGCGGCGCCTGGGGACGCGGCCTGCGGCCGCTGCTACAGAAACCCTGCGCCGTTCGTGGCCGCGATATGGGGTATACGCGTCCGCGTAGCAGCTGCCGCAGGCGGCGTCCGGCGGCGCCGCAGGGTCAGGCGTTGCCCTGGTACACCTTGCGCAGCAACCCCAGCAACTGCCCGCGCTCGTCGGCGCTGAGGTTGCCCGTGGCCTCCTGATCGCTGCGCGCGGCCACCTCTTTCAGCTCCTTGAGCAACGCCTCGCCGGCCTTGCTCAAGAACAACCCATACGAACGCTTGTCCGGCTTGCAGCGCACGCGCAGGGCCAGGCCGCGTTCTTCCAGCTTGTTGACCATGGGCACCACCTGCGGCGGTTCTATGGCCAGGCTCTTGGCCAGTTCCGCCTGGGTGGGGCCAGGGTTCTGGGCGATGATCGCCAGGGCGGAAAACTGCGCCGGACGCAGGTCGTAGGCATTCAGCTGTTCCACCAGGTGCTGAAACACCTGAATCTGCGCGCGGCGCAGCGCGTAGCCGATCAGGTCGTCGAGCACGCCGGTGTCCAGCGGGTCGGAAGCAGTGGGTGGGGAGCTGGGAGTGGCCATGGTATTGGGCTTTTATTGGCGGAATCGTTAATCAGTATAACGGTTTATCCAGGGTTTGGTGCACCACCTCGCCTGGCGACGAAGGGCAGGGGGTAGCGGCTTGACGGATTCAAGCCTGCGGCGAATACTGTTCCCAGATTCATATAGATGACTACATAACTAAAAGAGCCCGTCTTCCATGAACAGTCTTTCCAGTGACGAGCGCCTGCCGCTGTACCAGCGCTTGCGCGACCAGCTCGCCGAACAGATCGCCAGCAACCGCTGGCAACCCGGCGCGGCCATTCCCACCGAATCGGCGTTGGCGGCCGAGTACGGCCTGTCCATCGGCACCGTGCGCAAGGCCATCGACCAACTGGTCAGCGAGTCGCTGCTGGAGCGCCAGCAGGGCCGGGGCACCTTCGTGCGCCGCCCGCAATTCCAGTCCTCGCTGTTCCGCTTCTTCCGGTTCCAGGACGCCGACGGCGTGCGCCAGGTGCCGGAAAGCCGCATCCTCTCCAACGAAGCCCTGCAGGCGCCTGCCGAAGTCGCCCACGCCCTGGCGCTTGAACCCGGCGCCCAGGTCATTCGCCTGCTGCGCCTGCGGCTGATCAACGCCCAGCCGCTGCTGGTGGAAGAGATCTGGCTGCCCCATGAGCCGTTCGCCGCCATCCTCGCCCACAACCTCAACGCCCACGGCCCGTTGCTGTACCCGGTGTACGAGAGCCTGTGCGGGCAAGTGATCGCCGCCGCCGACGAAACCCTCACCGCCGAAGCGGTCAGCGAAGTGCACGCCCGCCTGCTGCGGGTGGACGCCGGCAGCCCGGTGGTGGTGATCGAGCGGGTGGCGCGCAACTACGCCGGCCAGCCGCTGGAATGGCGGCGCTCGTGGGGCCACGCCAGACACTTCCGCTACAGCGTCGAAATTCGCTGACCTGTTCCACCCATAAGGATAAGAAAAACATGTTCACCTGGTATCGAGACGTCACCGCGCGTGAGCGCAAGACCTTCTGGGCCTGCTTCGGCGGCTGGGCGCTGGACGCCCTGGAAGTGCAGATGTTCGGCTTGGCGATTCCGGCGCTGATCGCCGCATTCGCCCTCAGCAACACCCAGGCCGGCCTGATCAGCAGCGTCACGCTGGTGACCTCGGCGCTGGGCGGCTGGCTGGGCGGCACCCTGTCGGACCGCTACGGCCGGGTGCGCACCCTGCAATGGATGATCCTGTGGTTCTCGCTGTTCACCTTCGCCTCGGCGTTCGTCACCGGCTACAACCAGTTGCTGGTGATCAAGGCTCTGCAGGGCTTCGGCATAGGCGGCGAGTGGGCGGCCGGCGCAGTGTTGATGGCTGAAAGCATCCAGGCGCGCTACCGCGGCAAGGTGATGGGCACGGTGCAGAGTGCCTGGGCCGTGGGTTGGGGCGCCGCCGTGGGGATCTTCACGCTGATCTACACCTTCGTGCCCCAGGACTACGCCTGGCGCGTGATGTTCCTGGTGGGCCTGCTGCCGGCCGTCCTCATCATCTACGTGCGCCGCAGCGTGCCGGAGCCGGACAGCTTCCTGCGCCAGCAGAAGGCCAAGGCCACGCCCATGGGCCTGTTCACCGCCATGGCGGCTATTTTCCGCCCGCAGCTGCTGCGCGTGACCCTGCTCGGCGGCCTGCTGGGCCTGGGTGCCCACGGCGGTTACCACGCGGTGATGACCTGGCTGCCGACCTTCCTCAAGACCGAGCGCAACCTCTCTGTGCTGGGCTCGGGTGGCTACCTGGCGGTGATCATTGTTGCGTTCTTCTGCGGTTGCGTGGCCAGCGGCTTCCTGGTGGACCGCATTGGCCGGCGCAAGAACATCATCCTCTTCGCGTTTTGCTGCGTGATCACCGTGCAGGCCTACCTGTTCCTGCCGCTCACCAACCAGCAGATGCTGTTCCTGGGCTTCCCCCTGGGCTTCTTCGCCGCCGGCATTCCAGCCAGCCTGGGTTCGCTGTTCAACGAACTGTACCCGGCCGACGTGCGCGGCGCCGGGGTGGGCTTCTGCTACAACTTCGGCCGCGTGCTGTCGGCGGTGTTCCCGCTGATGGTCGGCCACTTGAGCCAGAGCATGTCGCTGGGTTCGGCCATCGGCATTGACGCCGGCGTCGCCTACGGCGTGGCGGTGATCGCTGCCCTGGCGCTGCCTGAAACCCGTGGCCGCAGCCTGGCCACCGATGTGCCCGCCGGTGCCGAGCCGCCATCGCCGGGTAGCCACCCGTCACGGGCCTGAACCCTTAACACTTCATGCAGAACATCATCATGCCATTGACCGCCCCCACGCCCATCCTCGGCATTGACGCCCACGCCCATGTGTTCGACCACACGCTCGGTTTTGCCGACGGCCGTCGCTACACCCCGGCCTACGACGCCACCCTGGCGCAGTGGCTGGGCCACCTGCGTGGCCAGGGCCTGAGCCATGGCGTGCTGGTGCAGCCCAGTTTCCTGGGCACCGACAACAGCCACCTGCTGCGCGCGCTGGCCGCCGCGCCCCAGCAGTTGCGCGGCGTGGCGGTGGTGGCGCCGGACGTCAGCCAGTCGCAGCTCAAGCGCATGGCCCGGCTGGGGGTGTGCGGCATTCGCCTGAACCTGATGGGCCAGGCCCTGCCAGACCTGGCATCGCCCACCTGGGCGCCGCTGCTGGAGACCGTGGCCGAGCTGGGCTGGCACGTGGAACTGCACCGTCAGATCGAGGACATCCCCAGCCTGTGGGCCGGGCTGCAGCGCTACGGCTGCAAGGTGGCCATCGACCATTTCGGCCGCCCCCACGCCGGCTTCGGCACCGGCCACGCCACCTTCCAGCGCCTGCTGGAGCTGGGTGACTGCACGCGCACCTGGGTCAAGTTGTCTGGCGTGTACCGGCTGGGCGGCACCCACACCGAAAACCTGTCGTTCGCCCACGACGCGGTGCCGCTGCTGATCGAGCATTTCGGTGCCGACCGCCTGATGTGGGGCAGCGACTGGCCGCATACCCAGCACGAGCATCAGGTGAATTATGCCGGCGAGTTCGAACTGTTCCAGAGCCTGGTGCCATGGGCGGCGCAGCGCCGGGCAATCCTGTGTGACGGGCCGGGGAAACTGTTCGGCTTTTAACCGATCTGCGCCTGCAGCCAGGCCAGGAACTCGCGCACCGGCGTGCGCCGTTCCTGCCCGGGCACGCACACCGCGCAGTAATGGGCCGCCTGCAGGCGCACCTCGGGCCGGTACGGTTGCAGCAGCCCGCGCGCCACGCTGTCGGCCACCAGCACGGTGCTGGCCAGCACCAGGCCGTGGCCGGCGATGGCGGCCTGCAGGGCGTAGTGCTCGTCGTCGTATTGACGCAGGCGCGCCCGCGCCGGCCAGTCCTGGTGCCCGGCGCGTTCGCACCACGTGGGCCAGTCCACCACCAGCGGCGTTTGCGACTGCCAGGGCACGCTGATCAACTCCAGTGGCCCTGCACCTGCAACCACGGCGCCGGGTTGCGTATACACGCCCATGAATTCTTCCATCAGCGGCAGGTGGAACAGGTTCGGGTCGGGCTGCAGCACCGCGCGCAACGCCAGGTCGATGGCGCTATCGCGTTGCAGGTCAACCACGCGGTTATCGGTTTCCACCCGCACGTGAATGTCGGGGTAGCGCCGGTGGAAATCGCCCAGCCGCGGAATCAGCCACAGGCTGGCGAAGGCTGCGGTGGTGCTCAGGGTCAGTTGGCTGGAATCGGCGCCAGGCGTCAGTGCCTGCACGCTGCCCAGCAGTTCGCGCAGCGCGCCGTTGACCTGCCGTTGCAGGTGCTGGCCGGCTTCGGTAAGCCGCACGCCCTGGCCGGTGCGCTCGAACAACAGCACGGCGTAGGCCTGCTCAAGGCTCTTGACCTGATGCGAGACGGCAGCGGGCGTGACTGCCAATTCTTCGGCAGCGGCCTTGAAACCGCCCAGGCGGGCAGCCGCTTCGAACGTACGCAGGGCAGTCAGGGGTAATCGGGCAAACACGGCGGCTCTCGTTCAGCGGCGAAGGTGAAGCCTATGAAGCGCAAGCCGCGCATGTTCGTCAAGGTGCATCAGTAGCGGGGTGAAGCGGCAGAAACGCCTAGTCCTGAAGTTCGGCCGCCATTACCGGCGTCGCCTCCAGTCGTGCTTTCAACTGATCGACGTAGGCCTGTGCTTCTTCCTCGGTACGGAAGGTCACAGGGTCGTCGTTCAGCCATACCAGGCAGGAGGAATCGTTGTTGTTTTTTTCGATCTTGATCTTCATCCGTAAAGCCATCTCAGTTTTTTGTGCGGCGATAGTAGCGCAATCTTTTCGCACGTCAAATGTATCTTGAGCTGTCTAGAACGGGCTTTTCGGAGGGGTTGACGGTTTTGCTAGGAAACGCGTGGATTTCGCTAGCATTGAATGATCGTTCAATAAAAGCATTCGCGCGTGTCTGTATCAGGGTTGAAAACAATTGCCCCCGCCATCAAAAAAGCTGTGTTGAGCAGGCCAGGGGCCGGGCTCACGCTAGGCCACACCTTTTCAGTGAGCAGCATCATGCAAGGCATTTCCCGCAGGATTATCCAGGCCGTGTTGTACGAAGGCATCGCGGTACTGTGCGTCGGCCCGTTGCTGGACCTTTTGTACGGCCAGGGGCTTGGCTATTCCACCGCGCTGGCGCTGGTGATCAGCATCGTCGCGCTGGTGTGGAACCTGCTGTTCAACCTGGGCTTCGAGCGTTGGGAACAACGCCAGCGCCAACCGGCCCGCACCCTTGGCCGGCGGTTGCTGCACGCGGTGGGCTTCGAGGGCGGGTTGACGGTGCTGCTGGTGCCGCTGGTGGCCTGGTGGCTGGGCATTGGGCTGTGGGAAGCGTTGTTGACTGACCTGGGGTTGTTCGGGTTCTTCTTCGTCTACGCGCTGGTGTTCCAGTGGGCGTTCGATGGCGTGTTTGGCGTGCCGCGGGCGAGCGCGGCGCAATAAGGCTCAGGCCGCTTTCGCTTTGCGCTGGCTGAACCATTCGTAGCCGCTGACGCACAGAATTCCCGCCGTCACCAACGCCGCGCCTATCAGGAAGTTGGCTTCCAGCGGCTCGTCCAGCAGCCATACGCCGAAACCGATGCCGTACAGCGGCGTCAGGAACGCCAGCACCCCCAGCCGCGAAGCCAGGTAGTTGCGCAGCAGCCAGAACCAGGCCAGCAGGCTGGCGAAGGACATCACCAGCACCTGATAGGTGAGGTTGGCAATAACGCTGGGGGTGACGTTGATGCTGGCCTGGTGCATGACCAGGGCCGCGGCAACCAGCATCACGCAGGCGCCCACCAGTTGGTACAGCAGGGTCTGGCTGGCCGGTGCGTTGGACAGCCGGGTGGTGCGCACCACCACGGTAGTGGCGCCCCAGGCGGCGCCGGCGGCCAGGCCCAGGGCATCGCCCAGCAGGGTGCTGGCGCCGCCGCTGCCGTGGCCGCTGAAGGCCACCACAATGCCCAGGAACGCCAGGGCGATGCCGCCCCACTGTGCCGGTTTCAAGCGTTCGGCGGGCAGTTTCCAGTGCAGGCCCAGGGCGGCGAATATCGGCGAGGTGTAGAGGAAAATCACCATGTGCGAGGCGGTAGTGTGGCGCAGGCCCTCGCCCACCAGCAGGTATTCCAGGCCGAACAGGCCACCAATGGCAAGGCCAGGCAGCCACAGGGTCTGGCCGGCCCTGGGCTGCTCGCGGCGCCAGAACATCACGGCGGCCACCAGCAGCGCGGCGACGCCGGAGCGCACGCCAATCTGCAAAATGGGCGCGATATCGCTGGCGATCGCCTTGATCGCCACCTGCTGCAAGCCCCAGATCGCGCACAATACCAGCATCATGCCGCTGGCCCGGCCGTCCAGCGCGCTGCGCTGCTGCATGGAGGTTTCCCCTGTCGTCGGAAGTAATGGCGCGCATTATGAGGCTGGCGGGTTTTATTGATATAGTTTTTATCTGACAGCCTATAGCTGTACTCCGCCACCGCCCCCTGCCAGGTTGCCGCCATGAAGCGAGACACTGCCCAGCATTTGCAGCTGGCGCCGTTCGACTACGAGTTGCCGGCGCCGGTGTTCTTCCGCACTGCCTGCATGCCGGCGCACGCCACCTACCCGCGGCACAGTCATGCCTGGGGCGAGTTCGTGTATTCGTTCAGTGGCGTGATGGAAATCGAGATCGACAACCACCACTACCTGGCGCCGCCGCAGTACGGCATCTGGCTGCCGCCAGACGTCGAGCACATGGGCTTCAACCGCCACGAGGCCTGCCATTGCTCGGTGTATGTAGCACCGCAACTGTGCGCACGCATGCCCACCCGCCACTGCGCCCTGACCTTGGGGCCGTTGATTCGCGCATTGCTGGAAGAATTGCGCCACGAGCCTCCGGGCCTGCCGCAATCGGCCGAACAGGAGCGCCTGTTGCAGGTGCTGGTGGACCGCCTGGCTCGCGCGCCCCATGCCGGCAGTTACCTGCCAGGCTCCAGCGACCCGCTGCTGGGCCCGCTGCTGCAGGCGCTGGAAGCCAACCCGGCGGACCCGCGCTCGCTGCCGGAGCTGGCGCGCTCGGTAAACACCACCGAGCGCACCCTGGTGCGGCGTTGCCAGCGCGACCTGGGCATGTCGTTCGCGCAATGGCGCCAGCGCCTCAAGGTGGTGGAGGCGCTGGCGAAACTGGAGCAGGGCCACACCGTGGAAGCCATCGGCCTGGACCTGGGTTACAACAGCGCGTCGGCGTTCATCAGCATGTTCCGGCGCATGACCGGCTCCACCCCCGACGAATACCGCAAGGGCAATGCCCCGGGCCTGTTGGCCTGAGCGGCTACAGGTCGGCGATCAGCGCCTTGAGCGAGGTATCGAACTGCGCGCCTGAGGTGTGCAGCTGGGTGATATAGGTCAGGTTGGCGTCGAAGAACTGGGCCTGCATCAGGCCGCCGCTGCGGCTTGCGGTCTTCAGTACCACGATCACTTGCGGGCGGGCCATCATCACCCGGTCCAGGCTTGAGTAGAACTGCACCGAGGCGAATTGCTGCTGCAGCGAACCACGCACCGCTTCCAGCGCCGTGCGGGTGGCGGCGTCGTGGTGCAGCAAGGCCGCCTGCGTGGTTTCGTTGAGGATCACACCCACCGATTGCGAGTGCTGCAGCGCCACGTTCGACACCTGCGTCGCCGGCCTGAACATGCCTTCGTCGGCAGCCGTGGCGGTGCCGGTGGCCAGGACAAGGGCGAGCAGGGCGACGAGGGGACCTTTCATGGCATGTACTCCTGGATTGCTTGGGTGTGAAGCCATGGTGAACCTGATCTCGGGGTCAGGGAACCTGTGATTATCAATGGTCGCTATTGACCAAGGTGATGACCAACGGTCATGGCTTCGACATACACCTTCAATTTCATGGATTCGACGCCACCAGCGCCTTCAGCGAGGCATCGAAGCGTTCCAGGGCTTTGACCTGCACCTGGCGCTGGGCGTTCACCTGGTCAGTGATTTCCGCCGTGCGCTTGGTGTGGGCCCACACCGGGGTCATGTTGCGGCCGTCCACACCGCGCGCCTCGCCAATGTAGGTGAGGTTGGCGTCATAGAATTGCGCGCGCACGCTGGCCTGCACATCCGAACTGCGCTCGGTGGCCAGGGTGCTGCGGGTATCCAGCACCATGATCACGTCAGGCCGGGCCGCCATGGCCACATCCAGGTTGGGGTAGAAGGCCACCGCGGCGAATTGTTGCTGCAACGAATTGCGCACTGTGTCGATAGCCAGGCGCGGGTCGGAGCTGTCGATGTAGGCCTGCTGGATCGGCGCCTGCAGCTGGTTCTGCACAAGGCCATTGCGGGCCTGGGCGTTGTAGGCGGCGAGGTAGGCCAGGTCGGCCTGGGTGTTGGCGTTGAAAATCACCGCCACGCGTTGCGAGTGCTTGAGGGTAAGCGAAGAAACCTGGGTAGCCGGTCGAAACATGCCGTTGGGGTTGTCACTGTAGCGCGGGGCGCCGGGGACCGAGCAACCGGCCAGGGTGATGACAAGGGCGAGCAGGGCAGCGGTTTGACCTTTCATGATGCGGTACTCCCAGGGCTTCATCAGGTGAAACCATGGTGAACCTGATTTTTGGGTCAGGGAATATGTGAATAGTGATGGTTGTTATTGACCGTGATGATGGCCAATCGCGGTGGTAGAGTCTGGCAATCACTCTACCTGCCAGGGAGCCGCCCATGAGCACTGTTCAATCCATCCCCGTGACCACCATCGATGGCCAGCCGCAGACCCTCAAGGCCTACGAAGGCAAGGTGCTGCTGGTGGTCAACGTCGCTTCCAAGTGTGGCCTGACCCCGCAGTACGAAGGCCTGGAAAAGCTTTACCAGGCCCACCGCGCCGCTGGCCTGGAAGTGCTGGGTTTCCCCGCCAACAACTTCAAGGCCCAGGAGCCGGGCAGCGATGAAGAGATCAAGGCGTTCTGCAGCCTGACCTACGGCGTGCAGTTCCCGCTGTTCGCGAAAATCTCGGTGGCCGGCGATGACCAGCACCCGCTGTACCAGGCACTGACCCAGGCCATGCCCGACGCCACCGGCGAAGGCCCGTGGCGCGAGCGCCTGACCGGCAAGGGCATCCCGGTGAACCCGGTGCCGGAAGTACAGTGGAATTTCGAGAAGTTCCTGATCAGCCGCAAGGGCGAGGTGGTAGGGCGCTTCGCCCCGGACGTGGCGGCGGACGATCCGCGCCTGGTGCAGGCCATCGAGGCGCAGCTGTCGGCGTGACGTTTTTGTGGGAGCTGGCTTGCCAGCTCCCACAACTTCACGCGCCGCGGCGCACGTCGCAGCGGTAGAAAATCGTCGGGTCGCTTTGCGCCTTGTTCAGCTCGCCCGCACGCGCCGTGCACTTCTGCGCCCGGGCCTCGTCATTGAGGAACTTGGGCGCCATCCACAAAAACTGCGGTGGCATGCAGTTATCGTGGGCCGGGGTGGTGCACACCACCGCGTTGAGAAAAAAGGCTGGAAGGTTCATCGCTCACTCCTTGTGACACTGGCAACACCCTGAGAACCGCTCTAGCCCGCAGGGTTCAAGTATTTCGTGTAGCAATGGGTACGACGCCGCTTACCGTGTCGACATCACGTCACCGGGTCCAGCATTCGCAGCATTGCCTCCACCAGCCGTGGCGCCTCGGCGCCCAGCGCATAACTGTCGGGGTTCAGCAGCCAGTGGCTGATGGTGCCCTCCACGCAGGCAATCAGGCTGCTGGCCGCCAGGGCCAGGGGCGTGGCGCGCCACAATTGCCCACATTGCATGGCCTCTTCCAGCAACCCTTCGAGCTTGCGCTGCGCGGCGCGCTGGCGGTTGCAGCGCTGCGCACGCAAATCGCAACTCTCCACAGTCAGTTCACATTTGTGCAATAGGATTTCAAATACCCGCTGGGTCCGGGCATCGCTGGCCACTCGCTGCAGCAACGCCACCAGCAGGGTACGCAGGCAACCCAACGGGTTGTCGCGCCGGGTCTGGGCCGAGGCGGCCAGCAGGGTGTCGATGGGTTCGTCCAGCGAATCCAGCAGGGCCTGCACCAAGCCTGCCTTGTCCTTGAAGTGCCAATAAATGGCGCCGCGGGACAGCCCCGCATGCTGGGCAATGTCCAGCATCGAGGTGGTGGCCAGCCCCTTCTCATGGAAGACGCATTCGGCAGCGTCAAGGATTTGCGCACGGGTGAGGAGAGCTTCTTCCCGGGTTTTGCGAACCATTAAAAATTCCTCATGTTCGCCGCATATTCATGTTTTTTCGACACAAAACGCTGCTTTGTAGTGATTTCAATTCGTAACTGTACTTTACATACGTTCATGGATGTAAGTATAGTAGTTAGCAAGCTATCTATCTAGTCGCAACGAGGACCTTTCATGAAACTCAAGCCTTGCGTGACCACTCTGGTCTCGGCGGCGGCCCTTGCCTGCCTGCTCGCCGGCTGTAACCAGGAGGCGGCCGCACCCGCCCAGCAGACGCCCCAGGTTGGCGTGGTAACCCTGCACCCGCAGCCCTACGCCCTGACCACTGAATTGCCCGGGCGCGTCACCGCGTTTCGCGTTGCCGAAGTGCGTCCGCAGGTTGATGGGGTCATTCTCAAGCGACTGTTCAAAGAGGGCAGCGACGTAAAAGCCGGCGAGCAGCTGTACCAGATCGACCCGTCGGTGTACGAGGCCACCCTGGCCAGCGCCAAGGCCAGCCTGGCGTCGGCCAAGTCGCTGGCCGACCGCTACAAGCAGCTTATCGACGAGCAGGCCGTCAGCCGCCAGGAATACGACAACGCCAAGTCCACCGAGCTGCAGGATCAGGCTGCGTTGATGACCGCGCAGATCAACATGCGCTACACCAAGGTGCTGGCGCCTATCGACGGCCGCATCGGCCGTTCCAGCGTCACCGAAGGCGCGTTGGTGACCAGCGCGCAGACCACCGCCATGGCCACCATCCAGCAGCTGGACCCCATTTATGTCGACGTCACCGAGTCCTCGGCGAACCTGCTGAAACTGCGCAAGGAACTGGCCAGCGGGCAACTGCAGAAAGCCGGCGACAACGCCGCCAAGGTCAAGCTGACCCTGGAAGACGGCAGCAGCTTCAATCAGGACGGCACGCTGGAATTCTCCGAAGTGTCGGTGGATGAAAGCACCGGTTCGGTGACCCTGCGTGCCAAGTTCGCCAACCCCGACCACACCCTGCTGCCAGGCATGTTCGTGCATGCGCAACTGCAGGCTGGCGTCGCCGCCACCGCCATCCTGGCGCCACAGCAGGGCGTGACCCACGACCTGAAGGGCACGCCCACCGCGCTGGTGGTGAACGCCGACAACAAGGTGGAACTGCGTGAACTGAAAGCCGACCGCACTGCCGGCACCGACTGGCTGATCCAGGACGGCCTGCACGACGGCGACCGCGTCATCACCGAGGGCCTGCAATACGTGCACCCGGGTGACACGGTGAAAGTCACCGCGGCCAGCAACGTCCAGGCCCCGGCGAATGCCCAGGCCAGCGTCGCGGCGAAAGGGGAGTAACCCATGTCCAGATTCTTTATCGACCGGCCCATCTTCGCCTGGGTAATAGCCCTGGTGATCATGCTGGTCGGCGCCTTGTCGATCCTCAACCTGCCGGTCAACCAGTACCCCAGCATCGCCCCGCCGGCCATCGACATCACCGTGACCTACCCGGGCGCCTCGGCGCAGACCGTGCAGGACACCGTGGTGCAGGTGATCGAGCAGCAGCTCAACGGCATCGACAACCTGCGCTACATCTCCTCGGACAGCAACTCCGACGGCTCGATGACCATCGAGGCCACCTTCAACCAGGGCACCAACCCGGACATGGCCCAGGTGCAGGTGCAGAACAAGCTCAACCTGGCCACCCCGTTACTGCCCCAGGAAGTGCAGAACCAGGGTATCCGCGTGACCAAGGGGGTGAAGAACTTCCTGATGGTGATCGGCCTGGTGTCGGACGACGGCAGCATGACCAAGGATGACCTGGCCAACTACATCGTCTCGAACATGCAGGACCCCATTTCCCGGACGTCGGGCGTGGGTGACTTCCAGGTGTTCGGCGCCCAGTACGCCATGCGCATCTGGCTGGACCCGGCCAAGCTCAACAAGTACGCGCTGACCCCGGCCGACGTTTCCACCGCCATCACCAACCAGAACGTGCAGGTGTCCTCGGGGCAGCTGGGCGGCCTGCCATCGGTGGCACACCAGGAACTCAACGCCACCATCATCGGCAAGACCCGCCTGCAAAACGCCGAGCAGTTCAAGAAGATCCTGCTGAAGGTCAACACCGACGGTTCGCAAGTGCGCATCGGCGACGTCGCCGACGTGGGCCTGGGCGGCGAAAGCTACAGCATCAGCTCCGAGTACAACGGCAAGCCGGCCTCGGGCATGGCGATCAAGCTGGCCACCGGCGCCAACGCGCTGGACACCGCCAAGGCCATCCGCGAAACCGTCAACCAGCTGCAACCGTTCTTCCCTGCTGGCGTGAAAGTGGTGTACCCGTATGACACCACCCCGGTGATCACCGGCTCCATCCACGGCGTGGTCGAGACCCTGGTGGAAGCCATCATCCTGGTGTTCCTGGTGATGCTGCTGTTCCTGCAGAACATCCGCGCCACCCTGATCACCACCATGGCCGTGCCCGTGGTGCTGCTGGGTACCTTCGGCATCCTCGCCGCCGCCGGTTTCAGCATCAACACCCTGACCATGTTCGGCATGGTGCTGGCCATCGGGCTATTGGTGGACGACGCCATCGTCGTCGTGGAAAACGTCGAAAGGGTGATGGCCGAGGAGGGCCTGTCACCGAAGGAAGCCACGAAAAAATCCATGGGCCAGATCCAGGGTGCCCTGGTGGGTATCGCCATGGTGCTGTCGGCGGTGCTGCTGCCCATGGCCTTCTTCGGCGGCTCTACCGGGGTTATCTACCGCCAGTTCTCCATCACCATCGTCTCGGCCATGGCCCTGTCGGTGCTGGTGGCGCTGATCTTCACTCCGGCGCTGTGCTCCACCATCCTCAAGCCGATCGCCAAGGGCAGCCACGGCAAGACCACCGGTTTCTTCGGCTGGTTCAACCGTACCTTCGACCGTGGCGTGCACCGTTACGAGCAGGGCGTGATCAGCATCCTGCGCCACAAGGTGCCGTACCTGCTGGCTTACGCGCTGATCGTCGGCGGCATGATTTTCCTGTTCACGCGCATTCCATCCTCGTTCCTGCCCGAGGAAGACCAGGGCGTATTGTTTTCCCAGGTCACCACGCCACCGGGTACTCCGGCCCAGCGTACGCAGCAGGTCATCGACCGCATGCGTGACTACATGCTGAAAGATGAAGCCGGTGCGGTCAGCTCGGTGTTCACCGTGACCGGCTTCAACTTCGCCGGCCGGAGCCAGAACTCGGGCATGGGCTTTGTCATGCTCAAGCCGTGGGACCAGCGTGACGCGTCCAACAGCGTCAGCGCCCTGGCTGCCCGTGCGCAGAAACACTTCGCCAGCTTCCGCGACGCCATGGTGTTCGCCTTCGCACCGCCTGCGGTGATGGAGTTGGGTAACGCCACCGGCTTCGACGTGTACCTGCAGGACCGTTCCGGCGTCGGCCATGAAAAGCTGATGGCGGCGCGCAACAAGTTCCTGGCTGCCGCAGCGAAGAGCCCGATCCTGTCCCAGGTGCGCCCGAACGGCCTGGACGACGAGCCGCAGTACCAGTTGATTCTCGATGACGAGCGCACCGAAGCGCTGGGTGTCACTGTCGCCGACGTCAACGACACCCTGTCGTACGCCTTCGGTGGCAGCTACGTGAACGACTTCATCGACCGTGGCCGGGTGAAGAAGGTGTACATCCAAGGCAAGGCCGATTCGCGCATGAACCCTGAAGACCTGAACAAGTGGTACGTGCGCAACAGCGCCGGCACCATGGTGCCGTTCTCGGCCTTCGCCAGCGGCAAGTGGGTGTATGGCTCGCCGAAGCTGTCGCGCTTCAACGGTGTGTCGGCGGTGGAAATCCTCGGTGCCCCGGCGCCGGGCCACAGTACCGGTGAAGCCATGGCCGAAGTGGCGCGCATTGCCGCCACCCTGCCAAGCGGTATCGGCTATTCCTGGACCGGCCTGTCGTACGAAGAAAAGCTGTCCGGCTCCCAGGCGCCGGCCCTGTACGCGATCTCCATGCTGATGGTGTTCCTGTGCCTGGCGGCGCTGTATGAAAGCTGGTCGATCCCGATTGCGGTGATGCTGGTGGTGCCTCTGGGGATCATTGGTGCGCTGCTGGCCACCACGCTGCGCGGGCTGTCCAACGACGTGTACTTCCAGGTGGGGCTGCTGACCACCATCGGCCTGGCGGCGAAGAACGCCATCCTCATCGTCGAGTTCGCCAAGGAGCTGCACGAGCAGGGCCGCAGCTACACCGAGGCGGCCATCGAGGCCTGCCGGATTCGTCTGCGGCCAATCATCATGACTTCGCTGGCGTTCATCCTCGGCGTGGTGCCCCTGGCCATTTCCCACGGCGCGGGCGCCGGTAGCCAGCACGCCATCGGTACCGGCGTGATCGGCGGCATGCTCACCGCCACCACCCTGGCCGTGTTCTGGGTGCCGTTGTTCTTCGTCACCATTTCGTCGCTGTTTGGCGACAAGCGCAAGGCCAAGGACGAGCCGGTACCTGCCATTGAAGAGGAGGCTGCACAATGACTCGTCCCCTGACGTTCCTGGCGCTGGCGGCGTTCATGCTCGGCGGCTGCTCGTTGATCCCGCACTATGATCGCCCGGCCGCGCCGGTGGCCGCGCAATTCCCCCAAGGGGCGGCGTACGCCCCGGCGCAGGAGGCGGCCGCCCAGGCCGCCGCCGAGCAGGGTTGGAAACAGGTGTTCCGCGACCCGGCCCTCCAGGCGGTGATTCACACCGCCCTGGACAACAACCGTGACCTGCGCGTGGCGGCCCTGAATGTAGAGGCCTACCGTGCCCAGTACCGCATTCAGCGTGCCGACCTGTTCCCGGCGGTGACCGCCGGCGGCACGGCGGAGCGCACGCGCACCCCGGCTGACCTGAGCACCACCGGCAAGACCACCGTGGGCGGCGAATACACCGCCACCCTCGGCGTCAGCGCCTATGAGCTGGACTTGTGGGGCCGCGTGCGCAGCCTCAGCAAGGAGGCCCTGGAGACTTACCTGGCCAGTGACGAAGGCCGCCGTTCCACGCAGATCAGCCTGGTGGCCAGCGTCGCCAATGCCTGGTTTACCCTGGAGTCGGACAAGGAACTGCTGAAGCTGACCCAGGACACCCTGGCCACGTACGAGCAAAGCTACAAGCTCACCGCCCACAGCGGTGAAGTGGGTATCTCTACCGCGCTGGACGTCAGCACCGCGCGTATCTCGGTGGAAACCGCCAAGGTCAGCCTGGCCAAGTACCAGCGCGCCGTGGCCCAGGACATGGACAACCTGGTGTTGCTGCTGGGCACGCACCTGCCCGACAACCTGCCGGCGGCGCAACCGCTGGCCAACGACCTGGTGGCCGAAGTGCCGGCGGGCCTGCCGTCCGACCTGCTGCAGCGCCGCCCCGATATCCTTGAGGCCGAACACACCCTCAAGGCCGCCAACGCCAACATCGGCGCGGCGCGGGCCGCGTTCTTCCCCAGCATCACCCTTACGGCCAGTGCAGGTTCCGAAAGCGCCGACATGGGCCATCTGTTCAAGGGCGGGCAGGGTACGTGGACGTTCGCGCCGAGCATCAACATTCCGATCTTCAACGCCGGCAGCCTGAAGGCCAGCCTGGACTACGCGAAGATCGAGAAGGACGTGGACGTGGCCAGCTACGAGAAGGCCATTCAGACCGGCTTCCAGGAAGTCGCCGACGGCCTGGCCGCGCGCCAGACCTACAAGCAGCAGTTGCTGGCGCAGAAAGACCTGGTGCAAGCCAACCAGGACTACTACCGCCTGGCCGAGCGCCGCTACCGCACCGGCATCGACAGCAACCTGACCTTCCTTGATGCCCAGCGCTCGCTGTTCAGCGCACAGCAGTCGGCGATCACCGACCGGCTGTCGCAATTGACGGCCGAGGTGAACCTGTACAAGGCGTTGGGGGGTGGTTGGAAGGAGTGACCCAGCCCTGACGCGGCCTGCGCCCGCTGCTACGGAAGGGCGTAACGCTGATCTTCGTAGCAGCGGCCGCAGGCCGCGTCAGGAGCGGGTAGGGGAGCGTCAGTTACCGCTTGCCGACCCTTGGGTGGTGGTCGAAGTGCTGCTGTAGTCACCGCTGTCGCTGGTGTCGCTGTCGTCACTGCTGGCCTGGTCATACAGGCCACCGGTGTTGACGGTCGACTCGGTCACTTGCGTGGCCTTCAGCGCCGCGCGTGGCAGCGGGTTGCTGGTGGTGGTCGACAGTTCCTGGCGGAACGGGTTGACCAGCTTGGCGTGCAGGCGGATGTCCTGGGACGAGGTGCCCAGCGACAGCTCGAAGGTGTCGGCGTCGACCACCCACTGCTTGCTCTTCTCATCGAAGTAGGCCAGCGAGCGATCGTTCAGCTCGATGGTCACGCGCTTGTGCTCACCCGGCTGCAGGAACACCTTCTTGTAACCCTTCAACTCTTTCACCGCGCGGTCCACGTGCGGGTGCTGCTGGCCCACGTACAGCTCGGCCACTTCGGCGCCGGCGCGCTTGCCGGTGTTGGTCAGGTCGAACGACACCTTGATCGGCGCATTGCCCACCACGGTCCCCGGGGTGACCTTGATGTTGCTGTAGCCGAAGGTGGTGTACGACAGGCCGAAACCGAACGGGAACAGCGGCTGCGTGTGCTTCTTGTCGTAGCCACGGTAGCCCAGGAACAGGTCGTCCTTGTAGCTGATCTCGGTCAGCGAGCCATTGTTGTCGTAGTTCGGGAAGTCCGCGTACAGCGGGTTGTCCTGAATGGTGCGCTCGATGCTGATCGGCAGCTTGGCCGATGGGTTGACCTTGCCGAACAGAATCTCGCCCAGCGCCTGGCCACCGTTCTGGCCTGGGTAGAAGGCGTGCAGCGCAGCGCCGACGTTGTCCACCCAGTCGGCCATCTTCAGCGCGGTGCCGCCATGCATGGCCACCACGGTGTTGGGGTTGACCTTGGCGATGCTGTTGATCAGCTCGTTCTGGTACTCGGGCAGGTCGAAGCTATGGTCGAAACCTTCGCCTTCGTATTCGTTGCTGTTGCCCACGGCAACCACTACCGCATCGTACTTGGACAGGTCCTTTGGCGCCGCCAGCGAGGCCCAGGCCATCTGTACGCCGACCATGCCGCCCATGGTCGACAGGTAGCCGTCGCGGCGCGAGTACTCAAGCTTCACGTCATACGCCTTGCCGGCTTCCAGCTTGATCTTGCCCGAGACCGGAATAGTCGGCGGGATGCTGTTGTCGGGTAGGTGCTCGCCGTCGCCGTTGTTGATGATTTCCTGGCCGTTCACCCACAGGCGCACGGCGCCGTCGGCGCGTACCTTGAACACCTGTTCGCCGCTGGTGGCAGGCGTGACCTGGCCGGTCCAGCGCACGGAGGTATTGGCGGTGTCACCGTTGGTGGGCAGGTTGGTGTCGCTGGACCAGTCCATGTTCACGTGGGTGTCGGTGCGGGTGGCGGCTGCGCTGCCCGACCAGGTGGCGTTGGTGAAGAACTCGGCGGTCAGGCCCGCGGCGCTCTTGCCGGTGCTGCTGTCGGTGTGGGTCCAGACCGAGGCGGTCGGGTCCAGCGACAGGCCGTCGAGGAACTCGACCTTGGCGTTCGGCGCGGTCTGGGCAATGCCCGACAGCTCGCTGATGTACTGGGTGGCCTCGACGTTGGCGCTGCCGAAACCGGTAGGCGGGGCGTACTTGGCCAGGTCGCCGACCACGGCGATCTTCTTCACCTTCTTGGCGTCCAGTGGCAGCAGGCCGCCCTTGTTCTTCAGCAGCACGATGCCTTCACGGGCGACGTTCAGCGCGGTCTTGTTGCTGGCGGCGCTGTTCATGTCGTGGGCGGTGGACGGGGTCTTGCTGTCGAACTGGAACAGGTACACCTGGCGCAGCAGGCGGCGCACTTTCTCGTCGACGGTGGTCATGCTCAGCGCGCCGCTTTCCACGTACGGGGTCAGGGCGGTGGCGTTCATCTGGTAGCCCATCATGTCCAGGTCGGTGCCGGCGTTGGCGGCCGTCAGCCCGGTGATGATGGCGTTGTAGTCGCTCTGCACGAAGCCCTTGTAGCCCCATTCCTTCTTCAGGATCTGGGCGATCATGTGCTTGCTTTCGCAGGCGTAGTCCCCGTTCACCTTCTGGAACGAACACATCATCATCGCCACGTTGCCGTTCTTCGACGCCGATTCGAAGGTAGGCAGGGTCATCTCGCGCAGCACGCGCTCGGGGATGGTTTCGTTGAGGGTGAAGCGGTTGGTTTCCTGGTCGTTGGCGGCGAAGTGCTTGGCCTCGGCCCATACGCCACGGGACTGGATGCCGTTGATCAGCGCCGGGCCCAGGCTGGCGCCCAGGAACGGGTCTTCGCCGGACAGGTATTCGAACGCGCGGCCGCCGTACGGGGTGCGGTACAGGTTCATGCCCGGGCCGGTGACGTACTGGTAGCCACCGCTGGCGGTGTCATAGCCCAGGGCGCGGCCGTAGTCCATGGCGCGGCGCGGGTTCCAGGTGGCGGCGATGTTCGGGCCGGCGGGGTAGACCACGCCCTGCTCGTTGCCGTTGCTGGTGTAGCGCACACCGGCGCCGCCGTCGGCACCGTAGATCTGCGGGATGCCGTACTGGGTCAGGGGTTTTACGTCCCAGCTGCCGGTGCCGGCGAGGTAGTTGAGTTTCTCTTCCTGGGTCATCTTCGCCAGGGTCTGTTGGGCCGCCTTGTCGGCCTTGGCTTCCAGGGCCTGCTGCCGAGCCTGTTGCTGCTGAACCGAGTCGGCCGCATGCACTTGCGAAATGGCCAGGGCCAGCAGGGCGAGCGCCGACTGCGCACCCAGGTGTCTACGTGTGTTCATGTGTTACTCCAACAGCCAATGGTGGTCCATTTGCGGCTGTGCACGGTGGGCCGCGCACTTTTCTCCAGACAAAAGTTGGCCGTGGCCGAAACTGCTTAGTTGCAGTAACGGCGAACTGATGGCCATGTTTCAATCGCGTTTAATTAACGTGAAAGTTCTTTCTGTCTATATAGGAGGTGCCATTATTACGCTATCGTTTGTACCAGGATGGGGCGGCGATAAGCGGCTAAATTAAGACAATTGTTGTCTGAACTTGTCAATCGAAAGGTTTTTTTCTCGCATTTTCGCGATTTTGTGTCTGGATGTGTGAACCTTTGCAAAACCTACTGGTCGATGGGTTTAGCGAATTTTGGCCCCTGTGCCGGCTTCGCAAGTTAAAGTGTCATCCGCTGTGCGCTATTGTCGCAGGCATGTTTTAAATGATGGCAATTTGAACTTTCAAACTTTCCCGTTGATGGAGTTACTTGTGATGAAACTGTCTTTCGCGGCAGCCTGCGCCGCCCTGAGCCTGTCGTTCGCCGGCGCCACCTTTGCCGCCGATGCCACTGACACCGCGTCGGGTGCCAGCGACTCCACCGTCATGACCCAGAGCCACGACAGCAAGGCCGTGCAGAAGCACAAGAACGAATCGAAAAAGGGCGGCCGCCCGCTGAGCACCACGGCGAAAAAAACCGCCAACTGATTCTTCCCAGGCTTCACCCCGGAAAGGGCATCGCCTGGTGCCCTTTCCCCGGTTCATGTAGTAGCGCACCGTGCCCCAAACTCCCCTCATTGCCCCCGACGACGCCCTGGTCTGCCAATGGCTGATGCGCCATTCCGGCCTCAAGCCGGTGGACCTCGACCGTGCCCGGCGCCTGGCCGCCGAAGACGACGACAGCGAACTGCCGGCGTTGCTGACGCGCCTTGGCCTGGTGTCGGAACTGGAACTGGCCCGCGCCTGGTCGGCGCTGATGGACGTGCCGCTGTTGCTGGCCGAACAGGCGCCGGCGTCGCTGGACCGCGTGCCACCGCTGACCGAACGTTTTCTGCGCCATTACCGCGTGGTGCCGGTGGCCTGGGACGAGCAGGGCGTGCACCTGCTCACCGCCAACCCCGGCGACCCGTATCCCTTCGAAGCCGTGGCCCACGCCTGCGCCGCGCCGGTGCGCCTGGCCATTGGCCCGGGTAACGAGGTCGACAGCCTGATCGAGCGGTATTACGGGCAAGGCCGTTCGGCCATGGGCAGCCTGATCGAGACCCTGGACGAGGACAGCGGCGCGCTGGAAGACATCGAGCACCTCAAGGACCTCGCCAGCGAGGCGCCGGTGATTCGCCTGGTCAACCTGATTCTGCAGCGCGCGGTGGAACAGCGCGCCTCCGACATTCATATCGAGCCGTTCGAAAGCCAGCTCAAGGTGCGCTACCGCATCGACGGCGTGCTGCACGAAGCCGAGGCGCCGCCGGCCAGTTCATCGGCGGCGGTCATCAGCCGGGTGAAGATCATGGCCCGCCTGGACATTGCCGAACGGCGCCTGCCGCAGGATGGCCGGATCATGCTGCGTATCCAGGGCAAGGAGCTGGATTTGCGGGTGTCCACGGTGCCCACCAGTTTTGGCGAATCGGTGGTGATGCGTTTGCTCGACCGGCAGACCGTCAGCTTCGATTTCCAGAGCCTGGGCTTCGATGGCGAACGCCTGGAAGGCTTCCTCGACGTGCTGGAAAACCCCCACGGCATCCTGCTGGTCACCGGCCCCACCGGTTCGGGCAAGACCACCACCCTGTACACCGCGCTGTCGCGGCTCAACACCGCCGAGCGCAAGATCATCACTGTCGAAGACCCGGTGGAGTACCAGCTGGAAGGCATCAACCAGATCCAGGTGAAGCCGGCCATCGGCCTGGACTTCGCCGGCGCGCTGCGCTCCATCGTGCGCCAGGACCCGGACGTAATCATGATCGGCGAGATGCGCGACCTGGAAACCTGCCGCATTGCCATCCAGTCCTCGCTCACCGGCCATCTGGTGCTGTCGACGCTGCACACCAACAGCGCTGCCGCCAGTATCACGCGGCTGCTGGACATGGGCGTGGAGAGCTACCTGATCGCTTCGACGGTGAAAGGCATTCTGGCTCAGCGCCTGGTGCGCCGCCTCGACCCGGCCACGCGCATTCCGTTTGAAGCGCCGCCGGAACTGATCGCCGAGCACGGCCTGGACCGTTTCACCGAGCAGCGTCCGATCATCCTCTACCAACCTGCGGTGTCCGCCACCGGCAGCGGCTATTTCGGCCGCAGCGCCATCACCGAACTGCTGGTGATGAATGAAGAACTGCGCAGCCTGCTGATGCGCCAGGCCGATGCCTCGACGCTGGAGCAGGCGGCCCGCCGTGGCGGCCTGCGCACCCTGTATGAAGAAGGCTTGCGCCAGGCCGTTGCCGGCATCACCTCGCTAGAGGAGGTGCTGCGCGTGACGCGCGGCGAATAATTCATGGCCTATTTCAAATACCGCGCGCTGGACGCCGAGGGTGCCAGCCAGCAAGGCAGCGTCGAGGCCAGCGACCAGCAGGCCGCCGTCGCGCTGCTGCAGAAGCGTGGTCTGCTGATTTTGCAGGTGGAAGCACTGGGTGGGCCGGGCTTGCGCCGCGCGCTGAACCGTGGCGCGTTGAACGGCGCCGCCCTGGTCAGTTTCACCCAGCAGCTGGCCACGCTGCTGGGCGCTGGCCAGCCGCTGGAGCGTTCGCTGGGCATCCTGCTCAAGCAGACCCAGGAGGCCAAAGCCCGCGCGCTCATCGAACGCATCCGCGAACAGGTCAAGGCCGGCAAACCGCTGTCCCAGGCCCTGGAAGAAGAGGGCGGGCAGTTCTCCACGCTGTACATCAGCATGGTCCGCGCCGGCGAAGCGGGCGGTGCGTTGGAAAACACTTTACGGCAGCTCAGCGACTACCTGGAACGCAGCCAGACCCTGCGCGGCGAGGTGATCAACGCGCTGATCTACCCGGCCTTCCTGGTGGTCGGCGTGCTCGGCTCCCTGGCCCTGCTGCTGGCCTACGTGGTGCCGCAGTTCGTGCCGATCTTCCGTGACCTGGGCGTGCCGATTCCGCTGATTACCCAAGTGATCCTGGCCATGGGCGAGTTTCTCAGCGCCTGGGGGCTGGTCGTTCTCGCCGCCCTCATCGTGGTCATCTGGGGCAGCGCCATCGCCCTGCGCGACCCGGCCCGGCGCCAGCGCAACGACCTGCGCCTGCTGAAGATAAAAGTCATCGGCCCGCTGCTGCAACGCATCGAGGCCGCGCGCCTGGCGCGCACCCTGGGCACCTTGCTCAGCAACGGCGTGGCCTTGCTGCAGGCGCTGCTGATTGTGCGCCAGGTGTGCAGCAACCGCGCCATCGTCGCCCAGGTGGAACAGGCCACCGACTGGGTCAAGGGCGGCGGCACCCTGGCCAGCGCCTTCGGCCAGCAGCCGCTGCTGCCGGAACTGGCCATCCAGATGATCGACGTCGGCGAACAGGCCGGCGAGCTCGACGGCATGCTGCTGAAAGTCGCCGATGTTTTCGACGTGGAAGCCAAGCGCGGCATCGACCGCATGCTCGCGGCGCTGGTGCCCACGCTCACCGTGGTCATGGCGGTGATGGTCGCCGTGATCATGCTCGCCATCATGCTGCCGCTGATGAGCCTCACCAGTAACATTTAAAGGACCACACCCATGAAAACCATGAACACGGGCCGCCGCCAGGGCGGTTTCACCTTGCTGGAAATGCTGGCGGTGATCGTGCTGCTGGGCATCGTCGCCACCATCGTCGTGCGTCAAGTCGGTGGCAACGTCGACAAGGGCAAATACGGCGCTGGCAAGGCGCAGCTGGCCAGCCTGAGCATGAAAGTCGAAAGCTATGCGCTGGACATGGGCGCACCGCCCGCCAACCTCAACCAGCTGGTGACCAAGCCTTCTACCGCGGGCAGCTGGGCCGGCCCGTACGCCAAGCCATCAGACCTGAAAGACCCGTTCGGCCATCCGTTCGGCTACCGCTTCCCCGGTGAGCACGGCAGCTTCGACCTGATCTTCTACGGCCAGGACGGCCAGCCAGGCGGCGAAGGCTACAACGCCGACCTGGGCAACTGGGAATAACCATGCAGCGCGCCCGCGGCTTCACCCTGCTGGAAATGCTCGTGGTCATCGTGCTCATCGGCGTGGCCGCGGGGCTTGTGGGCTATGGCTTGCAGCGCGGGTTGCACAGTGCCGGCGAGCGCAAGGCGGTGGTGCAAGTGGTGGAAGCCCTGCGGGCCACCCGCGTGCGCGCCATCGTCACCGGGCAACCGGCGCGCACCGAATTCGATCTGGCCGCGCGGCGTTTCCAGGCACCGGGCAAGGTGGTCCAGGCCTGGCCCGCCGGTATGCAGGTGCAACTGCATACCGCAGCCGAGCTGGGCTCGGCGTTCGAGTTCTACCCCGACGGCGGTGCCAGTGGCGGCCACCTGCTGCTCAGTGATGGCGGCCAGCGCTGGCGCATCGACGTGTCGTGGCTGACCGGCACGGTCAACCTGCAGGCGCTGCGATGAAAGCGCAGCAGGGCTTTACGCTGCTGGAAATGCTGGCCGCATTGACCATTTTGGCAGTGTGCAGCGCCGTGCTGCTGATGGCCTTCGGGCAGGCGGCGCGCTCGCTCAAGCAGGTGCAGGCCAGCGACCGGCTGACCGCCGCCGGGCGCTCCATTCTCGACCAGCAGGCTGACGGTGACTTGCAGCCGGGCAGCCGCGACGGCACCTGGGCCGGGCGCATCCACTGGCACCTGGACGTACGCCAGCTGCCGGCGGCGGCCAACCGCCTGCGCTTGTTCCAGCTGGATTTGCGCGTGCGCGAAGACCAGCGCCAGGCGCGCTTTGCCACGGTGAAGGTGCTGGGGGCGCAGCCATGATGCGTCGCCAGGGCGGCTTCACGCTGCTGGAGATCCTGTTGGTGCTGAGCTTGCTGGGCGTGCTGCTGGCGCTGGTGGGCGGGGCGATCCTGGGCGCCAACCGCGCGGTGGCGAAGGCCCAGCACTACACCGAGCGCCTGGACGAAGTACGCGCCGCACAGGACTTCCTGCGCCGCGCCATCGGCCAGGCGCTGCCGCTGGATGACGGCCAGCAGCGCGTGTTTTTCGGCGGCGCGCAGGCCATGGCGTTCATGGCGCCGCTGTCGGCCAACCTCGGCGGCGGCATCGTGCTGCACAACCTGGCGCTGCACGGCCAGCGCCTGGAAGTGGCGCTGAGCCAGGGCGGCCAGCCGTGGGGCGAAACCCAGGTGTTGCTGCACCAGGTGCGCAGCCTGCAATTCAGCTACCGCGGCTATTCGCCCAAAGGCCAGCTGAGCGGCTGGCTGGCGACCTGGCCGTGGCCGGGGCGGTTGCCACGCACCGTGCAAATCGACGCCCAGTTGGGCGGGCCGGTGCCGTGGATCGCGGAAAGCGTGACCCTGCGCCTGGACCTGTCGACGGTGGCCGGGCAATGAAGCAACAGCAAGGTGTGGCGTTGTTGCTGGTGCTGTGGGTGCTGGCGCTGTTGAGCATTCTGCTGGCGGGGCTGGCCGGCTGGGTGCAGCTGGAAAGCCGCCAGGCCCTGTGGCAGCGCCAGCACACCGAGGCGCTGCTGGCCGCCGAAGCCGGCATGAACCTGGCAGTGGCGGCCCTGGCCAACCCTGCACAAAAAAACGCCTGGGCCGCCGACGGTCGCCCCCACGCGTTGGCCTTCGAGCGCGCAACCGTGCAGGTCAGCGTGTTCAGCGAACGCGGCAAGCTCGACCTCAACAGCGCCAGCACCGCTGACATCGCCCGCCTGATGCAAGCCTGCGGCGGCGCGCCTGGCCTGGCAGCGGCCCTGGACCAGCGCCGCGGCAACGGCCAGCCGCCGCTGCGGGTGGTGGAAGAGCTGCGCCAGCTGCCCGGCATCAGCCGCAACGTGTTCGCCTGCGCCGCCCCCGAAGTCACGTTGTGGAGTGGCCAGGAACGCCCCGACCCGGCGTTCGCCACGCCGCTGCTGCGGCGGCTGCTGGCGCTGCCGGCGCTGAAGGTCAGCGGCGCCGACCCCGGCCCCATCCTTACCCTGGCCAGCGTCGCGCAGTTGCCTGGCGGCTTCAACGCGACGCTGGTCGTCACCCTGCTTCTCAACCCTTCCACGGAGGGGGCCCGACCGTATCGGGTCCTGCATTGGCAAGAATGAACCTGAACACCTATTACGCCCAAGGGCGCGCCGCGTTGCAGCGGCACTGGCGCGGCAGTGGCGCCCAGCGCCTGTGGCAGGCCTGGCACGGCGAATTGCTTGGCCTGCTGCCGCCACGCTGGCGCGCACGGCTGGCGGGCGGTGCGCCGTTGCAGGTGCTGCACTGGCCGCTGGACGAGCCGGCCGACCCCACGCCACCACGGGTGCTGGTGCTGCCGCGCAGCGAGGTGCTGGTGCAGACGCTGACCTTGCCCGCGGCGGCCGCGCGCGACCTGCACAACGTGCTCGGCTTCGAGCTGGACAAGTACACCCCGTACCGCGCCGAGCAGGTGAGCTTCTGCGCCCAGGTGCTGGGGCAGGGCGGCAGTACCATCAAGGTGCGGCTGGTGGTGATAGTGCGCGAACGCCTGGAGCAGATCCTGGCCGCGTGCGCCGGCTTCACCTTGCAGGGCGTGGACGTGCGCGACGGTGAACGCCTGGGCGTCGACTTGCTGCCCGAGGCCCTGCGCCCGAAAGCGGCGAGTGGCGGCCGGCTGAACCGCGGCTTGCTGCTGACCTGCGCCGGCTTGTTGTTGACGGTGATGGTGCTGTGGCTGCAATCGCGCGAGGCACTGCTGATCGAGATGCAGGCCCAGGTGCGCCAGCAACAGGCGCAGATCGGCCAGTTGCAGCAAGTGCGCGACACCCTGGCCAATACCCAGGGTGCGGCGCGCTACCTGGTTCAGCGCAAGGCCGCGCAGCCGGCGCTGGCCAGTGTCATCGCCGACCTCAGCCACTGCCTGCCCGATGGCACCTGGCTGGAACAGCTGGAAGTGGACGATGGCGGCCAGGTCACGCTGACCGGCCAGAGCACCCAGGCCAGCGCCCTGATCGGCCAGCTGAAAAATTGCCACAGCCTGGACGACCCGCAATTCCAGGGTGTGATCCAGCCCGACGGCGACACCGGCAAGGACCATTTCAGCCTGCGCGCCCACCTGCACCAGGAGGCCGCCCATGGCACGTCCGCTGACTGACCGCGAGCGCCGTGGCGCCGCGCTGATCGCCCTGGCGCTGGTGCTGGCAGCGCTGTACTGGCTGCTGGTGCAGAGCTGGTTCGCCGGCCCGCTGAGTGAGGTGAACACGCAGATCGAGCAACTGCGCGAACAGCAGCAGCGCTACGCCGGCCAGCTGGCCCAGCGGCCGCTACTGGACAAGCAGCTGGCCGCCGCCCGCCATGATCCCGCCAGCAGCAACAGCCTGCTACCCGGCAGCGACCCCAGCGCCGTGGCCGCCGACCTGATGCAGCGCATCGCCGACCTGATCAAGGCCAAGGGCAATGACGGTGCCGGCTGCGCGCTGACCCAGCGCATGCCTATCACCCCCGAGCAGGACAGCGCCCAGCCGTACCGGCAGATCAAGGTCAGCCTGACCCTTGAATGCGGCATCGAGCCGTTGATGGCGCTGCTGCACACCCTGGAATTCCACCGGCCGTTTTTGTTCGTCGACAACCTCAGCGTGCGCCGCGCCAGCAGTGCGCCGGCCAGCGGCGGGGCAGGGCGGCTGACTGTGCACCTGCTGGTGCGCGGCTATCTCGCCAAGGCTGCCGCGGCCAAGGGGGAGGCGCCATGAAGTTGCGCTTCACGCCCTTGCGCGGCGCGCTGGTCCTGTGCGCGGGCACCCTGGCCGCTACGGCCGCAGGTATTGCCGGCGGCCTGGGCAGCGCGCCGGGCTGGCTGCCGCCCGGGCCTGTGCGGCCGGTGGCCGAGGCCCATGGGGCGGCCATCGAGCTGCCGCAGGTAAGCCTCGACAGCCTCGATGCCGCCTGGCACAAGCCGCTCTTCAGCCCCAACCGTGCCCCGGACCAGAGCACCCAGGGCGCCAGCGCCGACCTGGCCGGGCTGGTGCTGACCGGCGTGGTGGTCAACGACGACCTCAAGCTGGCGCTGCTGCGCGATGCCAGCGGCCACCCCTTGCGTGTCCACCAGGGCCAGGCCCTGCCCAACGGCTGGACCCTGCAACAGCTTTCCCCCCTGGAGGCGCAGTTTGCCTACCAGGGCCAAACCCGCAGCCTGCGCTTGCCGGCGCCGCGTCTTCCAGCCCCTTCACGCGCGGCCATGCTCACGCTGCCGCCGGTAACCGAACCTTGAAACCACTGTTCCCTGGAGTCACACCGTTGCGCACCCCCTTGCTCTGCCTGGCCACCGCCGTCGCCCTCGGCGGCTGCGCGACCGCGCCCCACACCTTTGAAAATGACCCGGCGCTGATGCACGAAGCGCTCAATGGCACCGGCGACCAACGCCAGCCTGTGGCCGAAGCACCGGTTGCACAGCCTGCCAGCAACAACGCTGCAGTGCTGCCCAAGCGGCAGATCATCAGCGGCAACCAGCGCTTCGTGCGCCCGCCGGTGCCGGCCAAGGGCAGTGACGAACAAGGCAGCGGCGATATCGTCTTCAACTTCACCAACCAGCCCATCGAGGCGGTGATCAACACGGTGATGGGCGACCTGCTGCACGAGAACTACAGCATCGCCCAGGGCGTGAGCGGCGACGTCAGCTTCTCCACCTCCAAACCCGTCAACAAGAAAGAAGCGCTGTCGATTCTGGAAACCCTGCTGTCCTGGACCAACAACGCCATGATCCGCCAGGGCAACCGCTACGTGATCCTGCCCGCCAGCCAGGCGGTGGCCGGCAAGCTGGTGCCGGAGATGACCGTGTCGCAGCCGTCCAACGGCCTGTCGGCGCGGCTCTACCCGCTCAAGTACATCTCGGCCACCGAGATGCAGAAACTGCTGAAGCCCTTCGCCCGCGACAACGCCTTCCTGCTGGTGGACCCTTCGCGCAACGTGTTGAGCATGTCCGGCACCCCCGAGGAGCTGGCCAACTATCAGGACACCATCGACACCTTCGACGTCGACTGGTTGAAGGGCATGTCCATCGGCGTGTACGGCCTGCAGCGCGCCTCGGTGGCCGAGCTGATGCCGCAACTGCAGAAAATGTTCGGCCCCGACAGCGGCATGCCGCTGGCCGGCATGGTCAAGTTTTTGCCCAACGAGCGCACCAACTCGGTGGTCGCCATTTCGGCCCAGCCCGAGTACTTGCGCGAGGTCGGCGACTGGATCAGAACTATCGACGAAGGCGGCGGCAATGAGCCGCAGATGTACGTGTACGACGTGCGCAACATGAAGGCCACGGACCTGGCCAAGTACCTGCGGCAGATTTACGGCAACGGCCAGATCAAGGACGACAGCGCCGCCAAGGTGGCGCCCGGGTTGCGCACCACTACGCTGTCGTCGCTCAATGGCAGCAACAGCTCAGGCATCGGTAGCACTGGTACCACGGGCCTGACCAGCACTGGCACCCAAGGCTTGAGCGGCGGCAATTCGTTGAACAACAATTCCATGCAGAGCCCTGACGAGGACAGCGATGAGAGCGCGGATGACAGCGGCGCTGCCAGCGCTACCGGCGGCCAGCAGAAGAGCCTGGACGACAGCACCCGCATCACCGCGCAGAAGGCCAGCAACCAACTGCTGGTACGCACGCGGCCGGCGCAGTGGAAAGAGATCGAGTCGGCCATCAAGCGCCTCGACAACCCGCCCATGCAGGTGCAGATCGAGACGCGCATTCTGGAAGTGAAGCTCAGCGGCGAGCTGGACCTGGGCGTGCAGTGGTACCTGGGCAAGCTGGCGGGCAATTCCTCCAGCACCACCGTGGCCAACACCAAGGGTAGCCAAGGTGCGTTGGGCAGTGGCGGGGCTGGGCTGGGGTCCACTGACACGGCGTTCTATTCCTTCGTCAGCAGCAATTTCCAGGTGGCCTTGCATGCGCTGGAAACCAACGGCCGCACCCAGGTGCTGTCGGCGCCGTCGCTGGTGGTGATGAACAACCAGCAGGCGCAGATCCAGGTGGGCGACAACATCCCCATCAGCCAGACCACGGTGAACACCAGCACCTCGGACACCACCTTGAGCAGCGTCGAATACGTGCAGACCGGCGTGATCCTCGACGTTACCCCGCGCATCAACCCGGGCGGCCTGGTGTACCTGGACGTGCAGCAGCAGGTCAGCGACGCCGACACCAGCAGCGAAACCAGCACCCAGACCAACCCGAACATCTCCACCCGTTCGGTCTCCACCCAGGTGGCGGTGCAGAGCGGCCAGACCGTGCTGCTGGGCGGGTTGATCAAGCAGGACAACAGCGAAACCGCCTCCAGCGTCCCCTACCTGGGCCGCATCCCTGGCCTGCGCTGGTTGTTCGGCAGCACCACCAAATCGAAGGACCGCACCGAGCTGCTGGTACTCATCACCCCGCGCGTAGTCACCAGCAACAGCCAGGCCCGGCAGGTGACCGATGACTACCGGCAGCAGATGCAGTTGCTCAAGCCATAAGCCTCTGAAGCCGTGGCGCCCCCGGACGCGGCCGGCGGCGGTTGCGACGTAGCAGCTGCCGAAGGCTGCGTCCGGCGCCAACGCGGTGCTGCTGGAATTGCGTGGCGCCCCCGGACGCGGCCTGCGGCCGCTGCTACAGGGGTTGCGCGTAGCAGCTGCCGAAGGCTGCGTCTGGGACCAACGCGGTGCTGTTGGAACCGCGCGGCGCCTTCGGACGCGGCCGGCGGCCGCTGCTACAGGGGTTGCGCGTAGCAGCTGCCGAAGGCTGCGTCTGGGACCAACGCGGTGCTGTTGGAACCGCGCGGCGCCTTCGGACGCGGCCTGCGGCCGCTGCTACAGGGGTTGCGCGTAGCAGCTGCCGAAGGCTGCGTCCGGCGCCAACGCGGTGCTGCTGGAATTGCGTGGCGCCCCCGGACGCGGCCGGCGGCCGCTGCTACAGGGGTTGCGCGTAGCAGCTGCCGAAGGCTGCGTCTGGGACCAACGCGGTGCTGTTGGAACCGCGCGGCGCCTTCGGACGCGGCCTGCGGCCGCTGCTACGGGGCGGCGTCCGCGGTCAGCCGCGGGTGTCGATCATGCGCTGCACCTTGCCCACCAGGTCGCTGATCTGGAACGGCTTGATCACCATGTCCATGCGCTCGCCCAGGAAGTCCTGGCGGCTGACGGCGTCCTCGGCGTAGCCGGTCATGAACAGCACCGGCAGTTCGGCGCGGTAGCGGCGGGCGATGTCGGCCAGGTCGCGGCCGTTCATTTGCGGCAGGCCCACGTCGGTGAGCAGCAGGTCGATGCTGGCGTCTTCCTGCAACAGGCTCACGGCGTGGTGCACGTCGTCGGCCTGGGTGCAGCGGTAGCCGTTGTCCTCCAGCACTTCGGTGACGAACAGGCGCACCGCCGGCATGTCCTCCACCACCAGAATATGTTCGCCACTGCCCGGCCGCGTGGGTAGCAGCGCCGGCAGGTCGGGGTGCTGGTTGGCCAGGCCGGCCGGCAGCAGCAAGGTCACCTCGGTGCCATGGCCGACCACGCTGCGGATGCGCGCGTCGCCACCCGACTGGCGGGCAAAACCATAGATGGTCGACAGCCCCAGCCCGGTGCCCTGGCCCAGCGGCTTGGTGGTGAAGAACGGGTCGAAGACCTTGCCGATCACCCCATGCTCGATGCCCACGCCATCATCCTGCACGCTCAGCACCACGTAGGCACCGTCGGCCAGTTTCACGTCGCCATGGGAGTGGGCGGCAAAGGTGCTCAGGCGAATGTGCCCACCCTGGGGCAGCGCGTCGCGGGCGTTGATCACCAGGTTGAGCACCGCGCTTTCCAGCTGGATGGGGTCGACCAGGGCGATGGCCGCCTTGCTGGTCAGCTCCAGGGTCAGTTGCACGCGCTCGCCGATGGTGCGCCGCAGCAGGTCTTCCAGCGACAGAATGTGCTCGTTGACGTCGGTAGGGCGGGTGTCCAGTGGCTGCTGGCGGGCAAAGGCCAACAGCCGGTGCGTGAGTGAAGCGGCGCTGGTCGCCGAGCCCAGGGCGGCATCGGTGTAGCGCAGCACGGCATCGCTGCGGCCTTCGCTGACGCGTTTCTTGATCAGCTCAAGGCCGGTGATGATGCCCGTCAGCAGGTTGTTGAAGTCGTGGG
The DNA here is from genome assembly GCF_056175065.1 of Pseudomonas sp. JC1203. Classification (NCBI taxonomy): domain Bacteria; kingdom Pseudomonadati; phylum Pseudomonadota; class Gammaproteobacteria; order Pseudomonadales; family Pseudomonadaceae; genus Pseudomonas; species Pseudomonas sp. JC1203. The sequence continues at coordinate 52,374 of NZ_JBWCAM010000005.1, forward strand.
CGATGCCGCCGGTGAGCTTGCCCAGGGCGTCCATTTTCTGCGCCTGCAACAGCTGCGCTTCGGTGCGCGCGCGTTCGGCCACTTCCTTGGCCAGCAGGTCATTGGCACTGTCCAGCTCCTGGCGGTGCGAGCGTTCGCGCTGGCGGTGCTCGGTCACGTCCTCGATAAACACCAGGCTATGGCCTGGCGTACGGTAGGGCGTGATCTGCCACTCGGTTTCGCGCACCTGCCCGTCCACCAGCATGTTCAGGGTGCCGCGCCAGCGCTCGCCGATGGCCAGGCGCAGGCGCAGCTCGGCGAGCACCAGGTCCTGGTCGGCGGCGAAGCAGCCGTGCAGGTGTTCGTCGGGGCGGTTGTCCTGCACCAGGTCGGTGAACGCCTGGTTGCATTCGATCACGTTCAGCGCCGCGTCCATCACCGCGATGGGCGCGCCGATGTTGACGAAAATCTCCCGGAACCGCGCCTCGCTTTCCCGCAGCGCATTTTCGGTGTCGCGCACCCGCAGCAGGGTGCGCAAGGTGGCCAGCAGTACATCAGGGTCTACCGGGTGGGTCAGGTAGGCGTCGGCGCCGTTGTCGAGGCCGGTGATGATGTCGCCGGTCTGGATCGAGGCTGCCGACACGTGGATCACCGGCAGCAGCGCGGTGCGCGGTTCGCCGCGCAGCTGGCGGACGATGTCGAAGCCGCTCATGTCCGGCAGGTTGACGTCCAGGATAGCCGCATCGAACTGCTGTTCGGCCAGCAACGCCAGGCCCTCGGTGCCGGTGCCGGCTTCGAGGATGCGGTAGCCGTGGCGCTCCAGGCGCCGGCGCAGGGCGTAGCGGGTGGCCGCGTTGTCATCGACGATCAGCAGGCAGCTGTCAGCCTTCATCGGGAGTGTCCTGGGCCAGGGCCAGTGGGATGATCACGTAAAAGGTCGAGCCTACGCCCGGCTCGCTGGTCACGCCCACGCGCCCGCCCAGCAGTTCGGCGAAGCGCTTGCACAGCGACAGGCCCAGGCCGGTGCCGCGCAGGCGTTTCTGCAGCGGCGAATCGACCTGGCTGAAGTCTTCGAACAGGGTGTCGTGCAGTTCGCTGGGAATGCCGATGCCAGTGTCGCTGACGGCAAAGCGTACTTCATGTGCATTCTCGATACTGGCGGACACCCGCACGTGGCCGCGCTGGGTGAACTTCAGCGAGTTGGAAATGAAGTTGCGCAGAATCTGCGCCAGTTTCTTGTCATCGCTGTACAGCCGCGGCAGGCCTACCGGCTCCTCGAACACCAGGTCCACCGCCGAGGCGTCGACGATGGGCCGGAACATGCCGCGCAGGGCCGAGAACAGGTCGAACATGTCGAACCAGGCCGGCGAGATGGTGATGCGCCCGGCTTCGATCTTGGCCAGGTCCAGCAGGTCGTCGACCATGTCGCTGAGCTCGCGGGCGGCGCCGCTGACAAACGCCACCTGCTTGTGCTGCTCGGCGCTCAGGGGGCCGTCGAGTTCATCCTTGAGCAGGCTGGCAATGCTCAGGATCGAGCCCAGCGGCGTGCGGAATTCGTGGCTCATGTACGACAGGAAGCGGCTTTTCAGGTCCGAGGCCTGGCGCAGTTGCTCGGCCTGGTTGTCCAGCTCGGCGTACAGGGCCAGCACGCCCTGGTTGGTCTCTTCCAGCTCGACCCGCAGGGCCTGCGCCTCGTTTTCCAGTTGCGCGAGGCGCGCGGCCTGGGCGTTGGCGGCCAGGGAGGTGAGGTCAGGCATGGGGCATCTCCAGGTCTATGACCAGCACGGTGACGTCGTCACGGCCGCGGCAGAAGTCGCGGTGCAGGACCGTGGCGATCACGGCTGGGTGGCGGAAAATCAGGCCCGGGTAATCGTGCAGGTTCCAGCGCGATTGCAGGCCGTCGCTGTACAGAATCAGGATGTGGCCGCTGACCTGAGCATAGTCGAAGCACTGCGCCTTGCGGAACTGGCTGCCGACGATACCCGGGTGCGAGGCCAGGCCGCGGCTGCGGTCGTGGCTGCGGCTGAGCAGGCTGGCGCCGATGTTGCCGATGCCGACGAAGTCCAGGCGGTCGGCGGCAGGATTGAACTGCGCCACTGCTACGGCGCCGCCGCGGCTGCCGGTCATGGCCTGGTGCAGGTCGTCCATCAGCAGCGTGGGGCTGGCGAACGGCGCCAGGGCGAAAGCGCGCACGCCGGCGCGGGCGGCGCGCTCGGCTTCCTCGCCATGGCCCAGGCCGTCAATGACCAGGGTGCTGATGCCCTGTTCACCGATGTTGACCTGGAAGGCGTCGCCGCAGGCCGGGTCGTTGTGCAGGGAGTGCTGGGTGACGCCCACGGCGATATCGCGGGCCTTGTCGCCACGGCGGAAAAAGCGCGCCAGCAGCACCGCGCCGCGCTGATCGGCGTGCACGTCGAACACCTCGGCCTGGCGCGCCACGGCGCCCAGGCCTATGCCTTGGGTGCCACCGGTGGAATAGCCGTCGGTGAGGCAGGCGTGCACGTCGAAGCCGTTGCCGCGGTCCACGGCAATGGCTTCAAGGCCTTGGCCTTCGGGGCGGGGCAGGGTGCGCAGGTGCAGCTCGCCATGGCTTGCGTGCTTGAGGATGTTGCTGCACAACTCGGTCACCACCAGCGCCACGCGGCCGGCGTCGGCATCGTCGAAGCCCAGGCGCTCGGCAAGCTTCTGGGCGGTGCGGCGGGCGTGGCCGATCTGGCTGCTGTCTTCGATCAATAACACTTGAGTGATCGAGCTCGGGAAGGTCAGGTCCATCGCGTGATGGTCACCCGTGTGCCTTTGCCTGGCGCGGTGTCCAGTTCGAAGTCGTCCACCAGGCGCTTGGCCCCGGTCAACCCCAGGCCCAGGCCGCTGCCCGAGGTCCAGCCGTCGGTCATGGCCAACTTGATGTCGGGAATGCCCGGGCCTTCGTCGCGAAACACCAGGCGCAGGCCGGTACGGTGGTTCTCTTCGACGATTTCCCAGTCCATGTCACCGCCGCCGCCGTAGACCATGGTGTTGCGGGCCAGCTCGCTGACCGCCGTCACCAGCTTGGTCAGGTCGATCAGGCGCATGCCGCAGTCCTGGGCCAGCTTGCGCGCAGTCTGGCGCGCCAATACCACGTCTTGCTCGATGCGAACCGGTTGGGTACCGCTGCTGAGCTGGGTCATTGCAGGTCCACTCGTTCGCGCAACAGCTTCATGCCGCGCTCCACGTTGAGGGCGGTACTCACGCCGGGCAGGGTCAGGCCCAGTTCCACCAGGGTGATGGCGACGGCGGGCTGCATGCCCACCAGCACGGTCTCGGCGTCCATGATGCGCGACAGGCCGGAGATGGTGCCGATCATGCGGCCGATGAACGAATCGACGATGTCCAGCGCCGAGATGTCGATCAGCACGCCGCGCGCCGAGGTGCGGCTGATGCGCTCGGAGAGGTCGTCTTGCAGGGTGAGGGCGAGCTGGTCATGCATATCGACCTGGATGGTCACCAGCAAAAAGTTGCCCATCTGCAGAATGGGGATACGGTCCATGGGCTTATACCGCCTTGCTGACGGTCATGCCCAGGCGGCGCAGGGCCAGCGCCAGGGCGTCGGCGAGGTTGGCCTTGGTGACCACGCCTTGCAGGTCCAGGCCCAGGTGCACGATGGTCTGGGCAATCTGCGGGCGCACGCCGCTGATGATGCAGTCGGCACCCATCAGGCGGATGGCGGTGACGGTTTTCAGCAGGTGCTGGGCCACCAGGGTGTCCACGGTGGGCACGCCGGTGATGTCGATGATGGCGATTTCCGAGCCGGTGTCGACGATGCGCTGCAGTAGCGATTCCATCACCACCTGGGTGCGCTGGCTGTCCAGGGTGCCGATCATCGGCAGGGCCAGCACGCCTTCCCACAGCTTGACCACTGGGGTGGAGAGCTCCAGCAGCTCTTCCTGCTGGCGCTTGATCACCGCCTCGCGAGACTTCTGGAAGGTACGGATAGTGTGCAGGCCCAGGCCGTCCAGCAGCTGCGAGATTTCCCAGGTCTGTTCGGCGAGGGTGGCGGGGCTGGCTTCGTATTCACGCTGCAGCAGGGCGAACAGCGGGCCCTTCAGGGAAAAGATGAAGGTGGCGGTCTGCTGCGAGTCCTGGCCGGCCATGGCGCGGCTGTGGGAGAGTTTTTCGAGGAATTGGCGAGTGGCTTCCCAGTTGCTGCCCGCAAGGTTCTTCGAGTCGCCGTTCTGCGAACCGTTGACCAGCAGCGTCAGGAATTCGCCCTGCTGCTGGCGCACCTCGTCGTCCTTGAGGTTGCGCGTGGCGCCGCTGGCTTCCTGTTCGCTGAACCACTGGGCCAGCAGCTCGGCGTGGGCCTTGTTGAGTGCGTCGAGGGTACGTTGCTGCAGTGCTGCCATGTCCATGTGCTCCAGAATGGTTTTTTCTTTTCGGTGGGCGCTGGGCGCCGCACTGATTATTAGTCAAACAGTGACAGTTGCGTGGGAAATTAGTTGTGGAGCACACAGAAAATTCCGTAGCAGCGCCCGCAGGGCGCGTCCTGGCTGCTGCGCCCCTCCAGGCACACCGCCGACGCGGCCTGGCGGCCGCTGCTACGGGGCGCCGAGGATGGCCTTGGGTTTCAGGGCTGACGATCAGCCGTGCGCCTTCATCCAGGCGCTGGCAGAGCTGGCGGCCGGTAGGCTGGTGCGGGTGCTGGAAGAGAGGATGCCACCGCTCGGTGGCCTGTGCCTGTACTACCCTGGGCGGCGCCACGCGCCGGCGGGGCTGCGCGCGCTGATCCAGGTGATCCGCGAACAGGCAGATGCGCGGCGGGCCTGAACTGCCCAGGCCGCCGCGCACACCGTCACGCCAGTTCGGATTTGATCATGGCGATCTTGGTGTTGATGTCCTGCTGCGCTACCTGGGCCTTTTCCTTGGTCAGGTCCGCCACCTTCTTGTCGACTTCGGCTTGTTGCTCCGGCGTCATGGCGTCGTACTCTTCCTTGGTCACGCCAGTCAGTTGCTGACGGGCTTTTTCCGCGTCGCTCTGGCTCATGTAGTCCGAAAACTCCTGGGCGGCGGAGCTTGCGGTGGTGGTGCTGCTGCCCGACAGATCGGAGGCGGCAATGGCCACGCTGGCCGAGTTGGCCTGCGAGTCTTCGCTGGCGGCGGTGGTGGTCGCCGTGCCGCTGTTGTCCGCCGCCGCCACGGCCGATGCCACCGACGCGGTCGCTGCCTGGGTGGCGGTTGCGTCGTCGACAGTGCTGGCCATTGCTGCCTTCAGATTGACCATCATCCGGGCAAAGGCTTCGTCGTACGTAGAGCTGTCGCTGCTGGACGCCGACGAGTCGGTGCTGCTCGACGTCGCCGCCACCGGCGTGGCCGAGGTGGCGATAGTGGTGTATTGGTCCGGCTGCTGCGACGACAGCGACGCAATGGCCGGCGTGACGGTTGTTGCGGTGGTGCGGGTGGTACTGTTGATAATCACCGTTCACCTCCTGTTCAGTGTAGGTGGTGGGGATTTACAGCAAGATGAATGCCAGGGACTGGCGAAGGGCGGAAAGGCCAATGAATACGGGGTTCTCGCTTGCCGGAAGGCGACGCGAACCGCCATTGAAGCGGCAGATTCTGGCCGTTGCCGAACAGCGATTGCCGCCGGTGGCCCGGGATATCCCTTCTCCATGCGCCAATGGCGGCCAGCGTCGACCCGACGGGCCATGGCACCCGCCGAACCTATAATTGCGGCAAGGTCATCCCCTCATCCAACACAGGCTCTGGCACTAACCCAGCAATCGAGGCATCCACCAATGCCTTGGCGATCTCGATGGCATGCTCGACATTGCGCGCCAATGCCCGCAGATGTGTCGTGGAGTTTTCGACCAGTTCCTCGGCAACCGCGCTGGCCCCCCTCAGATATTCGCTAGCTTGAGTAAGCGCCTCATTCAACGGTATACCTGCGCGCACGGCAAATATCGGCAAATCCCCCGGGCAGGGCGCAAATGGATGGTCAGTGGTGGTTACGGGTGGTTCGAAAGGCGGCTTGAACATCTACAACTCCTGAAGTATCAGAGCCGTCCTCCTTCGCTACTAAACGAAGGGTGGCGGCTGTGCGACAGGTTAGTAGACCGGGGATACTTCAGGAACCCAGCGCACACGAGGTGCCCTGCGCACAGCCACCATGACACGGGGGGCATTGCACTGAAGTCGCTCGGGCTACTAAACCCGGCCGCTGAAGGCAGCGGCGAGCGGAGAGTAGGAGTAGCGGTGGTCCAGTACAAGCGGCGAAATGTATCGGCGAATTTGAAATATTTTGTAAGTATTTCAATGCTGTAGGGTGATTATCGCAGACTTTGTGGGATGTTTCCTAGGGAGAGGTTGTTGCCTCTTGGCTGCGCTGCTCATCTAGCGCCATACCCCAAGGCGGGCGACACCGATCCTACAGGCCGTGGCTCGTTGCAACAGATGTAGCAGCAACTGTTTTGAAATGGTGTCGTCTGCATCCCGACTAAAGTCGGCTCCTACGCCGTACGTGGTAGGAGCCGGCCTTGGCCGCGATTCAGGCGACGCGGTTTATGGGGTTTCCGCATTCGCGTAGCAGCAACTGTCTTGTGGGAGCTGGCTTGCCAGCGAGCTTTTATGGCCCCAAGAGCTCGCTGGCAAGCCAGCTCCCACAGGATGTAGCAGCAACTGTCTTGCCCAGTTAATTACGTCCGCCATGCTGTGCCCTCGCGCAGCCTGGCGGCAGCATCTACATTTGTTGCAACGTGCCATGGCCTGATGGATCGGCGTTGCCGGCCTTGGCGCATGGTCGAAGGCCGAATGGTTTCGATTGTTACGCCTTTTAAAACAATGTTTTACCGAATATGTAACCAAATCTTTCCTGGCCTGATGGCACTTTCCTATACACTCGCGACACTCTGCCGCACACAATCGTGCGTCAGCTGGCTGGATGCCACCTCACACCCCAAGGACGACCTGCCCGGAGACCCGTGCAGGTTTTTTTTGGTGTGTGTCTGAAACCGGTTTCAGACCAGATAAAACAGAGCTCGACGCAGCCGTGCACTGCCTGACAGGAAAAAAACCATGCAACCCCTTGATCCCGACTCTTCGCAAGCTTCCCCGTGGCATGCGCCGCTCAAACGCCGCACCGTGCTCACCGCCCTTGCCGTCGCCGCCGTGCAGGCTGGCATGGCCAGCACCCTGGGCTGGTCGCCGCTGGCGCTGGCCGATGGGCCGGACGTGGACGCGCAGGGGTTCTTCACCGTGTCCCAGGTGCTGACCGGCTACGACGACCTCGACCCGCTGATTGCCGGGCGCATTGCCCGTGCGCTGATTGCCAAGCAGCCGGCCATGGCTGGTTCCTTGGCCGCGCTGTGCAAGCTGGCGGCCGTGCCGGCCAACCGTGACAGCGCCGAAGCGCTGCTGGCGGCGGCGAAGGGGATCAACGAGGGTGACGCCGCGCTGGCCGTGGTGGCCGCCTGGTTCAAGGGCACCGTTGGCCATGGCCAGGACGCGGTGCTGATTACTTACAAGGATGCGCTGATGTACCGCCCCGCCAGTGACGGGCTGATCGTGCCTACCTACTGCGGCAACGGCCCGCTGTGGTGGACCGCCGCGGTACCTGACGCGAACGCATCCATCTATGGCCCGAGGAACGCAGCATGAGAAAGCCCGTATTTGACGCCAATGGCGACGTGACCGCCGACGTGGTGGTGGTAGGTTCCGGCGTGGCCGGGGCGCTGATCGCCAACCAGCTGGTGGCCGAAGGGCACTCGGTGCTGATCCTCGAAGCGGGCCTGCGCATCCAGCGCGCCCAGGCCGTGGAGAACTGGCGCAACATGCCGTTCGACAACCGTATCGGCTCCGACTTCCAGGGCCTGTACCCGCAGGCCGAGCACGCGCCGGCACCCCTGTACTTCCCGAAGAACAACTACGTGGGCCTCAGCGGGCCGAGCGGCAGCAGCTTCCAGCAGGGCTACCTGCGCACCCTGGGCGGCACCACCTGGCACTGGGCGGCGTCGTGCTGGCGCCACCTGCCGGTGGACATGCGCATGCAGTCCGAATACGGCGTGGGCCGCGACTGGCCCATCAGCTACGACGAGCTGGAACCCTATTACTGCCGCGCCGAGGAAGCCATGGGCGTGGCCGGCCCCAGCGACCCGGACATGCAAAGCCCGCGCGAGCGCAGCCAGCCATACCCCATGGACATGGTGCCGTGGGGCTACGGCGACAAGCGTTTCGCCGAAGTGGTCAACGCCCACGGCTACAAGCACATCCCCATTCCCCAGGGGCGCAGCACGCGCCCGTGGAAAGGCCGGCCGACCTGCTGTGGCAACAACAACTGCCAGCCGATCTGCCCGATCGGCGCCATGTACAACGCCATCCACACCATCGAGGAAGCCGAGCGCAATGGTGCCCTGGCGCTGACCGAGGCGGTGGTCTACAAGATCGACACCGACGAGGGCAACCGCGTCACTGCCGTGCACTGGCTTAGCCCCGACGGCAAGTCGCACAAGGCCAGCGGCAAGGTCTTCGCCCTGGCCTGCAACGCGCTGGAAACACCGCGCCTGTTGCTGCTGGCAGCCAATGAGCGCAACCCCCACGGCATTGCCAACTCCTCCGACCAGGTGGGGCGCAACATGATGGACCACTCCGGCTTCCACTGCTCGTTCATTGCCAACGAGCCGCTGTGGATCGGCCGCGGCCCGGCGCAGAGCAGCTGCATCGTCGGCCCGCGTGACGGCGAGTTCCGCTCCAAGTATTCGGCCAACAAGATGATCCTCAACAACATCACCCAGGTTGCCAAGGCCACCGAACAGGCCCTGGCCATGGGCCTGGTGGGCAAGGCGCTGGAGGCCGAGATCCGCCGCCGTTCCACCCACGGCGTCGACCTGTCGATCAGCCTGGAGCCGTTGCCAGACCCCAACAACCGCCTGACCCTGAGCACCACCCGCAAGGACCCGCACGGCCTGGCCTGCCCGGACATCTACTATGACGTCGGCGACTACGTGCGCAAGGGCGCCGAGGCGGCGCACGCGCAGCTGGAGCACATCGGCAGCCTGTTCGGCGCCACCGAGTTCAACATCACCACCAGCCTCAACGCCAACAACCACATCATGGGCGGCACCATCATGGGCAAGGACCCGCGTGATTCGGTGGTGAACGGCGACTGCCGCACCCACGACCACGCCAACCTGTGGCTGCCCGGTGGCGGCGCCATGGCCTCGGCCAGCGTCGTCAACACCACCCTGACCATGGCGGCGCTGGCGATCAAGGCCGCCGACGACATGAGCAAAGCACTGGCGCGGGGTTGAGCGAATGACTTTCTCGATCAAAGCCCACCTGCTGGTGGCACTGCTGGCAGCCAGTGGCCTGGCCCAGGCTGAAGAAACCGTACCGGCGCCGGCGGTAACGCCGGTGGGCGGCGTGCTGTCCCAGGAAGAGCAGGGCCGCCGCCTGGCGGTGGCCGGCGACTGCATGGCCTGCCATACCGTGCCCGACAGCGGCAAATCGTTCGCCGGCGGCTACGCGATCAACTCGCCGTTCGGCTCGATCTACTCCACCAACATCACGCCGTCGAAAACGGCCGGTATCGGCGACTACACCGAGGCGCAGTTCGCCCACGCGGTGCGCGATGGTGTGCGCGCCGACGGCAGCTACCTGTACCCGGCCATGCCGTATACCTCCTACGTGCACATGAGCGATAGCGACGTGGCGGCCTTGTACGCCTACTTCATGCACGCGGTGCAGCCTGTGGACACTCCGGCGCCGACCACGGCGCTGAACTTCCCGTTCAACATTCGCCTGTCCATGGCCGGCTGGAACCTGCTGTTCCTCGACAGCCGCACCGCCACGCCGGCGCCCATGCCCACGCCAGAACTGGTGCGCGGCGAGTACCTGACCAACACCCTGGAGCACTGCGGCGCCTGCCACACCCCGCGCAGCCCGCTGATGGCCGAAATCAAGGACAAGGCCCTGTCCGGCGGCATGGTGGGGCCGTGGTTTGCGCCCAACATCACCTCCGACAAGGTCAGCGGCATTGGTGGCTGGAGCAACGACGAGCTGGTGCAGTACCTGCGCACCGGCCACGCCGAGGGCAAGAACCAGGCCGCCGGCGGCATGGCCGAGGCGGTGCAGAACAGCCTGCAGTTCCTGCCCGACAGTGACCTGGCGGCCATCGCCGCCTACCTGAAAAGCACTGCGCCCATCCGCAGCGAAGGCGAGGTACGCCCCGCCTACGAGTTCGGCGCCCAGCACAGCGGCGAAGACCAGGTGCGCGGCATGGCCCCGTCGAACGCCCACGACAGCGTGAAGACCGGCGCCCAGCTGTACAGCGGCTACTGCGCCAGCTGCCACCAGCCAGGCGGGCAGGGCAGTGCCAACCAGGCCTACCCGTCGCTGTTCCACAACACCGCCACCGGCATGGCCAACTCGGCCAACCTGATCGCGGCGATTCTCTATGGCGTGGACCGCCAGGAAGCCGGGCACCATGTGCTGATGCCGCGTTTCGACGAGGTCAGCTACGTGGCGCAGCTGAACGACCAGCAGGTCGCCGACATCGCCAACTACGTGCTGCGCAACTTCGGCAACCCGTCCCACGAGATCAGCGCCCATGACGTGATGATTGCGCGGCAGGGCGGCGAGAAGCCGTTGCTGGCGGTGGTGCAGCCGTACATTGTGCCGGCGATGGTGATTGCTGTGCTGGTGCTGCTGGGCCTGTTGACCCTGTGGTTGCGCCGCCGCAACCGCTGACGATCCCTGTGGGAGCCGGCTTGCCGGCGAGCTTTGGAGGCCTGAACAGCTCGCTGGCAAGCCAGCTCCCACAGTATGATCCCCAGGCCAACCCCGGCTGATGGGATTTGCCCGTGGACTACTTTGCCGCACTCACCGCCTTCGTCGAGGCCGCCGACGGCAACAACTTCTCCCGCGCCGCCGAACGCCTGAATATCAAGGCCTCGACGGTGTCGCGCTACATCAAGGAGCTGGAGCAGGACCTGGGCATCGCCCTGTTCAACCGCTCCACGCGCACCCTGCATTTGACCGAGGGCGGCCAGACCTTCCTGCACCACGCCCGCCGCGTGCTGGCGGAACTGGAGCAGGCGCGCGCCGCCACCTCCGCCCTCAACCAACAACCGCGCGGCCTGCTCAAGGTCAGCGTGCCACCGGCCTTTTCCCGCCACCATGTGCTGCCCTGGCTGGGCGACTTCCTGCAGCGCTACCCGGACATTCGCGTCGAGCTGGTGCTGGATGAAGCGCGGGTCAATCTGATCGACGCCGGCATGGACCTGGCGATCCGCATCGGCACCTTGCCCGACTCTGGACTCAAGGCGCGCCGAATCGCCGATCAGCAGTGGGTGCTGTGTGCCGCGAAGGGCTTCGCGGATCCGCCGTCGGGCCCAGAGGTGCTTGCAGATTACCCGGCGATACTGGGCAGCATGGATGAGGTGGTGCTGCGCAAGGGCGACCACCACGTGACGGTCACCCTGCAAGGCGCGCTGCGCCTTAATGACCTCGACGCCCGGCGCCTGGCCGCCGAACAGGGCCTGGGTGTGGCCCTGCTGCCGCTGTGGCTGGCCGCCGATGGGCTGCGCAGCGGCACCCTGCAACGCTGGCTGGCGGACTGGCACATCGCCGACGCCGAGGCGGCGTTGTGGTTCGTCTACCCGCCCAAGCGCATCGTCTCGTCGAAGGTGCGCAGCTTCATCGACTTCATGCTTGAGCGCATCGGCACGCCGCCGTACTGGCTCAGCTGAAGCGGATGTCCAGGGCGCGCAGGTGGGTTTGCAGGCCGGCGTCCTGGATCGGGATCAGGTAGGCCTCGCGTCCCGACTCGTTGTAGTGAGCATGCCAGTAGCCGGGCGGGGTGACGAAGGCCAGGCCCGGGGTCCAGTCCACGCGGGTGGGGTTGCGGATCTCGCCGTTGGCGTCCAGCTCGGCGCCCACCAGGGTGTAGCAGCCTTCGGGCGCATCGATGATGAAATCCAGGGCGATGGACTGGTGGCGGTGGGGCTTCTGCACCGAGCCCGCCGGCAGGATGCCGTACATGGCCCACAGCACGTGGGTGACGGTGCGGGTCTGGGGAAAGTGGCGGTTGCCCAGCAGAATGCTGATGCGGCTGCGGTCCTGGGCGCGCGGGTCATCGGCGGCCTCGCGTAGCTTGGCGTTGGCGACCTCGGCAGGGTACAGGGTGGCGGCGAAGCGATCCTCGGTCGGGCGCACGCCCAGGTAACGCAGCAGCGGCTCATCGTGCACGTAGTAGAAGCGGCTGTCGGCGCGTGCGGTCAGCACGGTGGGCTGCAGGCCGGGCAGGGCGATGAAGCAGCCGCTGTTCCAGGCGAACTGGCTGTCGCCTTGCTGCAGTTGGCCGTCGCCGGTGATCACGTACAGCACCTGGGAGGTGGCGGTGGGCGCCAGGCGCAGGCTGTCGCCGGCGTTCAGGCGGATGAAGTTGGCGCACAGGCCGGGGCCGGTGGCCGGGCCCTGGCAGCCCAGCGCTTCGCTGAGGTCCAGCGGCACCACGCGCGACGGGCCGTCGGTGCACAGGGCGGCGGGGAAGCTGTGGTAGGGCACGCGGCTGATCAGCTTGGCGCTGATGGGGTTGGCGGCCTTGCTGTATTCGAAATACTCGGCATCCAGGGTGGCATCGGGCTTGACGGCGCTGTTCATGGGCTTGGCTCTTGTTGTGGGAAGGTGGGCCCACTATACGAATGGCGCACCGCGAGATTAACCGCCCCGGCGGCACAGCAGTTATGCGAAAAAGGGCGTGTCCGAAAACCCCCGGTGGCTGTCCGTTGCGCCTATCCCGCTGCCCGTCGCAAGCGCGCAAACTGGGCGCTCTTCCAAGGAGCCGTCCCCATGAGCAAGCAAGCCCTGATCCTCATCGACCTGCAGCACGATTACTTCGCCAACGGCCTGTGGCCGCTGGACAACATCGAGCCGGCCGCCGCCAATGCCGCCCGCGTCCTGGCAGCGTTCCGCCAGGCCGGCAAGCCGGTGATCCACGTGCGTCACGAATCCCTGGCCGCCGATGCGCCGTTCTTCCGCCCCGGCACCCCGGGTGCGCAGATCCATGGCGCAGTCGCCCCCGCGGCCAACGAGCCGGTGATCGTCAAGCACTACCCCAACAGCTTTCGTGAGACCGAGCTGCAAGCTTTGCTCGCCCGGCACGGCATCGAGTCACTGGTGCTGGTGGGCGCCATGAGCCACATGTGCATCGAGGCCGCCGGCCGCGCGGCGGCGGACCTGGGCTACGGGGTGACCGTGCTGCACGACGCCTGCGCCACCCGCGAACTGGTGTTCGATGGCCACACGGTGCCGGCCGCCCAGGTGCACGCCGGGGCCATGGCGGCGCTGGCATTCGGCTACGCGCAGTTGCTGGCGACCGAGGCGTTCCTGGCCCAGGGCTGATATCGTGAAGGCTTCGATGCAACCCTGGAGCCCGGCGGCCATGGCCGACACGCATGAAATCACCCTGCTGGTGTACCCCGGCGCCCAGGCCGCGGCGGTGCACGGGCTGGTCGACCTGTTCGCCGTGGCCAGCCGGTTGGGCCAGGCGTGCGGCCGCGCGCCCTTGCAGGTCAGCCAGTGGCAGCCTGGCGATGACGCAGCCAGTAGCCCGGCCGTGGTGGTGATACCGCCGTCCCTGGGCAGTTTGCCCAGCGCCGACACCGTCGCCGCCTGCCGCCCGTGGCTGCTGCAGCAACACGCTCACGGCGCGGTGCTGGGCGCGGTATGCATCGGCGCGTTCCTGTTGGCCGACACCGGCCTGCTGGACGGCCGCCGCGCCACCACCCATGCCAGCCAGCTGGCGGAATTCACCGCGCGTTTTCCGGCGGTGCGGGTGCACAGCGAAGTGCCGATCATCGACGATGGCGAGCTGCTGACCAGCGCCGGCCTGATGGCCTGGACCGACCTGGGCCTGCGCCTGGTGGCGCGGTTGCTGGGGGCTGACATTGCGCGGCAGACCGCGCACTTCCTGGCGGTGGCGGCGCCGTTGCAGGGCGAGGGGTATTTCGCGCCGGTGCTGGACCACGGCGATGCACAGGTGCTGAAGCTGCAGCATTGGTTGCAGGCCAACGGCGCCCAGGGCGTGAGCGCGGCGGCCATGGCGGCCCAGGCGGGGCTTGAGGCGCGCACCTTGCTACGGCGCTTTCGCGCGGCCACCGGGTTGTCGCCTACGCAGTATTGCCAGCAGTTGCGGGTGAATACTGCGCGCGAGCTGTTGCAGTGGACGCGCGACAGCGTCGACCAGGTGGCCTGGAGCGTGGGCTACCAGGACCCGGCGACGTTCCGCATTATCTTCCGGCGCCTTACCGGTGTGGCGCCGGGGGCGTATCGGGCCAGGCTGGCGAAGGGTGGTGCGGCCGCTGCTCGGTCCCCGCGCCCGCGTCCGCGATTCACGCCTTCCACGCCGACCCGCGAATCACCTCGCAGAAGTTACCGCGCTGGAACAGCGGGTCCTTGCTGGCCAGCACGTCGGCCTTGACGTTGCCGAAGGTGGTCTCGGGCTTGTGTTTGATGCCGTCGTAGAACGCCTGGATGATGTCTTCCTTGAACTGCGCGCTGCGCGGGTGGGCGCTGACGATGGCGTCGCGCTCGGCGTCGCTGTACTGCGGGTAGGTCAGGCCCAGCACGTCCATCTCCACGCCTGCGGTCACCAGCGCCACCACCGGGTGCATGTGCTGGGGAATGCCCGGGGTGGTGTGCAGGGCGATGGCGGTCCACACGGTGTCGATGTCGTGCTGGTTGATGTGGTGGCCCTTGAGGAAGTCGCGGGCGGCGTTGGCGCCGTCCACCTCGAAGCGCTCGCAGGCGCTGCTGCATTGGTGCACCAGGCCCATGTCATGGAACATGCAGCCGGCGTACAACAGTTCGGCGTCGAACTTCAGCCCGCGCTTGCGGCCGGCCAGGGCGCCGAAGTAGTACACGCGGCTGGAGTGGTGGAACAGCAGGTCCGACTCGGTGTCGCGCACCAGTTCGGTGATTTCCCGCGCCATGGCGGTGTCGGGGATCTTGATGTCGTCGAGGCTGAAGGTCATGGGGTGTCTCCGCAAGCGTTGGTGGGGGTGAAGCCAGTATCAGCTCGTCGGGGTATGTCCTCAATTGGCGTAATACGCCATATACTGCCATTTCCCTCCCCAAGCGGACGCCGCCATGATTCCTTTACGCACCATCGCCGTGGTGGCCTTGCCCAACGTGCAACTGCTCGACGTCAGCGGCCCGCTGGACGTGTTCGCCGAGGCCAACCGCGAGGCCGGCCGCGAGCGTTATCGGCTGCTGCTGGTGGGCTGCGGCAGCGGCCCGGTGACCAGCTCATCGGGCACCCGCCTGCTGCCCGACACCAACACCGAGCACGCCCTGGCCGGTATCGACACCTTGCTGGTGGCCGGCGCGCCCAATGCCCCGCACGCGCATTTCAGCCAGGCGCTGCTGGACTGGCTGCGCTTGCACGCGCCCCAGGCGCGGCGCTTCGGCTCGGTGTGCACCGGGGCCTTTGCACTGGCAGCGGCGGGGCTGCTGGACGGCCGCCGGGTGACCACCCACTGGGTGGCCGCCGAGGCGCTGGCCAGCCGTTACCCGCAGGTGCAGGTGGACGCCGACGCCATCCATGTGCGCGACGGCAAACTGCGCACCGCCGCCGGCGTCACTGCCGGCCTGGACCTGGCGCTGGCGCTGGTGGAGGAAGACCTGGGCGAGGACATCGCCCGGCGCGTGGCCAGCCAACTGGTGATGTTTTTCAAGCGCCCCGGCGGCCAGTTGCAGTTCAGCCGCAAGGGCGAGTCGCTGCCGGCCGGGCGTTCGGCGCTGCAAGAGGTGCAGCGCTACGTGGCCGCGCACCCGGCCGAAGACCACAGCATCAAGGCCCTGGCCGAGCGCGCCGGCCTCAGCCCGCGGCACTTTGCCCGCCTGTTCCACCAGGAAGTCGGCGAAACCCCTGCCAGCTGGGTCGAGCAGGCCCGGATTCAGGCCGCCCGCGAACGCCTGGAACAGGGCCATGAAACCCCCAAGCAGGTGGCGGCCCACTGCGGCTTCGCCAACGCCGACACCCTGCGCCGCGCGTTCAGCAAAGCCGTGGGCGTGAGCCCTGCCGAATACCGCAAGCGCTTCGCCGGTCGTGGTGGAAACGTTTGATTATTGGGGGAGCTGGCTTGCCAGCGAGCTTTCGGGCCTCAACAACTCGCTGGCAAGCCAGCTCCCACATTTGGTGTGATGCGCAGCCGCAGCCTATGATGATGCACTTCTCATCGAGCAGGGGCGCACCATGAGCATTCACCACGCCGCCGAAGGCTACGACACCCAGGCCACCGCCGACACCTACGCCCGCGGCCGCCCGGACTACCCGCCGGCGCTGGATGCCTGGCTGCGTGACACCCTGGGCCTGCACAACGGCAGCACGGTGCTGGACCTGGGCGCCGGCACCGGTAAGTTCACCCCGCGGCTGCTGGCTACCGGCGCCCGCGTGGTGGCGGTGGAGCCGGTGGCGGCCATGCGCGAGAAACTGCACGCCACCTACGGCCACGTGCAGGCGCTGGACGGCCGCGCCGACGCCATCCCGCTACCCGATGCCTGCCTGGACGCCGTGGTGTGCGCGCAGTCGTTTCACTGGTTCGCCACCCCTGAGGCCCTGGCCGAGATTCGCCGTGTGCTCAAGCCCGGCGGCCGCCTGGGCCTGGTATGGAACCTGCGCGACAACAGCGTGCCGTGGGTGGCGCGCCTGGATGCGCTGGTCAACCAGTACGAAGGCGATACGCCGCGCTACTACAGCGGCGCCTGGCGCCAGGTATTCCCCGCGCCAGGCTTCAGCGCGTTGCACGAAGCCCATTTCGGCAACGGCCACACCGGCAGCCCCGGTACGGTAATCGTCGACCGCGTGCGTTCCACCAGCTTCATCGCCGGGCTGCCCGCGCCCCAGCGCGAAGCGGTGGACGCCCAGGTGCGCGCGCTGATCGCCAGTGAACCTCTGCTGGCCGGCAAGGCCGAAGTCACTGTCCCTTATACGACCGCTGCCTTCTGCGCAGTTAAATCGGAGACTCCATGATCAAACGAATGGCCCTTGCGCTGTTGCTGGTGTCGGGCATCGCCCACGCCGCCGACCCCGTGCTGCACACCGACCTGCCGCTGAAATACCTGGAGCAGGCACCGACGGTCACGCGCGACAAGCCGCTGGTGATCTTCCTGCATGGCTACGGCAGCAACGAGGCCGACCTGTTCGAGCTCAAGGACTCGCTGCCCGACGGCTACACTTACGTGTCGGTGCGCGCGCCGCAGACCTTGGAAGAGGGCAGCTACCAGTGGTTCCACCGCCAGGGTGAAGGCCCCTACGACGGCGTGACCGCGGACCTGGCCAGCAGCCGCCAGACGCTCAAGGACTTCATCACCCAGGCCGTGGCCAAGTACCACACCGACAAGTCGAAAGTGGTGCTGATCGGCTTCAGCCAGGGCGCCATCATGAGTTACGAATTGGGCCTGCGCGAACCGCAGGCAGTGCGGGGCATTGCGGTGCTGAGCGGCAAGATCCTGCCGGTGCTGCGCAGCGAGTTGAAACCGGACCCGGCGTTGAAGGCGCTGGCGATTTTCATCGGCCATGGCGTGGACGACCCGCAGGTGCCGTTCACCGATGCCAGCGAGGCCCAGCGCATCTTGCATGAGCTGGGCCTGGAGCCGGACTTCCACGCTTATGCCGACTTGAAACACTCCATCAGCAAGACCGAAATCGAGGACCTCAACGCCTGGCTAGGCGACGTGCTGGCCCCCCAAGCCCTGTAGCAGCGGCCACAGGCCGCGTCAGTGGCGCACCGGAATCGCGTGATGGTGCGCTTTAACCGCCTCATCGGCCTTCGCCACTTCCCACGCATCACGCGGTTCATCCAGGTCGCGGTTCAGGGTTTCCGGGGTCTTGAACGTGGTGTACAGCGTGGTCGCGGTCAGCAGCGCCAGGTAGCAGGCAATCGGCACCCAGGCGCCGATGCCGGCGTTGCTGTCGCCTTCATGGGTGGCCATGACCACGGCGATGATGCCCGCGCCAATCATCGGCGCGATGCCGCCGGCGATCACCGCCGACACTTCCCGCGCAATCGACACGCCCATGTAGCGGTGGCGTGAGCCGAACAGTTCGGGCATCAGTGCTGCCTGCGTGCCGAACATGCCCCAGGTACCAATGCCCAGGGCGATGGAGATGGCAACGATGCTGGCGACGATGTTGCCCAGGCTCAGCACCCACCACACCGGGAACGCCAGGGCCAATTGCAGCAGGGCGAAGGCGCGGTAGACCACCACGCGGCCGAAGCGGTCGCTGAGCTTGCCGGCAATAGGCACGGTGAGTGCGCCCAGGCTGGCGGCGCAGATCAGCGTCAGCACGCCCACCGGGCCCTTGAGGCCGACCACGCCGACGATGTAGCTCACCGCCAGGGCCTGGTAGATGGACGAACCGCCGTTTTCCGCCAGGCGCAGGCCGATGCCCAGCAGCAGGGTCGGCTTGGAGTGCTGCATGGCGCTTTTCAGCGGGTTGGCGCATTCACGTTTCAGCGCCTTGAGGCGCACGAAGGTTGGTGATTCCTTGAGATTGAGGCGCATGTACAGGCCCAGCGCGACAATCACCACGCTGATGAAGAACGGCACGCGCCACAGGTTGGTCTGGGTGATGTTGTCGTTGCCGCTGACCACCAGGAAATACACCAGCGCGGCCATGATCGTGCCCAGCTGGATGCCCAGGAACGGTAGCGCGGCGTAGAAGCCGCGACGGCCCTTGGGCGCGTACTCGGTCATCATCACCGCCGCGCCGGCCTGCTCGGCACCGGCGCCCAGGCCTTGCAGCAGGCGCAGCACGACCAGCAGTACCGGCGCCAGGTAGCCCACCTGGTGAAAGGTGGGCAGGGCGCCGATCAGGGTGCTGGAAACACCCATCAGCAGCACCGTGGCCGAGAGCACGAACTTGCGCCCCACACGGTCGCCGATCATGCCGAACAGCACGCCGCCCAGGGGGCGAATGGCAAAACCGAGGAAGTAGGTGCCGAAGCTGGCGATCAGGCTCATGGCGCGGGTCTGTTCGGGGAAGAACAGCGGCCCGAAGATCAGCGCCGACGCCAGGGTGTACAGGGCGAAGTCGTAGTATTCCAGGGCGCTGCCCAGGGAACAGGCCCAGGCGGCGCGGTGCAGGTCCTTCTTCACTTGCGGGTCAACGGGTTCAGCGGTGTCGGACGGGGAGCGGGCGTGGGTCATGTTCGTTCCTCCAGGCGCCTTCATGGCGTCTTGTTATTGATAGGCAACCGGGATGGGTTACAGGTTCAACCGCTGGATTTCCTGGAGCATGGCCTGCTCCATCACATCGATGGGCGCGTCGTGCCCAGTGTACAGTTCGATCTGCCGGCACGCCTGGTGCACCAGCATGCGCGTGCCCGCCACGGTGCCGCAGCCCAGGGCGCGGGCCTGGCGCAGCAGCGCGGTCTGTACCGGCATGAAGGCCACGTCCATGACAATCAGGTGGCTTTGCAGGCGGCCGTCCAGCGGGTTGCTGTCGGGCTGCTTGAAGCCCACCGAGGTGGCGTTGATGACGATGTCGAAGGCCTTGGCGTCGAAACGCTCCACCACCCCACCCCAGCGCGCCTTCAGCGACTGCGCCAGCTCGCTGCCGCGCTCGGCGCTGCGGTTGAACACGGTGACCTGGGCACCGGCCTTGACGCAGCCGTACACCACCGCGCGGGCGGCGCCACCGGCACCGATCACGGCAATGCGCTTGTCGTTCAGGCGGGTGACTTCCTGCAGCGCGCGCACGGCGCCCAGGTAGTCGGTGTTGTAGCCGGTCAGCACGCCGTCGACGTTGTTGATGGTGTTCACCGCGCCAATCACCTGGGCGGATTCGTCGATGGCGTCCAGGTGCGGCATGACCGCCTGCTTGTAGGGCATTGAAACGTTCATGCCGCGCACGCCCAGGGTACGGATGGCGCCGACGGCGGCCACCGGGTCTTCGACGCCGAAGCACACGAAGGTGTAGTCCAGGCCCAGGGCGGCGTAGGCGGCGTTGTGAATCTTCGCCGAGAGCGAGAACGGCGAGCCCATGATCGAGCCGCACAGGGTGGGAAGTGATTGAGGCATGGGTGGCATCCTTGGAAAAAGTGGGTCAGACGACGCTGGTCAGGCCGCCGTCGACGAACAGGGTCTGGCCGTTGATGAAGTCGGCGGCGGGCGAGGCCAGGAATACGGCAGCGCCGCACAGCTCCTCGACCTTGCCCCAGCGCCCGGCGGGGGTGCGTTTCACCAGCCAGTCGTCGAAAGCCGGGTCGTCGGCCAGGGCCTGGTTCAGTTCGGTGCGGAAATAGCCGGGGGCCAGGGCGTTGATCTGCAAGCCATGGCCGGCCCAGTCGGCGCACATGCCGCGGGTGAGCATGCGCACCGCGCCCTTGCTGGCGGCGTAGGGGGCGATGGAGGGGCGGGCCAGTTCGCTCTGCACCGAGGCAATGTTGATGATCTTGCCGCTCTGGCGCGCGATCATGTGCCGGGCCACGGCCTTGGACACGTTGAACACGCCGTCGAGGTTGGTGCTCATCAGCCGGTGCCAGTCCTGGCTGCTGAAGTCCTGCAGGGCCTGGCGGTGCTGGATACCGGCGTTGTTGACGAGAATGTCGATGGCGCCCAGGCGCTGTTCCAGGGCGTCGATGGCCTGGGCGCTGGCGTCGTGGTCGGCGACGTCGAACACCGCGTATTCGGCGGCCAGGCCTTCGTCGCGCAACAGCGCACAGGCGGCCTGGGCACGTTCGGCGTCGCGGCCGTTGAGCACCACCTGGGCACCGGCCTGGGCCAACCCGCGGGCCAGGGCCAGGCCGATGCCGCGTACCGAGCCGGTAATCAGCGCGCGCCGGCCGTCCAGGCGAAAGCTTGCTGTCATGTGAGTCTCCCGGTATTGGATTTATGGAATAGGGATGGCGCTACTTTCAACCGCTATCGCCGGGGCCTGCCAATCGTTTATGGTGATGCCGTGATCACCGTTCGTGATCACCAGCAACGGAGGCTGTGTGGAACTCAAACACTTGCGGGCCTTTGCGGCCCTGGCCGAGGAACTGCATTTCGGCCGCGCGGCCGAGCGCCTGCATATCGTGCAACCGGCCTTGAGCGCGCAGATTCGTGCGCTGGAGGAGGACGTCGGTGCGCAGTTGTTCGAGCGCGACCGCCATGGCGTGGAGCTGACGGAGGAGGGCGCGTTGTTCCTGCCCGAGGCCTTGGCCACCCTGCGCCAGGCGGGCCGGGCGCGGGAGGTGCTGCAACAGGCGGCGGCGGGCGAGGTGGGGGTGCTGCGGCTGGCGTTCGTGTCGTCGGTGCTGTCGCAGCTGCTGCCTGACCTGGTGCGGCAGATGGAACAGCGCTACCCGCGCATTGAGCTGGAACTCAAGGACATGCCCTCGCTGCTGCAGGCCCGGGCGCTGCAGGACAACGCCCTGGATTTCGGCCTGGTGCGCCTGCCGCTGAGCGTGCCCGGGGTGCACACGCGCATGCTCTTCGAGGAGTCGCTGGTGGTGGCACTGCCGGCCGCCGACCCGTTGTGCGCCCAGCGCCGCCTCCAGCCCCAGGACCTGGCCGGCCGCCCGGCGCTGGTGCTGGCGCGCAAGTACGCGCCGGGGCTGCATGACCAGATGCTGGTGGGCTTTCATCGGCGCAAGGTGACGTTGACCATTGCCCGGGAGATGGGTGAATTCACCACCTTGCTGGCGCTGGTGGCGGCGGGGCTGGGCGTGGGCATCGTGCCGGCAGGCGCGGCGTCGGCGCTGCCGGCTGGGGTGGTCACGCGGCCGCTGGCGCTGGCCATGAGCGGCGCCGGCATCGGCGTGGCCTGGACCGGGCTGGAGAGCCCGCGCAAGCGGGCGCTGATGCAGGTGCTCGATGAGCTCTATCCACTTGACCCGTAGCAGCGGCCGCATCCTGTGGGAGCTGGCTTGCCAGCGAGCTTTTGAGGCCATAAAAGCTCGCTGGCAAGCCAGCTCCCACAAGACAGTTGCTGCTACGGGTTTACGCCGTGCCGGGGGTGAAGGCCATGGCCACGCCATTCATGCAGTAACGCAAACCGGTCGGCGCCGGGCCGTCGTCGAACACATGGCCCAGGTGCCCGCCGCAGCGGTGGCAATGCACTTCATTGCGCTGCATGCCCAGCGTGGTGTCGCGGCTGACGTTTACCGCGCCCGCCAGCGGTGCGGTAAAGCTCGGCCAGCCGGTGCCGCTGTCAAACTTGGCGCTGGAGGAAAACAGCGGCAGTTGGCACCCGGCGCAGGCAAAGCGGCCGCTGCGGTGCTCGTTGTTCAACGGGCTGCTGTAGGGCCGCTCGGTGCCGGCGCGGCGCAGCACGTCGAAGGCTTCGTCGCTGAGCAACTGGTGCCACTGTTCATCCGTATGCTGCACGGCAAAGGTCTCGCCCGGGGCGCTGTCGGCCGCCATGGCCAGGCGCATGCGGCCGCTCATCAGCGCGTAGGCCGCCAGCGAGGTGGCGGCTGCGGCCTGGATCAAAAACCATCGTCTGGATTGCATGGTGGCGCTCCTGGTGGGCCATTACAGAGCAAAGTGTCGGCCGCGGCCGTTCGCCAAGTCCTCACGCAGGGTTAAACGTTTTGTGACACCTTTCGCATTTCCCCAGCATTTCGTCAGGAAGCGCCGAGCGGTCGGCGAAAATCCGAGGTCACAGTCCTAGAATCTTGGGATCCAGGGATCAAGGAGGCCGTCATGGACATGTCCGCCACACAGCTTGCCAGCGTGGTTAGCCTGAAAACCGAGGCACCGACGGGCACGGGTTGTATCGATAAGGTGTTGCGGGCGTTGCGCACCCATCTGGGCATGGACGTGGCGTTTGTCTCGCAATTTCGCACCACTGACCGGGTGTTCGTGCACGTCGACACCGACGGCGATGGCCCGATCAGGCCGGGCGATGCGCTGCCGCTGGACGTGGGCTACTGCCTGAAAGTGGTGGAGGGCGAGTTGCCGGAGCTGATCGCCAACACCGGCGAGGTGCCCGAGGCGCTGGCCATCCCGGAAACCCTGGCGTTGCCCATCGGCTCGCACATGAGCGTGCCTATCTACCTGAGCGACGGCCGGCTTTACGGCACTTTCTGCTGTTTTGGCTACAGCGCCGACAGCAGTCTGGGCCAGCGTGACCTGCTGGTGATGAAGGTGTTTGCCGAGCTGATCGCCGACCGCATCGAGGGCGACCTGACCCTGGTGCGCGACCGCGTGGCCAAGCACCGGCGCATTTCGGCAGTGCTGGCCAGCCAGCAGCCGGGCATCGTCTACCAGCCGATCTTCGACTTCCAGGGCATGAGCATTTGCGGCTGGGAGTGCCTGTCGCGCTTCAACCTGGAGCCGGTGCGCAGCCCCGACCAATGGTTCAAGGAGGCCGCCGAGGCCGGCCTGGGCGTGGAGCTGGAATGCCACGCCATCGCCGCCGCCCTGAAGGGCATGGATGCGCTGCCCTCGGGCACCTACCTGACCATCAACTGCTCGCCGCAGCTGATGCTCAGCGGCCGCCTGACCGACCTGCTCAGCCCGTGCCCGGCCAGCCGCCTGGTGCTGGAAATCACTGAGCACGCCGTGGTCAGCGACTACAGCGGCCTGATCAAGGCGCTCAAGCCCCTGCGCCAGAACGGCGTGCGCGTGGCCATCGACGACGCCGGCGCCGGCTACGCCAGCATGCGCCACATCCTGCAGCTGCGCCCGGACATGATCAAACTGGATATGAGCCTGACCCAGGGCATCGACCACGACCCGCAGAAACGTGCCATGGCCTCGGCGCTGATCGCCTTTGCCCGCGAGACCGGCAGCACCATCGTCGCCGAAGGGGTGGAAACCCAGTCCGAGCTGGATGCATTGCGGTTGCTGGGGGCGAACAAGGTGCAGGGTTACCTGCTGGGGCGGCCGTTGACCTTGCAGGACGCGCTGGCGCTGGTGGAGCGGGTGGCGGTGAACAGTTTGGATGATTCCATGGCGTCGTCGGCCTGAGCCACCGCAGTGCCCCGGGACGCGGCCTGCGGCCGCTGCTACGCAGTATGTGGTGGAATGGCCGACTTTGTGGGAACCCTAACCCCTACGTGTAGGAAGCGTCTATTATCGCCTCGCTGCCTTGTCTGAGTCGGCTGTTTTCCATACCCTCCCTCCGTCGCTGAACCCTTCGGCGATCGGGTTTGGTAGCCCGATTAAGATCAAGGCGCTCAAGGATATCGATGATATGGATAAGCTGACGCCAGTTACTTCATCTACAAATCTGCACGCCCCCCGCACCGCCAGTTGCACCTTCGGCCCCCTCGACGACAACGACGAACCGCTGTTCCAGGTACGCGCAGGCGTGAAGGCTGAAACGGCGTTGGCGCAGTTGGCGTTGCTGCTCAAATGTGCTCATGAAAGCGCGTACGAGCTGACGGACAACGGTTGCGGGTGCCAAGGCCTTGTGTGGTCTGTGGTGCAGTCAGTGGAAAGCGCGCAGGCGCTGTTGGACGCCGTGTTGAAAGGCGCGGCACCCAACCCGTAGCAGCAACTGTCTTGTGGGGGCTGGCTTGCCAGCGAGCTTTTATGGCCCCAACAGCTCGCTGGCAAGCCAGCTCCCACAGGATGTAGCAGCGGCGGGGTTAGGCCATGAAGGCGGCTTCCAGGAGCTGGCGGGTGTAGGGGTGCTGCGGGGCCGAGAACACTTGCGCTGCGGGGCCTTGCTCCAGTACTTGGCCTGACTTGATCACTACCAGTTGATGACTCAAGGCCTTCACCACCGCCAGGTCATGGCTGATGAACAGGTAGGTGAGGTTGTATTTCAGCTGCAGCGAACGCAGCAGCTCCACCACCTGCCGCTGCACGGTGCGGTCGAGCGCCGAGGTGGGTTCGTCGAGCAGAATCAGCGCCGGCTTGAGCACCAGCGCGCGGGCGATGGCGATGCGCTGGCGCTGGCCGCCGGAGAATTCGTGGGGGTAGCGGTGGCGGGTGGCAGGGTCCAGGCCCACTTCCTGTAGCGCCTCGATGATGGCCTGCTCTTGCTCTTGCGGGGTGCCGATACCGTGGATGCGCAAACCCTCGCCAACGATCTGCGCCACGCTCATGCGCGGGCTGAGGCTGCCGAACGGGTCCTGGAACACTACCTGCATCTGCCGGCGCAGCGGGCGCACCTGTTCGCGGTTGAGGCCGTCCAGAGGCTGGCCGTGGAAGCGGATGGCGCCCTGGCTGGCGATCAGCCGCAGGATGGCCAGGCCGAGGGTGGATTTGCCCGAGCCGCTTTCGCCGACGATGCCCAACGTCTGCCCGCGCGGCAGGCTGAACTGGATGCCGTCCACGGCCTTGACGTAGTCGGTGGTGCGCTTGAACAGGCCTTTCTTGATCGGGAACCACACCTTCAGGTCGTCGACCTCCAGCATCGGCTCACCCGCCACGGTGGCAGCCGGTTCGCCGCGCGGTTCGGCGCCCAGCAACTCGCGGGTATAAGGGTGCTGCGGGTGGTTGAACAGCTGCTCGCAGTCGCCCTGTTCAACGATGCAACCCTGTTGCATCACGCACACCCGCTGGGCCACGCGCTTCACCAGGTTGAGGTCGTGGGTAATCAGCAACAGGGCCATGCCCAGGCGCTGTTGCAGGGACTTGAGCAGTTCGAGGATTTTCAGCTGCACGGTGACGTCGAGCGCGGTGGTGGGCTCGTCGGCGATCAGCAGTTGCGGCTCGTTCGCCAGGGCCATGGCGATCATCACGCGCTGGCGCTGGCCGCCGGACAGCTCATGGGGCAGGGCCTTGAGGCGCTGGCGCGGCTCGGGGATGCCGACCATCTCCAGCAACTCCAGGGTGCGCGCGGTGGCGGCCTTGCCGGTAATGCCCTTGTGCAGGCCGAGCACCTCGTTGATCTGCTTCTCGATGCTGTGCAGCGGGTTCAGCGAGGTCATGGGCTCCTGGAAGATCATGGCGATGCGGTTGCCGCGGATCTGCCGCAGGCGCTTTTCGTCCATGTGCAGCAGGTCTTGGCCCTCGTACGTCACCGTGCCGCTGGGGTGGCTGGCGATGGGGTAGGGCAGCAGGCGCAGGATGGAGTGCGCGGTGACCGACTTGCCCGAGCCGCTTTCACCCACCAGCGCCAGGGTCTCGCCGCGGCGGATGTCGAAGCTCACGCCTTCCACCACCCGGGCCGAGCGTTCGTTGTTGTCGAATTGCACCGCCAGGTCGCGGATTTCGATCAGGTTGTCAGGGTGCATGTCATTTCCTTGGATCGAACGCGTCGCGAGCGGCTTCGCCGATAAACACCAGCAGGCTCAACATCAACGCCAGCACGGCGAAGGCGCTGATGCCCAGCCAGGGCGCCTGCAGGTTGGACTTGCCCTGGGACACCAGTTCGCCCAGCGACGGTGAGCCGGCGGGCAGGCCGAAGCCCAGGAAGTCGAGGGCGGTGAGGGTGCCGATGGCGCCGGTGAGAATGAACGGCATGAAGGTCATGGTCGAGACCATGGCGTTGGGCAGAATGTGCTGGAACATGATGCTGGCGTCGCGCATGCCCAGGGCACGGGCGGCGCGCACGTACTCCAGGTTGCGGCCGCGCAGGAACTCGGCGCGCACCACGTCCACCAGGCTCATCCACGAGAACAGCAGCATGATGCCCAGCAGCCACCAGAAGTTGGGCTGCACGAAGCTGGCCAGGATGATCAGCAGGTACAGCACCGGCAGCCCCGACCACACCTCCAGGAAGCGTTGGCCGGCCAGGTCCACCCAGCCGCCGTAGAAGCCCTGCAGGGCCCCGGCGATGACGCCGACGATGGAGCTGAGGATGGTCAGTGTCAGGGCGAACAGCACCGAGATGCGGAAGCCGTAGATCACCCGGGCCAGCACGTCGCGGCCCTGGTCGTCGGTGCCCAGCCAATTCTGCGCCGAAGGTGGCGCTGGCGCCGGTACCTTGAGGTCGTAGTTGATGCTCTGGTAGCTGAACGGGATGGGCGCCCACAGGGTCCAGCTGTCCTTGGCCTTGAGCAGTTGCTGCAGGTACGGGCTCTTGTAGTTGGCCTCCAGCGGGAATTCGCCGCCGAAGGTGGTTTCCGGGTAGCGCTGGAAGGCCGGGAAATACCAGCTGCCGTCGTAGTGCAAGGCCAGGGGCTTGTCATTGGCGATCAGTTCGGCGCCCAGGCTGGCCACGAACAGAATCATGAACAGCCACAGCGACCACCAGCCGCGCTTGTTGGCCTTGAACCGCTGCAGACGGCGGGCGTTGAGGGGGGAAAGGCTCATCTCAGTGCTCCCGGCGTTCGAAGTCGATGCGTGGGTCGACCAGGCTGTAGGTCAGGTCGCCGATCAGTTTCACCAGCAACCCCAGCAGGGTGAAGATGAACAGGGTGCCGAACACCACCGGGTAGTCGCGGTTCACCGCGGCCTCGAAACTCATCAGGCCGAGGCCGTCGAGCGAGAAGATCACCTCAACCAGCAAGGAACCGGTAAAGAAGATGCCGATGAACGCCGAGGGGAAACCGGCGATCACCAGCAGCATGGCGTTGCGGAACACGTGGCCGTACAGCACGCGGTTGTTGCTCAGGCCCTTGGCCTTGGCGGTGACCACGTACTGCTTGCCGATTTCGTCGAGGAAGCTGTTCTTGGTCAGGAAGGTCATGGTGGCGAAGTTGCCGATCACCAGGGCCGTCACCGGCAGCGCCAGGTGCCAGAAGTAGTCCAGCACCTTGCCGCCCAGGCTCAGCTGGTCGAAGTTGTTGGAGGTCAAGCCGCGCAGCGGGAACCAGTCCAGGTAACTGCCGCCGGCGAATACCACGATCAGCAATATGGCGAACAGAAACGCCGGAATGGCGTAGCCGACGATGATCGCCGAGCTGGTCCACACGTCGAAGTGGCTGCCATGGCGGGTGGCTTTGGCGATGCCCAGGGGGATGGACACCAGGTACATGATCAGCGTGCTCCACAGCCCCAGCGAGATGGAGACCGGCATCTTCTCCAGGATCAGGTCGGTGACCTTGGCGTCGCGGAAGAAGCTGGAGCCGAAGTCGAAGTGGGCGTAGTTCTTGATCATGATCCACAGGCGCTCGCCCGCAGGCTTGTCGAAGCCGTACTGCTGTTCGATCTCCTTGATCAGCGCCGGGTCCAGGCCTTGGGCACCGCGGTAGCTGGAGCCGCCCATGGACACTTCGGAGCCGCCGCCGCTGAAGCGGCTGGTGGCGCCTTCGAAGCCTTCCAGCTTGGCGATGGCCTGCTCTACCGGGCCGCCGGGGGCGGCCTGGATGATCAGGAAGTTGATGATGAGGATGCCGAACAGCGTCGGGATGATCAGCAGCAGGCGCTTGCAGATATAGGCCAGCATCTCAGCGCTCCTTGCCGGGCGAGTCGGTGTCGGTGGTGATGGGGATGGCCGGCTTGACGTCCGGTTTGGCCCACCAGGTCATGGTGCCGACGTCGTAGCGCGGCGACACGGCAGGGTGCCCCAGGTGGTTCCAGTAGGCCACGCGCCAGGTCTTGATGTGCCAGTTGGGCACCAGGTAGTAGTTGTTCAGCAGCACCCGGTCGAGGGCGTGGGAATGGGCGATCAGGCTCTTGCGGGTGTCGGCGTTGATCAGGCTTTCGGTGAGCTGGTCCACGGCCGGGTCCTTGATGCCCATGATGTTGTAGCTGCCGCTGCGGTCGGCGCTGCTCGACTCCCAGTACTCGCGCTGTTCGTTGCCCGGCGAGTCGGACTGCGGGAAGCTTGAGACCATCATGTCGAAGTCGCGGTTGCGCCGGCGGGTGACGTATTGCGAGGCATCGACGCGGCGCAGCACCAGTTCGATGCCCAGGTCGGCGAGGTTGCGCTTGTAGGGCAGCAGCACGCGTTCGAACTCGGGCTGGGCCAGCAGGAACTCGATGCTCACCGGCTTGCCGCTGGCGTCCACCATGCGGTCGTTGACCACGTGCCAGCCGGCTTCCAGCAGCAGTTTGTAGGCCTGGCGCTGTTGCTCGCGGATCATGCCGCTGCCGTCGGTGACCGGTTTTTTGAACGGCGTGGTGAACACCGCGTCGGGGACTTTGCCGCGCAGTGGTTCAAGGATTTTCAGTTCTTCGGCGTCGGGCAGGCCGGCTGAGGCCAGGTCGGAGTTTTCGAAGTAGCTGTCGGTACGGGTGTAGGCGCCGTTGAACAGCTGGCGGTTGCTCCATTCGAAGTCGAACAGCAAGCCCAGCGCCTGGCGCACGCGTACGTCCTGGAACAGCGGGCGGCGCAGGTTGAAGACAAAACCCTGCATGCCCACCGGGTTGCCGTTGGGCAGTTCTTCGCGGATCAGGCGTTTCTCGCGCACCGCCGGCACGTCATAGGCGGTGGCCCAGTTCTTCGCGGTCATTTCCAGCCAGTAGTCGAAGGCGCCGGCCTTCAGCGCTTCCAGGGCCACGTTGTTGTCGCGGTAGTAGTCGGTGGTCAGCACGTCGAAGTTGTACGAGCCGCGGTTGATGGGCAGGTCCTTGGCCCAGTAGTCCTTGACCCGCTCGTAGCGCACCGAGCGCCCGGCGTTTACCGCAGCCACTTTGTAGGGGCCGCTGCCCAGGGGGAATTCGAGGTTGGCGCGGCTGAAGTCGCGGGTGGCCCAGTAGTGCTTGGGCAGCACCGGCAGTTGGCCGAGGATCACCGGCAGCTCGCGGTTGTCGCGGGTCTTGAAGTCGAAGCGCACGTGCAGCGGGTCTTCGGCCTCCACCTTGGCGACGTCGGCGTAGTAGTTGCGGTACAGCGGCGAGCCGTCCTTCATCAGCAGGTTGAAGGTGAACACCACGTCTTCGGCGCGCATGGGCTGGCCGTCGTGGAAGCGCGCCTCGGGGCGCAGCGTGAAGCGTACCCAGCTGTTGTCCGGGGCCTTCTCGATGGTCTTGGCCACCAGGCCGTATTCGGTCAGCGGCTCGTCCAGGCTCTGCCGCGCCAGGGTGTCATAGATCAGGCCGATGTCGTCGGCGGGTACGCCCTTGCTGATGAATGGGTTGAGGCTGTCGAACCCGCCCGAGGCGGCGTTGCGAAAGGTGCCGCCCTTGGGCGCGTCGGGGTTCACGTAGTCAAAGTGCTGGAAACCGGCCGGGTACTTGGGGGCCTCGTTGTACAGGGTCACGGCGTGCTGCGGGGCGGCGCAGGCCAGCCCGCTCAGCAGCAGCCCGCAGGCGGCCGGCAACAGGGCGCGTAGGCGCGTCATGGGTGGGTCTCCACAGGCTTGAGCCACCACGTGTTAAGGCCCAGGGTGTAGGGCGGCGTGGTGACGAAAGCGAAACGGTTGCGATAGGCCAGACGATGGGCGTCCAGGTACCAATTGGGAATCATGTAGTGCTGGGACAGCAGCACGCGGTCCAGGGCGCGCGCGGCGGCCACCTGGTCATCGCGGCTGTGGGCGGCCAGCAGGTCGTCGAGCAGGTGGTCGACCACCGGGTTGGCGATGCCGGTGTAGTTCTTGCTGCCCTTGACCGTCGCCTGGCTGGAGTGGAAGTACTGCCACTGCTCGAGGCCGGGGCTGAGGGTCTGGTTGAGGGTCATCAGAATCATGTCGAAGTCGAATTGGTCCAGCCGCTGCTTATACTGGGCGCGGTCGACGGTGCGCAAGCGCGCATCGACGCCGATGCTGCGAAGGTTTTCGACATAAGGTTGCAGGATCCTTTCCAGCCCCGGGTTCACCAGCAGCAGCTCCAGGCGCAGCGGTTGCCCCTGGGCGTTCAGCAGGCGCTGGCCGTCGAGCTTCCAGCCGGCGTCGGCCAATAGACCCAGCGCCCGGCGCAGGGTTTCACGCTCGATGCCACGGCCTTGGGTATGGGGCACGCTGAACGGCTGGGTGAACAGCGTGGCGGGCAATTGCTGGCGGTACGGCGCCAGCAGCAGGAACTCCTTGCCGGCGGGCAGGCCGCTGGCGCTGAATTCGCTGTTGGGGTAGTAGCTGGTGGCGCGGCGGTAGGCACCGTTGAACAGCGCGCTGTTGGTCCATTCAAAATCCAGCAGCAGGCCCAGCGCCTCGCGCACCCGCACATCGCCGAAGGCTGGGCGCCGGGTGTTGAAGAACAGCCCCTGGGTCTGGGTGGGGATCTGGTGCTGGATTTGCGCCTTGATCACGTCGCCGCGCAGCACCGCCGGGTAGTTGTAGCCGTTGGCCCAGTTCTTTGCCTGGTGTTCCAGGTAGATGTCGAACTCGCCGGCCTTGAAGGCTTCGAAGGCCACGTCGTTGTCACGGTAGAACTCCACTTCCACCCGGTCGAAGTTGTACTTGCCACGGTTCACGGGTAAGTCCTGGCCCCACCAGTCCTTCACGCGCTGGAACACCAGGCGCCGCCCCGGCACCACTTGGGTAATGCGGTAGGGGCCGCTGGTGACCGGTGGTTCGAAGGTGGTGGCCTGGAAGTCGCGGCCTTGCCAGTAATGCTCGGGCAGCACCGGCAGTTCGCCCATGCGCAGGATCAGCAGCGGGTTGGCGCTGCGCTTGAACACGAAGCGGATGCGCTGCGGGCCGAGGATGTCCACGCGCTGCACTTCCTGCAGGCTGGTGCGGTACTGCGGGTGGCCTTGTTTGAGCAGGGTGCGGTAGGAAAAGGCCACGTCGCGGGCGGTAATGGGCGCGCCGTCGTTGAAGCGCGCCTCGGGGCGCAGGTTGAACACCACCCAGCTGCGGTCGTCGCTGTACTCGACGCTTTTGGCGATCAGGCCGTAGCTTGCGGTGGGCTCATCGCCCGACGGGTCGTACTGGCCGGTGCCGACCATCAGCGTTTCGTTCAGCTCGCTGACGCCGTACTGCATGAAGTTCGGCGTGCTGACCGGGCTGCTGCCCTTGAAGGTGTAGGGGTTGAGCGTGTCGAAGGTGCCGAACGCCATCACCCGCAAGGTGCCGCCTTTGGGCGCCTGGGCGTTGGTCCAGTCGAAATGGGTGAAGCTGGCCGGGTACTTGAGGGTGCCGAACTGGGCGTAGCCGTGGCTCTGGAATACCGTCGCGCCAGCGTGACAGCTCAGGACCAGGCCTAGTGAGAGCAGGAGCGAACGCATCAAGTCAGAGATCCGATTTATTACCGGTACAGTAACAGTTTGTCTCTGATTGAAGAAGAGTCCGCCAGGCTTACTCGGTGGCGGCTGGGGGTTGGGTAATGGCCTTGACCTTCGCTTCGATGTCCAGCCGCTCTTCCTGGCTGAGCACGCCGCGGTCCCACAGCTCCATGGCGGCGGACAGCACCCAGCCGTGGTAGAAGGCGCGGGACACGTCGCGGGTCTCGGCAGCCAGGGCTTCGAGCACGGCGTCGAGGTGGGCGAGTTTACGGGCTTTGAGCGCTTCAGGGGTTTCGGTGGTCATGACGATGCCTTGAATAATGTACGTAGCAGCTGCCGCCAGGCGGCGTCCGGCCCCGGCGCGATTCGTGGTGCCTGTGGACGCGGCCTGCGGCCGCTGCTACGGGGGGGCGGGATATCAGCGGTCGCGGTACACGACCAGGGTCTGGCCTGGCTTCAGCGCGCGTGCGGTGTTGGGGTTCCAGCGCTTGAGGTGGTTGACCTCGACGTTGAAGCGCTGGGCCACCACGTACAGCGAGTCACCCTTGCGGATCTTGTAGCGGGTGGCGACCTGGCCGCCCTTGCCACCCTTGCTGGTGCGTGCGCTGGCTACGGCGGTGGTCTTGCCACGGGCCTTGGTGGCCGGGCGGCTGTTGTCCTGCATCACCAGGGTCTGGCCGACCTTGAGGTGCATGCCCGACAGTTTGTTCCAGTGCTGCAGGTCTTTCACGTCAACCTTGTTGGCGCGGGCGATCAGCCCCAGGTTGTCGCCGCGCTTGACCTTGTAGGTGCGGCGGCGCGCCGGCATGTCCACGCGTGCCACGTCTTCGACGAGCTTGCGCTTGGGCGCCAGGGTCAGCAGTTCCTCGGGGCCCATCTTGGCCAGGCTCTCGGTCAGCAGGTGGGCCTTGGCGGTAGGCACCAGCAGGTGCTGGGGGCCGTCCACGGTGACGCGCTGCTTGAGGGCCGGGTTGAGCTGGAACAGCTCGTCCTCGTCGATGTTGGCCAGCGCCGCGACGCGGCCCAGGTCCATCTGCTGGTTGACCTCGACTACCTCGAAATACGGCTGGTTGGCGATCGGGTTGAGGTTCACGCCGTAGGCCTCGGGGGACATCACCAGCTCTGACAGCGCCAGCAGCTTGGGCACGTAGTCGCGGGTTTCCTGGGGCAGCGGCAGGTTCCAGTAGTCGGTGGGCAGGCCCAGCTTCTCGTTGCGTTCGATGGCGCGGCTGACCGTGCCTTCGCCGGCGTTGTAGGCGGCCAGGGCCAGCAGCCAGTCGCCGTTGAACATGTCGTGCAGGCGGCTGAGGTAGTCCAGTGCGGCGGCGGTGGACGCGGTGACGTCGCGGCGGCCATCGTAGAAGCGGGTCTGGCGCAGGTTGAAGTAACGGCCGGTGGAGGGGATGAACTGCCACAGCCCGCTGGCATCGCTGCGCGAATAGGCCATGGGGTTGTAGGCGCTTTCGATCACTGGCAGCAGGGCCAGCTCCAGCGGCATGTTGCGTTCTTCCAGGCGCTCGACAATGTAGTGCATGTACAGGCTGCCGCGGCCGCTGGCGTTTTCCAGGAAGGATGGGTTGCTGACGAACCACAGGCGCTGTTGCTCGACCCGCGGGTTGACGGCCACGCCATCCTGCAACTGGAAGCCCTGGCGCATGCGTTCCCACACGTCCTGGGGCGCTTGCTGCTGGGCTTGCTGGGCTTCGGGGAAAATCGGTTTCTGCTTGATGCGCGCGTTCAGGCTGTGCAGCCTGACGCTCTCGGCATCCGGAACCTGGCCCGTGCTTTGGCAGCCCGCCAGAATCACGGGCAGGGTCAGCGCGATGGCCTGTGCCAACCGCGTCAATGCGTCTGAATTGAAGGGCTTTCGAGTGTTGGACGACATTGGCTGGGAGGGTGATCCGGGCAAAAATGTCGGGCGATTCTAGAAACTGCCCACCCCCGGGTCAACCTTTCAGAATTTTTAGACGCAAGCGCAGAGGCTTTAGAACTTATCTTTCCATGCCCTTAGGGCAGCAAAAACGGCCACGGGAGAAGGGTTTACGACGCCTGCCCGTTCGTCTGCTTTTTTTCTGACGCCCGCTTCGTTGACGCGCAAAAACGGGTTTGTCTGCAGTTCCAGCGCAATCGAGGAGGGCAGGGTGATGCGATTTTGCTCGCGCAGGGCGGTAACGTCAGCGAAACGCTGGGCAAGCTGCGGGTTTTGCGGCTCTACCGCGCAGGCGAAGCGCAGGTTGCTGAGGGTATATTCGTGCGTGCAGTACACCTGCGTGGCGGCGGGCAAGGCGGCCAGGCGTTGGAGCGAATCATGCATCTGCGCAGGCGTGCCTTCGAACAGGCGGCCACAACCACCGGCGAACAGGGTGTCGCCACAGAACAGCAGCGGCGTTTGCGCTTGGGCGTGGTAATAGGCGATGTGCCCCAGGGTATGGCCTGGTACGGCCATCACGTCGAAGCCCAGGCCCAGCACTTCAATGCGGGCGCCATCGTCCAGGGCCACGTCGCGGGCCGGGATGTTTTCGTTCGCGGGGCCGTAGACCGTGGCGCCGGTGGCCTGCTTGAGCTCGGCCACGCCGCCGACGTGGTCGTGGTGGTGGTGGGTGACCAGGATGTCGCTCAACTGCCAGCCCGGGTGTGCGGCCAGCCACGCCAGCACCGGCGCGGCGTCGCCCGGGTCGACCACGGCGCAGCGCTTGCTTGCAGTGTCTTGTAACAACCACAGGTAGTTATCGGTGAAGGCTGGCAGTGCGTCGATCTGTATCATGGCGCGATTCGCTAAGCGTTGAATAATGGTGCATCTTAGAACCTGTTGGGGCTATTGGTGAACCTCTTCGATGGGAGAAGGCAATGACCGATAAAGCGTTTGCGCAGGCCGATCCGGAATGGCTGGAGTTGATCGGCCAGGCCAGGGACTGGTTCGAGGGCCCGCTGGGCCAGTTCCTGCTCAAGGAAGAGCAGGCGTTGCTTGAAGAAGAACTGGGGCGTTTCTTTGGTGGCTACCTGGTGCACTACGGCCCCAGCGCGCAGCTGCCGCCCCAGGCCCCGCAAGTGCAGCGCAACGTGCGCCTGGGCGCGCCGCTGCCGGGGGTGGAAATCGTCTGTGAAGAACAGGCCTGGCCGTTGAGCGAGCACGCCGCCGACGTGGTGGTGCTGCAGCACGGCCTGGACTTCAGCCTGTCGCCCCATGGGCTGCTGCGCGAGGCGGCCAGCGCCGTGCGCCCTGGCGGCCACTTGATCATCGTCGGTATCAACCCCTGGAGCGCCTGGGGGCTGCGCCGCGCTTTCGCCCACGACGCCTTGCGCAAGGCACGCTGCTTTCCCGCCTCGCGTGTGGGCGACTGGCTCAACCTGCTGGGCTTTGCGCTGGAGAAACGCCGGTTCGGGTGCTATCGTCCGCCGCTTGCGTCCCCCGCCTGGCAAGCACGCCTGGCCGGCTGGGAACGCCGCGCCGGGCGCTGGCAAAGTGCTGGCGGCGGCTTCTATATATTGGTCGCGCGCAAACTGGTGGTGGGCCTGCGCCCGCTGCGCCAGGTGCGTCGCGAACCCATGGGCAAGTTGATTCCGTTGCCGATGGCCAAGGTCAATCGACGCAACAGCGAACCCTGACATCGACGGATAGGTAGTAATGAGCGATAGCGTTGAAATCTTCACCGACGGCGCCTGCAAGGGCAACCCGGGCGTTGGTGGCTGGGGCGCCCTGCTGGTGTGCAAGGGCGTGGAAAAGGAACTGTGGGGCGGCGAGGCAGCCACCACCAACAACCGCATGGAGCTGATGGCTGCCATCCGCGGCCTGGAAGAACTCAAGCGCCCCTGCGAGGTGCTGCTGGTGACCGACTCCGAATACGTGATGAAGGGCATCAACGAGTGGATGGTCAACTGGAAGAAGCGCGGTTGGAAAACAGCTGCCAAGCAGCCGGTGAAGAACGCCGACCTGTGGCAACTGCTGGATGAGCAGGTGGGGCGCCACACCGTGACCTGGAAATGGGTGCGCGGCCATACGGGCCACCATGGCAACGAGCGGGCCGACCAGCTGGCGAACCGCGGGGTTGATGAGGTTCGCGCGCTCAAGCGCTGACGTGTAGCAGTTGTGGGAGCTGGCTTGCCAGCGAGTTTCTGGGGCGTCAAAAGCTCACTGGCAAGCCAGCTCCCACAGGATGTAGCCGCGGTTACATCAATTGCGGGCCTTCAGCGCCCGCTCCATCCGTGCAATCCCTTCCTCCAGCAATTCGCGCGGGCAACCGAAGTTCAGGCGCACGAACTGCCCACCCACCGCGTCATCGAAATCGGTGCCCGGGCTCAGCCCCACCTTGGCTTCCTTGAGGAAGAAGGCGTGCGGGTCGTTCAGCCCCAGCGCTGTGCAGTCCAGCCATGCCAGGTAGGTGCCCTGGGGCAGCGTCATGGTCACGCCCGGCAGGCGGGTGGCCACGGCGTTGGCCAGGTAGTCGCGGTTGGCTTGCAGGTAGGCGATCACCTCGGCCAGCCATGCGCCGCCGTGGTTGAACGCCGCCTCGGTGGCCACCAGGCCCAGGGTGCTGACGCTGTCGACCATGCCCAGCCGTGCGTTGTTGAAACGGTGGCGCAACGACGGGTTCTTGATCACCGCGAAGGCGTTCTTCATGCCGGCGATGTTGAACGCCTTGGTGGCCGACATCAGGGTGATGGTGCGCTGGGCGATGTCGTCGTTCAGGCTGGCGATCGGGATGTGCTTGCGCCCGTCGAACAGTATCTGCGCGTGGATCTCGTCGCTGATCAGCAGCGTGTCATGGGCTACGCAGGCGTCGGCGATGGCCTGCAGTTCGGCGCGTTCGAACACCTTGCCCAGCGGGTTGTGCGGGTTGCTGAGGATCATTGCCCCGGCCTGGCCCAAGGCCTGGTCCAGCGCCTTCAGGTCAGTGGGGTGCTGGCCATTGCTGTCCACGTGGAACGGCAGGTCGATGCGCGGCAGCTTCCAGTGCCCGGCGGCGTTCAATAACGGTCGGTAGTTGGGCGTCTGCACCACCACCCCGGCGCCGGGCGCCAGCAGGCCATTGAGCGCCATGTTCACCCCGCCTTCCACGCCGGGCAGGAACACCAGTTCCTCGGGTGCCACCTCCCAGTCGAACAGCTCGCGCAGGGCTTTGACCAGGGTGCCGCGCAGGCTGTCCTGGGCCACGCTGTAGCCCAGCATCGGGTGCATCAGGCGATCCTGCAGGGCCTGGACAATGCCCGGCGCCACGGCGAAATCCATGTCGGCTACCCACATGGGCAGCACGTCGGCGGGGAAGCGGCTCCACTTGGTGCTGCCGGTGTTGTGGCGGTCGTGGACGGTGTCCAGGTTGAATGTGTTGGCCACGCGGGTCTCCATGGGTTGGGCGGGC
This sequence comes from Pseudomonas sp. JC1203, assembly GCF_056175065.1. Classification (NCBI taxonomy): domain Bacteria; kingdom Pseudomonadati; phylum Pseudomonadota; class Gammaproteobacteria; order Pseudomonadales; family Pseudomonadaceae; genus Pseudomonas; species Pseudomonas sp. JC1203. The sequence goes on from NZ_JBWCAM010000005.1 coordinate 89,619, forward strand.
GAGGGCGCTAATATGCGGTATTTTTGCGGGTGCTGCACTTGTGGAGACGGCTATCGGCCTTGGGCGCCGCCTGGCGGCAGCTGCTACAAGCGCGTGTGCACCCCGCTGATCGCGTCGTTTGCATCGCGGCCGAGGCCGGCTCCTACCATGCACCGCGTAACGCGGTTTCTGTAGCAGCGGCCGCAGGCCGCGTCCAGGGCGCCGCGCTGTTCCGGGATGCGGCGGTGAACCCGGACGCCGCCTGCGGCAGCTGCTACGGGCGGGTGTGCACCCCGCTGATCGCGTCGTTTGCATCGCGGCCGAGGCAGGCTGTTACCACGCACCGCGTAGGAGCCGACTTATGCTAAAGTGCGCGGCTGTTCCCGCTGTTGAAATGACGAGAGTGTTGCACCCATGGCGACGAGATACGTAGTCCTCGATACCGAAACCACCGGCATGCCGGTCACCGATGGTCACCGGATCATCGAAATCGGTTGTGTCGAAGTCATCGGCCGGCGCCTGACCGGGCGCAATTTCCATGTCTATCTGCAGCCGGACCGCTCAAGCGACGAAGGCGCGATCGGGGTGCACGGCATCACCGACCAGTTCCTGGTGGGCAAGCCGCGTTTCGCCGAGGTGGCCGAGGAGTTCTTCGAGTTCATCAAGGGCGCCGAGCTGATCATCCACAACGCGGCGTTCGACGTTGGTTTCATCAACAACGAATTCGCCTTGATGGGCAGCCAGGACCGCGCGGACGTCACCACCTACTGCACGGTGCTCGACACCCTGGCCATGGCCCGTGAGCGCCACCCCGGCCAGCGCAACAGCCTCGACGCCCTGTGCAAGCGCTACGGGGTAGACAACTCGGGCCGTGAGCTGCACGGCGCATTGCTCGACTCCGAGATTCTGGCGGACGTGTACCTGGCCATGACCGGTGGCCAGACCAGCCTGTCGCTGGCGGGCAACTCCAGCGATGGCGCCGGCGACGGCTCGGGCAACCAGGGCAGCGAAATCCGCCGCCTGCCTGCCGACCGCCGCCATGCCCCGGTGATTCGCGCCAGCGAGGCCGAGCTGGCCGAGCACGAGGCGCGGCTGGCCATCATCGCCAAGTCGGCCGGCGCCCCGGCGCTGTGGAGCCAGCTGCTGGAAGCCGAGCAGGGCGCCCCGGCGTAATGGCGCTTCGCCCCTGAGTTGTTCAGGGGCGACCTTTTGTTACACACCCGCGCTGCCATGCCTGACACAGGCGCCCGCAAGCTTCTACCCTGAGACCATGGGCCGCCTTTTGCGGCCGTCTCGGGGCTGCCTGCGATGTACAAAGACCTGAAGTTTCCCGTGCTGATCGTGCACCGCGACGTCAAGGCCGACACCGTGGCCGGCGCGCGGGTGCGGGGCATTGCCCAGGAGCTGGAGCAGGAAGGCTTCAGCATCCTGCTGGCCACCGACGATGCCGAGGCAAGGCTGGTGGCGGCCACCCACCACGGCCTGGCCTGCATGCTGATAGCCGCCGAGGGCGCGGGCGAGCACACCCACCTGCTGAAGAACATGGTGACGCTGATTCGCCTGGCGCGGGTGCGCGCGCCCAACCTGCCGATCTTCGCCCTGGGTGAGCAGGTCACTCTGGAAAATGCTTCGGCCGATGCCCTGAGCGAGCTCAACCAGCTGCGCGGCATTCTTTACCTGTTCGAAGACACCGTGCCGTTCCTTGCTCGGCAAGTCGCCCGCGCCGCGCGCAATTACCTCGACGGCCTGCTGCCGCCGTTCTTCAAGGCGCTGGTGCAGCACACCGCGCAATCCAACTATTCCTGGCACACGCCCGGCCATGGCGGTGGCGTGGCCTACCGCAAGAGCCCGGTGGGGCAGGCGTTCCACCAGTTCTTCGGGGAAAACACCCTGCGCTCGGACCTGTCGGTGTCGGTGCCCGAGCTGGGCTCGCTGCTCGATCACACCGGGCCGCTGGCCGAGGCCGAGGCACGGGCAGCGCGCAACTTCGGCGCCGATCACACCTTTTTCGTCATCAACGGCACTTCCACCGCCAACAAGATCGTCTGGCACGCCACCGTCGCCCGCGGCGACCTGGTGCTGGTGGACCGCAATTGCCACAAGTCGGTGCTGCACGCCATTATCATGACCGGTGCCATACCGCTGTACCTGACGCCGGAGCGCAACGAGCTGGGTATCATCGGCCCCATCCCTCTCAGTGAGTTCAGCCCGGCCTCCATCCAGGCCAAGATCGCCGCCAACCCGCTGGCGCGCGGGCGGCCGCCCAAGGTCAAGCTGGCGGTGGTCACCAACTCCACCTACGACGGCCTGTGCTACAACGCCGAGCTGATCAAACACACTCTGGGCAGCAGCGTCGAGGTGCTGCATTTCGACGAGGCCTGGTACGCCTACGCAGCCTTCCATGAGTTTTTCGCCGGCCGCTATGGCATGGGTACTACCCGTGGCGAAGGCAGCCCGCTGGTGTTCAGCACCCATTCCACCCACAAGCTGATGGCGGCCTTCAGCCAGGCGTCGATGATCCACGTGCAGGACGGCGGCCTGCGGCAGCTGGACCGCGACCGCTTCAATGAAGCGTTCATGATGCATATTTCGACTTCGCCGCAGTACAGCATCATTGCCTCGCTGGACGTGGCTTCGGCAATGATGGAAGGCCCGGCCGGGCGCTCGCTGCTGCAGGAAATGTTCGACGAGGCCCTGAGCTTTCGCCGCGCGCTGGCCACCCTGCGGCAGTCCTTCGGCGAGGAAGACTGGTGGTTCAGCATCTGGCAACCGCCGGGGGTGGAAAGCGCGGGCCAGGTCACCACGGGCGACTGGCTGCTGGCACCGGACGCCGACTGGCACGGCTTCGGCGAAGTGGCCGAGGACTACGTGCTGCTGGACCCGATCAAGGTGACCCTGGTGATGCCCGGGTTGACCGCCTCGGGCGCCTTGAGCGACCGCGGTATTCCGGCAGCGGTGGTCAGTAAATTCCTCTGGGAGCGTGGGTTGGTGGTGGAGAAGACCGGCCTGTACTCGTTCCTGGTGCTGTTCTCCATGGGCATTACCAAGGGCAAGTGGAGCACGCTGCTCACCGAACTGCTGGAGTTCAAGCGCAGCTACGACGCCAACGCCGAGTTGGTGCAGTGCCTGCCCTGCGTGGCGCGCCTGGACCCGGTGCGCTACCAGGGTATGGGCCTGCGCGACCTGTGCGACCAGTTGCACGGCTGTTACCGCAGCAACGCCACGGCCAAGCACCTTAAACGCATGTACACCGCCTTGCCCGAGGCCGCCATGACCCCGGCCGACGCCTACGACGCGCTGGTGCGCGGTGAAGTGGAAGCGGTGCCCATAGACGAGTTGCCGGGGCGCATCGCAGCGGTCATGCTGGTGCCTTACCCGCCGGGCATTCCGCTGATCATGCCGGGGGAGCGCTTCAGCGAGTCGACCCGTTCGGTGATCGATTACCTGGCCTTCGCCCGCGCGTTCGACCAGGGCTTTCCCGGCTTTGTCGCCGACGTGCACGGCTTGCAACACGAACACGGCCCTTACACGGTCGATTGCATCAAGGAGACCGAGAAGTCATGAGTACGGTCAACCCGGCCATCGCCGTGCGCCTGGCAGACGACGCCTTCGCGCCCTACGTGCTGGACAGCGAATACGGTTTTGAGGTGCGCGGCTACGCCTGCCCGCAGATCGGCAAACCCGTGGCCCAGTGGCCGGTACACGCGGTGGCGCCTTACCAGAAGTGCTACGGCATCGACCCCGACGAATTCCGCAACTACCGCGACAAGGACGATAGCGCCATTTTCGTCGCCTGGCTGGACGGCCGCGCGGTGGGCCATGTAGTGGTCAGCACCAACTGGAACGGCCTGGCCCACGTTGATGAACTTGCGGTACACGCCCCGGCCCGCCGCCACGGCGTGGCCCGCGCGCTATTGGGTGTGGCGCAGTGGTGGGCGCGCAAGAAGCGCCTGCCGGGGATCATGCTGGAGACGCAGAACAACAACCTGGCGGCGTGCCGCCTGTATGAAGGGTTTGGCTTCGAACTGGGCGGTATCGACCACCTGCGCTACCGTGGCATCGACCCGCAGACCAGCGAGGTGGCGATGTTCTGGTATTTGATGTTTTAGGCCACCCTGTGGGAGCTGGCGTGCCAGCGAGCTGTTGAGGCCCTAAGAGCTCGCTGGCAAGCCAGCTCCCACAAGTATCGCCTGGGCTTTTTGCGTGACGATTTCCAGCAGTGCCCTCAACGCCGCGCTCGGCTCGCTGCCCTTGAGCGTCAGCGCGTACAAGGTCACCGGCACCGCCGGTGAAATCGGGCACACGTCCAGCCCGGCCTCGCGCGCACCCGCTGCGGTGAACGGGTCCACGACTGCCAGGCCTTCGCCGGCCTCGACCATGCTGCGCATCATCGAGTAGTTCTGCACCCGGGTCTGTACCTTCGGCGCCGGGCGCAGCGCTTCCAGCTTGGCGTCCAGCTTGAGGCTGAGCGGGTCGTGGCCCTCGAGGCCGATCATGGCCTGCCCGGCCAGCTCCTGAATGCCGATGTACTTGTGCTTGGGCGACAGCCAGCCGTGGGGCGCCAGCAGTTGCAGCTTGCCTTCGAGCAGCGCCGTGCAGTCGATGTCGGGGTGGTGCGGCGGGTGCAGGCTCAGGCCCAGGTCGCCTTCGCGCAGCAGCAGGCTGCGGACGATGCTGGTGGTGGGCTGGCTGAGCAATTGGCAGGGCGTGTCCTGGAAACGTCGGCGCAGGGCGGCCAGGCTTTGCGGTAGCAGGCGATGGGCCAGGGCTTCGGTGCAGATCACCCGCAGGGGTGTTTCCTGGTGCAGCCGCAGGTCGGCCGCCAGGCGGCGCAGTTGTTCCAGCGGGGCGTCCAGCAGGTCCAGGGTGGCGGCCAGTTTCAACGCTTCGGCGGTAGGCTGGAAACGCCCGCGCACCCGCGCGAACAGCAACAACCCGCTCTGGCTTTCGGCGTCCTGCAGGGTGGCGCTGATGGTGTCCTGGGGAAGTTGCAGCAGGTCGGCGGCAGCGCTGAGGCTACCGCCGTGCATGAGCGCCTGAATCACTTCAATGTGGCGTAGTCGCATGAGTGCAATCCGTGCCCGGTGAGGGGAGCCGGCAGGCTGGAGCAGCCATTATGCCGGGCGATCCGCCACCACTGCCAGCGGCGCGGTAGCGGCTCAGGGGATACGGACGATTTCGACGCCGCTCTGGACCAGTTCGAAACGGTCATCACCCAGGTGGTTGACGCGGTCGCCAATGGCCAGACGATAGGTGGTTTTAGGGGCTGAGCCGCTGCTGCCGTCCGCCTCCAAGGTGGCTTCCTGGAATTCATGCACCGGGTAGATCCGACCTTCGGCATCCCGCGCATGAAACTGTCCAACGAGTACTGCAGCCATTGAATTACAACCTCTGAATATATCCACGTGTGAAACTTGCGCCCTGTAGACCACTGTTTTACCTGGGAAGTTTTACCGTTGATGAAAAAAAACCGTCTTCCGGAACGTCGCGAGGCAAACCACGCCAGGCTCATCTATACCTACACCTCCTTTTGCCGGAAATGTTGGAGCAGTCATGAGCAAGGTGTACTCCGTCGCCGTCCTGGTCGGCAGCTTGAGAAAAGCATCCCTCAACCGCAAGGTCGCCCAGGCCTTGATCGCCCTGGCACCGCCGAGCCTGTCATTGAAGATCATCGAAATTGGCGACTTGCCGCTTTATAACGAAGACATCGATGGTACACCACCAGCGGCCTATACGGCTTTTCGCAATGCCCTCGGTTCGTCGGATGCCGTGTTGTTTGTCACCCCCGAGTACAACCGCTCGGTGCCGGCGCCGCTGAAGAATGCCATTGATGTGGGTTCAAGGCCGTATGGCAAGAGTTCCTGGGCAGGCAAGCCGGGGGCAGTGATCAGCGTGTCGCCGGGGGCCATTGGTGGCTTTGGCGCCAACCATCACCTGCGCCAGTCGCTGGTGTTCCTGGATGTGCCTTGCCTGCAGCAGCCCGAAGCGTACCTGGGCAATGCGGGGTCGCTGTTCGATGACAGCGGGGCGCTGGCGGAGAAGAGCAAGCCGTTCCTGCAGGGCTTCATCGATGCGTATGCGAAGTGGGTGGAGCGGTATCACGCTTGATCCGTAGCCGCTGCCGCCAGGCAGCGGCTACAAAGCGTGCAGGGTTACGAGCTTTGCGGCATTTCGCCAGCAGCGAGGCGGCGGTTGATGTCGGCGATCACGTCCGGCAACTCGTTGATGGTGTCGATCAGGTAGTGCGGGCGCGAGGCCTCGAACAACGCATGGATGCGCTGGCGCTCGCTGTCCAGCTTCTCGGGCGCCAGCGCCTTGTAGCCTTCGTAGGTCAGGCCCAGGGCGTTGCCCGAGCACACCAGTGCCACGGTCCACATGCCGGCGCGACGGCCTTCGAGAATGCCCGGCACGGTGTCATCGACCTTGACGCAGGCGGCGACGTCGTCGATGCCCAGGGCAATGACGTTGGCCAGGGCTTGGGACGGCCATGGGCGACCGTTGGGGACTTCGTCGGTGGCCACCACGTGGTCGGCGACGTAGCCGTTCTGCTTGGCCAGCTCCACTACCTTCGCCATTACCACGGCCGGGTAGCCGGAGCACGAGCCGATCTTCAGGCCGTCGTTGCGCAGCGCGGTGATGGTGTCCAGCGCGCCGGGGATCAGCGCCGAGTGAGTGGCAATTTTTTCGATCTGCAGTGGCATGAAGCGGTTATAGATGGCGGTCACGTCGTCGTCGGTCGGCGCGCGGCCGAACACCTTGGCGTAGCGCTCGCTGATGGCCGGCACGTTGCACAGGGTGCGGATGTGGTCCCACTTGCCCATGCCCATGGGGCCGCGGGCTTCCTCGATGGACACTTGCACGTCGAACTCGCCGAAGGCCTCGACGAAGATCTGGGTAGGGGCGAACGAGCCGAAGTCGACCACGGTGCCGGCCCAATCGAGGATCACGGCCTGGGTTTTGCTGGGGTTGCTGTAGTTCATGGGTACGTCCTGATCATTACTTCAAATAGGGGAAAGGTCAGATATCCAGCACTTCCATTTCGCGCAGCACCTGGGCCACGGCGTCCACGGCGGCCTGCATGCCGATGCGATCCACGCAGCCAATGCAGCCGACGCGGAAGGTTTCGACCTGGGTCAGCTTGCCCGGATAGAGGATGAAACCCTTGGCCTTGACGCGCTCGTAGAACTCCTTGAACTGGTAACGCGGGTCTTGCGGGGCGTGAAAGGTGACGATGATCGGCGCCTGGATAGCCGCCGGCAGGAAGCTGCGCAGGCCGATGGCAGCCATGCCGTCCAGCAGCGCCTGGCAGTTGTCGGCGTAGCGGGCGTGGCGCGCCGCGAGGCCGCCTTCTTCGTGGTATTGCAGTAGCGCTTCGTGCAGCGCCGCCACCACGTGGGTGGGCGGAGTGAAACGCCATTGACCGGTCTTGGCCATGTAGGCGTGCTGGTCGTGCAGGTCCATGGCCAGCGAGTGGCAGTTGCCCTCGGCCTGGGCCAGCGCGGCCTTGTTGGCGAACACGAAGCCCATGCCCGGCACGCCTTCCAGGCACTTGCCGGAGGCGGCGATCAGGGCGTCGAACGGCACCTTGGCGGCGTCGATCGGCAGCGCGCCGAAGCTGCTCATGGCGTCGATGATCAGGCGCTTGCCATGGCCGGCCACTACCTGGGCGATCTCTGGCAGCGGGTTGAGGATGCCGGTGCTGGTCTCGCAGTGGATCAGCGCCACGTGGCTGATGCTGGGGTCTTCGCCCAGCAGGCGGTTGACGTCGGCGGCGGTGGTGGGCTCGTCCTCGGCGGTTTCGAAGGTGCTGAAGGCGCGGCCCAGCACCTTGCAGATCCTGGCCAGGCGCTGGCCGTAGGCGCCGTTGATCAGTACCAGCACCTTGCCGCCGCGCGGTACCAGGGTGCCGATGGCCGCTTCCACGGCGAAGGTGCCGCTGCCTTGCAGGGGCACGCAGTGGTGGCTGGCGGCGCCGTTGATGATGGTCAGCAGTTGTTCGCAGACACTGGCGGTGAGCTGGTTGAAGCTGGCATCCCAGGAGCCCCAATCCATCATCATTGCCTGACGGGTGCGGGCCGAAGTGGTCAGTGGACCAGGGGTAAGCAGGATGGGGGCAGTGGTGCTCATGGTGTTCCTCGCAAGCGGTGGGCTGAACTTACGGCGCCTAAGTTGCAATTCCATGAAGCATCAATCAAATTGTTTGTTGTTATCCCAACTATAAGTCAGGCCGATCCATGAACCTTTTCCAGCTGCGCGCCTTCGACGCCGTGGCCCGCGAGGGCAGCTTTACCCGCGCCGCCGAGCGCCTGTTCATCAGCCAGCCGGCGGTCACCGGGCACATCAAGGCGCTGGAGGAGCACTACCAACTGACGCTGTTGCGGCGCACCGCCCGACGGGTGGAGCTGACCGAGGAGGGCACCAGGCTTGCGGCCATCACCCGGGCGATGTTCAGCCTGGCCGAAGAGGCGCAGGCGATGCTGGAGGCCAACCGCCAGTTGCTCACCGGGCGCCTGGAGGTGGCCGCCGACGGCCCGCACCGGGTGATGCCGATGCTGGCCAGCCTGCGTGAGAAATATCCCGGCATTACCGTCAACCTGCGCCTGGGCAATGCCCAGGAAACCCTGGCGGCGCTGACCGCCGAGCACGCCGACGTGGCGGTGATGACCGAGGTGGAGCCGCGCAAGGGCCTGCACCTGCAGGCCCTGAGCCCGTCGCAGATCTGCGCGCTGGTGCCGTTGGGGCATGAGTGGGCCGGGCAGGCCATCGACCTGGCGCAGTTGCACGAGCAGATCATGGTGCTGCGCGAGCCCAACTCCATCACCCGCCGCACTTTCGACCAGGCCTGCGCGGAGGCCGGGGTGGCGCCGCGGGTGCTGCTGGAGCTGGACAGCCGCGAGGCGGTGACCGAGGCGGTGGCGGCGCAGCTGGGGGTTGGCGTTGTCTCATCGGTGGAGGTCAGCCACGACCCGCGGGTGGTGGCGGTGCCGGTACGCGGCGAGGGGCTGGTGAACCGGCACATGATCGGCTGCCTGGAACGCCGGCGCGAGCTGCGCCTGATTCGCGCGTTCCTCGACCTGGCGCCGGCCCCCTGACGGCGACAGGGGCTGTGCTGCATGGTGGCTGGCGTATAAACTGGCGCCATGCGCTGATCGATACCGGTATCGGCGCCAGAGAAAGAGAGTTGAAATGGGCGCACAGTGGAAAGCTAAACACAGAGAAGCAGCAGCCAACGCCAAGGGGCGTATCTTCGGCAAGCTGTCCAAGGAAATTTCGATTGCCGCGCGGGCCGGTACCGACCCCGACACCAACGCGCGTCTGCGCCTGGTCATCGAGCAGGCGAAGAAAGCCTCCATGACCCGCGAGACCCTGGAACGTGCCATCAAGAAAGGCGCGGGCATCGGCGGCGACGCGGTCAACTACACCCTGGTCAAATACGAAGGCTTCGCCCCGCACCAGGTGCCGGTGATCGTCGAGTGCCTGACCGACAACGTCAACCGCACCGTTTCGCAGATCCGCGTGCTGTTCCGCAAGGGCACCCTGGGCGCCGAAGGCTCGGTGTCGTGGGACTTCAACCACGTGGGCATGATCGAAGCCACCCCGGCCAGCGCCGACGCTGACCCGGAAATGGCCGCCATCGAAGCCGGCGCGCAGGATTTCGAAGCGGGCGAGGAAGAGGGTTCGACCCTGTTCGTCACCGACTTCGCCGACCTGGACGCCGTCTGCAAGGCCCTGCCTGAGCAGGGCTTCACCGTGGTAGCGGCGAAAATCGGCTACATGCCGAAGAACCCGGTGTCGGGCCTGAGCGACGAGCACATGGCCGAAGTCGAGGCGTTCCTGGAAGCCATCGACGAGAACGACGACGTGCAGAACGTGTACGTGGGCCTGGCGGGCTAAACCCGCACGGCCCCTGTAGCAGCGGCCGCAGGCCGCGTCCTGGCCCCGCGCATCCGGGGCGTGACGCAGCCTTCGGCAGCTGCTACGGGTTTTGTTTCAATGCCGTGGCGATGGCGTTGAAATCCGGGCGTGCCAGCACGTCGGGCTGCACGCACGCCTGCTGCAACGCCACCCAGCGCTGATCCACGCCCTCGCAGCGCTCGATCAATTCCCCCAGCCATATGCCGAACGCGCGCACCTCGATGCGTTGCAGCGTCGCGGCCAGCTGGCTGCCGTCCTGCGGGTAGAACGAGGCGGCGCCAAAATCCCCCAGCAAACAGTCGCCCTGGGCGTTGTACAGGGTGTTGTGCCCGTACAGGTCGCCATGGTTGATGCCGTGCCGGTGCAGGTGCGCCGCCACCGACGCCATGCCTTGGGCCATGGCCAGCAAGGTCTGCGGGGTAAACCGAGTGCCCTCTGGGTAGACGTCGCGGCTGCAGCTGTAGAAGCTGGGCAGCGCGGCCAGGTTGATGAACGCCGGGCCGATCAGGTCCATCACCAGCCCGGCCACGCCTTCGGGGTGGCCCTTGAGCTTGCCTTCGATGCGGATCAGGTTGGGGTGCAGGCCGGCGGCGATGCAGGCGTTCATCTCGTTCAGCGGCGTGCCGTCGCTGGTGATGTCGCCCTTGTACAGCTTGACCGCCACTGGCGTGTCTCCCCATTGCGCCTGGTGGATGATGCCCGAGGCGCCTTCGCCCAGTTTCTGTTCCAGCTGCAACTGCTGCCAGGCGATGTCGGCGGTGATGCCGTCCTCGTCGTGGGGCGTGGTGAACGCGGCGCTCATCGGGTTGCCGGCCCAGGCCAGCCAGGCCAGGCTCGGCAGGCTGTGCAGCCAGTCGGGCAGGGCAGGCAGGCGGTTGGCGGACAGGCGCAACAGCTCCAGCTTGTGCAGCTTGGCCATGCTTGCTGGCAGCTGGGCCAGGCGGTTGCCGGCCAGCATGAATTTCTGCATCAGGTGGCAGTCGCCGATCTCGTCCGGCAGCACCTCGATGCAGTTGTCGGTCAGGATCAGCCAGCGCAGTTTCGGCCCTAGGGCAGCGGCCGGCACGTGGGCGATACGGTTGGACTTGAAGCCGACCATGCTCAGCTCCGGGCACTGGCCGATGCAGGCCGGCAGCTCGGTGAACTGGTTGCTGGAGCAGAACAGAATCTTCAGCCGGGCCAGGCGGTGCAGGTCGTCGGGCAGGCTGTGCAGGGCGTTGCCCGTGAGGTTCAGCACCTCCAGGGTGTCGGCCAGTTCGAAGATCTCGCGGGGGAACTCGGTCAGGCCGCAGGCCAGGTCCAGGCGGGTGCTGCCGGCCAGTTTGCCGGCCTTCAGAAGGGCAAGGGTGTCCATAGGGCTCGTCTTGGAAAATTCGCGATGCCCATCATAGCGGCCATACTCAGCTTTCGCCCGTCCCATAACAACAATCCAGGACAGGATTCATGAACTATCAGCATGCCTATCGACAGTCGCTCGCCGACCCTGCCGCCTTCTGGGCCGCACAGGCCCAGCGGGTGGCCTGGTTCCGCGCGCCCACGCAAATCCTTCACGAACGCCCCGACGGCACCCATGAATGGTTCGCCGACGGCCGCCTCAACACCAGCTACCTGGCCCTGGACTACCAGGTGGAGCAGGGCCGTGGCGAGCAGACCGCGCTGGCCTATGACTCGCCGGTGTCCGGCAGCCAGCAGCGTTTCAGCTTCCGCCAGTTGCGCGACGAGGTGGCGCAACTGGCCGGCTGGATGCGCAGCCTGGGGGTAGGCAAGGGCGACACGGTGATCCTGTACCTGCCGATGATTCCCCAGGCTGCCATCGCCATGCTGGCCTGCGCACGCCTGGGCGCGGTGCATTCGGTGGTGTTCGGCGGTTTTGCCGCCAACGAGCTGGCGGTGCGCATCGACGATGCCCGGCCAGTGTTGATTCTCACCGCCAGCTGCGGCCTGGAGTTCGACCGTGTGGTGGCCTACAAGCCTCTGCTGGACAAGGCCCTGGAACTGGCCCGGCACCCGCCCGCCCGCGTCGCGCTGTGGCAGCGCCCGCAACTCACCGCCAGCCTGGTGCCGGGGCGCGACCTGGACTGGCAGCGCGACGTGCAACGTGCCGAGCCGGTGGGGCCGGTGGAGCTGGCCAGCGGCGATCCGCTGTACATCATGTATACCTCCGGCACCACGGGCCGGCCCAAGGGCATCGTTCGTGACAACGGCGGCCACGCGGTGGCCATGCGTTTCGCCCTGGAGCAGGTCTACGGCATGCAGGCAGGGGATGTGTGGTGGGGCATTTCCGATGTCGGCTGGGTGGTGGGCCATTCGCTGATCGTCTACGGGCCGCTGATGGCCGGCTGCACCAGCGTGATGTACGAGGGCAAGCCGATCCGCACGCCGGATGCCGGCAGCTACTGGCGGATCATCGAGCAGTACCGGGTAAACGCGCTGTTCTGCGCGCCCACCGCCATGCGCGCCATCCGCAAGGAAGACCCCGACGGCCTGCTGCTGGCGCGCCACGACCTGAGCGCGTTGCGTTGCCTGTACCTGGCCGGCGAAAAGCTCGACTCCAGCACCCACGCCTGGCTGGAAGCCATTACCGGCAAGCCGGTGCATGACCACTGGTGGCAGACCGAGACCGGCTGGCCGGTGACCGCGCCTTGCGCCCGGCTGGACGGCTCCGGCGCCCGCGCCGGTTCCAGCAACCGCGCGGTGCCTGGCTATGCGGTGCGGGTGATGGACGAAGAAGGCCGCATGTGCGGGCCGGGGCAGCAGGGCGACATCGTCATCGCCCTGCCGTTGCCGCCCGGGTGCTGCCAGACCCTGTGGCGCGACCACGAACGCTACCTGCAGGCCTACCTGCGCGCCTATCCCGGCCACTATCACACCGGCGATGGCGGCTACCTGGACGAGGACGGTTTCGTCTACATCATGGGCCGCACCGATGACGTCATCAACGTGGCCGGGCATCGCCTGTCCACCGGCGAGATGGAAGACCTGGTGGCCGCGCACCCGGCGGTGGCGGAATGCGCGGTGTTCGGCGTGCACGACGAGATCAAGGGCCAGGTGCCCATGGCGCTGGTGGTGCTCAAGGACGGTGTCGACGCCAGCGGCCTGCAGGAGGCGCTGGTGGCCCAGGTGCGCGAACACATCGGCGCGCTGGCGTGCCTGCGGCGGGTGCAGGTGGTCAAGCGGCTGCCCAAGACGCGCTCGGGCAAGATACTGCGCGTGGTGCTGCGCAAGATCGCCGATGGCGAGGTGTTCGCGCCGCCCTCGACCCTGGATGACCCGTTGATCCTGGAGGAAATCGCGGCGGTGCTAGGCCGTGGTTGATACCACGGTGAAGTGACGGCTGACCAGCTCCCACGATGTCACGGGGCTGCGTGTTCCTGAAGCTGGCCGAGCCGGCTGCGTGTGCGCGCAAGGTCAATGGCCTGGCCTGCCAGGCTTTCCGCCAGCGGCCGTTCGCTGATGAGCATCAGGCGCTTGTCCTGATCGTACAGCACGTCGATCAGGTTGATGAAGCGCTGTTGCACGGCAATCGAACACTCGTCCAGCAGTGGCAGGTGGTCGATGATCCAGGTGTCGAAGCGGCCGCTCAGGTCCAGGTAGTCCATTACCGCAGTGGGCTGCTCGCAGATGTCGTCGAAGGTGAAATGAATGGTGCGTTCATGGCTCATGCGTGCGCGCAGCTGGCGCTTGCCCACGGCCAGGGGGAAGGGCGGCAGGTCGGCCGCCGGCAGCTTCAACGCCTGGCGCTGGGCCGCGGTGCCCGGCCACACATAGTGCCCCAGGGTGAATTGCTGTTCGCTGGCGGCGCTGGGCAGCGCGCGGTAGTCCTGGGCACCGCCCACTTCCATCACCTGCATCTGTGAGTTGATCAGGCGGATCACCGGCAGGAAACGTTCGTGGTACAGCGGGTTGGGCAGCAGCCCCTCGGGCGGGTAGTTGGACGTCACCATCAGGAAGATGCCGCGCGCGTCCAGCGCCTTGAACAGGCGAGTCAGCAGCATGGCGTCGCCGATGTCGTGCACGTGAAACTCGTCAAAGCACAGCACCCGGCAGTCGCTGAGCAGCTCGTCCAGGGTGGTTTCCAGGGCATTGGCCTGCTCGCGGTTGCGGAACATGCCTTCATGCAGCCGAGCGAAAAAGTCATGGAAGTGCAGGCGGCGTTTATGGGCAATCGGCAACGCCTGGTAGAAACCGTCCAGCAGCCAGCTTTTGCCGCGCCCCACGGCGCCATACAAGTACAGGCTGCGCGGCTGCGCCACGTCTTCCTGCAACAGCGGCTCCACACGCTCGGCCATGCTGTCGATGACCTGCTGCTGGCCATGGCTCAGGGTATAACCCTGCTGCTGGGCCTTGTGCTGGAAGTACTCGGTGATCTGCGCCCCGCGCCCCAGGTGGCGGCGACCCAGGGCGTTGCCCAGGCGAGACTTGAACCAGGATTTCTTTGGCGGTAACGCGGCCAAGGGGCTTTCCTCATACTGGACAGGAGGCCCACGGTGGGCCGTGGCGGGTATTTAAGCAAAAGCGGCGGGGTGGGGGCCAGCGCAGTGGGTGAAGGGGTGGGCGATAGTCGGACTGTGGTCGGTTTCAAAGTCGGCCGGCTACGCCCTGCGATACGAGTCAGGACGGAAGAAGGTGATAGCCAATGTTGGGCAATGGATTGGACGAGTTGCCGATGTGCCAAATGTAAACGAAGGAAACTTGTTGTTTTGTTCCATCTGCCGGGCGCTTGAGGGTGTCGGTTGACAGCATGAAAAAATCCCCGGCTATCTGCCGAGCTTGGTTTTCGCCGCCCAGGTTTCCGTCGGTCTGCTGTAGTACGCCGTTCAGTCGATCGAACTGTTGCGTTGAAATTATGCCCGCCTTGATAACAGATCGACCAATACCTCGCGCAGTGCCTGGCGGATGACGAATTCGTCAATGGCACGATCTACTTCAGCGCCTGCATCGAAATACAGAGCCATTATCTTGATCGTCAGTCGGGTCGCCACTGTCTCCCAGTTCAGTTCCAGCTTGGCGGTAAACGGGGGCAGGGGTATAGAGTCAGAGTTCATCATGGTAACCCCTGGCCAGCAGCTCAGGGGCTAGCCCGCAAAGTTCCCCGGCGGCCCACCATGACAAACGATGATTACGACCAGCCATCCCTGGATAGAAGTAAACTTGCCTGATCGTATACTTGTCCAGAAAGTCCACGGTGCCGTGGGGGTAGTGCTCAAGCCACAGTAGGGGGACTTGCAGGTTCAGTGTTGAAACAAGCAATTCGCGAATGTCCATCACCCCCTGGGAGATGGACCTGCCGAAGTTATCACTGCGCTCGCTGCACACGACACAGGCCACGCCATCGGATTTGCGCAATACAACCAGCACGTCACAGCTACATGGAAATTGTGGGTAACGGCTCTTGAATTCAAAGCCTTTGCATTCCTTGCACCATTCCACATCGTCGAATGACTGTTCAATTGTCTCGAATTTATTTTCGAAGGTGTTCACGTCGATATCCTGTCTCGGTGGATGCAAGAAGGTTATCGGTGATGGTCGGGTTTACCTATCCCGACGTGGTCTGAAAAGTATGTAGGAATATTTTCCAAGGCCTGGCACCGGAGCGGTCTCTGTAGCAGCAACTGTCTTGTGGGAGCTGGCTTGCCAGCGAGCTTTTATGGGCCCAACACCACGCAGGGCAACCCGCACCCCCACGGGTCTGGGTCCCCCCACGGGGTTGGGGGCGGGGGGCTGGCCCGCGAGCTTTTAGGGCCCCAACAGCTCGCGGGAACGCCAGCTCCCACAGGATGTAGCAGCGGCCGCAGGCCGCGTCCTGAGCGGCGCGGCGTTCCTGACACCGCCGTGGGTGCAGGACGCCGCCTGGCGGCAGCTGCTACGGTCTCAGCCACCAGGCCAACGCCAGTAGCGCCACCGCGGCGCCCAGCCCGCAGACTGCCAGCCAGCCCCACTGCGCATACACCTGCGTGGCCGCCAGCGCCCCCAGCGCACTGCCCACCGAATAGAAACACATGTATGCGCCGATCAGCTGGCTTTGCCCCTGCGCAGGCTGCGCCAGCAGCAGGCTCTGATTGGTGACGTGTACCGCCTGCACGGCGAAGTCCAGCATCAACACGCCCAGCAGCAACGCCCAGAGGCTGGACGGCGCCCAGGCGATCGGCAGCCAGGCGCCGGCCAGCAGCGCCAGTGCCCAGCCGCTGGTGCGCCGGGCCAGGCCGGCGTCCGCCCAACGCCCGGCGCGCGCTGCGCCCAGGGCGCCGACGATGCCGGCCAGGCCGAACAGGCCAACCTGGGTGTGGTTGAGTGACCACGGCGGGGCGCTGAGGGGCAGGACCATGCTCGACCACAGGATGCTGAAGTCGGCAAATACCAGCATCGCCAGCACCCCGCGCCGGCGCAGCAGGCGGTGGTGCAGGAACAGCCGGGCCATGGTGCGCAGCAATTGCCCGTAGGACTGCCGCGTGGCAGCGGCTGCCGGCGCGGGCATGGCGGTGCCCAGCAGCAGTGCCATGCCCAGCAGCAGCCCGGCGAAGGCGGCGAACGCCAGGCGCCAGCCACCCGCATCGGCGACTGCGCCCGACAGCAGGCGCGCCGCCAGGATACCGACGACAATGCCGCTGGTGACCGTGCCAATCACCTGGCCCCGTTGCGCCGGGTTGGCCAGGGTAGCGGCGTAGGCCACCACCACTTGCACCACCACGGCCATCAGGCCTACGCCCAGCATGGCCGTCAACAGCAACCACCACTGGCCTGCCTGTGCCCCCAGCACCAGGGCCCCGCTGGAAAGCAGCAACTGGCCGATGATCATGCGCCGGCGGTCCAGCCGCTCGGCCAGCGGCACGATCAACAGCAGCCCGGCGCCATAGCCGCATTGGGTGAGGGTGACCAGCAAGCCCAGCGCCCCAGGCGCCACGCCAAGGCTTTCGCCTATAGAGCGCAGCAGCGGTTGGATGAAGTACACGGTGGCTACTGCCAGGCCGGCGGTCAGCGCCAGCAGCCAGGTGAGGCGGGGTGAGAGGTGGTTCATTGCGGGGCGGTCCTGTCGGGCAATGAGGTTTCAAAAAGAAACCAGATTTTGCGTTTGTAGCAATTCTGGTTTTAATATGCAACCACATGCACCCGGCCGGTATCTTGCCATGACCTCTCCCAGCGCCCCGCAACAAGCGCAATGCCCCGTGTTTCGCAGCCTGGAAACGGTTGGTGAGCGCTGGTCCCTGTTGATAGTGCGCGATGCCTTCGACGGCTTGCGACGCTTCGGCGAGTTCCAGAAAAGCCTGGGCCTGGCGAAGAACATCCTCGCCGCGCGGCTCAAGGCATTGGTAGAGGCGGGTGTGTTCGACCTGCGCCCGGCGTCGGACGGCAGCGCCTACAAGGAATATGTGCTGACCGCGCAGGGGCGGGCGCTGTTCCCCGTCGTGGTCGCGCTGCGCCAGTGGGGTGAGCAGCACCTGTACCAGGCGGGCGAAACCCATTCACTGCTGTTGGACGGCGACACCCGCCAGCCGTTGGCCCCCCTGCAGGTGCGTTCCCAGCAAGGGCGGTTAGTGGGCCCGGAAGACTGCGTGCGCACGCCGGTGGTTTAACGCCCGTCCAGATGCGTCAAACCCGTCAGCGTGTCGGCGATTTTCTTGGTCCGCTGCGAGGTGCCCTCGGTCATCCGGCTTGAATTCTCCAGGTCACCCAGCAACGCGCGCAGGGTGCCCACGGCGGTCGATTGCTCTTCAATCTGCAACGCCACGTTCTGGATTTCCCCAGCCAGCGCATCGATGTCCACGCCGATTTCGCCGGCGTTCTTGCGGGTGATTTCCGCCAGTTTGCGCACCTCGTCGGCCACCACGGCGAAGCCACGCCCGGTCTCGCCGGCGCGGGCGGCTTCGATGGCGGCGTTCAGGGCCAGCAGGTTGGTCTGCCCGGCGATCTGCTGGATGACCTGGACGATGGACTGGATGCGCAGGCTCGACTGCGCCAGGTCACGGGCGCTGCCCACCACCTGGTCGGCATGGCTGGACAGCCCGGCCACGGTGGTGCCGGCCTGGGCGGTGACACTGTTCTGCTGGTTGATGGTGCCGGTCAGTTCGTCCATGGACAGGTGCAGTTCGCCGGAGTAGTGCTGCAACTGCCGGGCGATTTCTTCCTGCTGGTGGGTGGCCTGGGACAGCACCATGCCCAGGTCGTCGAGGCCGTCGAACACCGGCAGCACGCTGGCGTCCAGGCCATGGGTGTCGAGGGAGCTGGTGAATTGCTGGTGCTTGAAGGCGTCGATCTGCTTGACCACCACGCGGTTCAGCCCCGCCAGTTTCTGGATCTGCCGGCGCAGGAAGAAGGCCTTGAACTCGCCGTAGTGGCTGGCGAAGTTGTCGATGTAGTCGTCGCTGAACGTGGCGCCGTTGGCGACTTTGAAAAAGAAGATCGCGGTCAGCGTCTGGTTCAGGTTCAACCCCAGGATCTCGCCAAAGGTCGAGAAACCGGCCACCGGCACGTCGCCGAATACCCCGGTCATTTCGCCCAGTTTACCGGCGTTGTTGGCGCGGCGCAGGATGCAGTCATTCAGCAGGCCCACCAGCGGCTGGCCGCCCTTGCCCTGCAGGAATCGCTGGAAGTCGCGCTGGGTTGCGTCGCGCAGCGAGGTGCGCTTGACCATCACCAGCTCTTCGCCCGGGGCCACGTCGCAGAACAGGTGCACGGTCTCGCGGGCGTAGTCGATACGGGCGATGGAGCGCACGAACAACTCCTCGCCCACGCGAATGGCGAAGGAGTATTCGGCCAGGTATTTGTCCAGCTGGTTGGGCACGCATTTGAACGCGTCGCACAAGGCCGCGACCATGGTCTTGATGTTGCCGGCGGCGTCGAACACCTGATGGATGTAGCGTTCTTCCAGCGACGCGGTGAGCACGCTGAACGACAGCTTCGTGGGCTCGAAATTCTGGCTCTTGAACACGCCGAAACGCACCTGTGGCGCGCATTTCAGGAACACGATCTGCGCGTGGTTCTGGTAGCTGCGCTGGCCGTCGTGCAGCAGGGTGGCCTTGAAGTCGTCCTTGCCACCCGCCGAGCCGCCGACGAACAGGCAGGGGAAGCGCCCGGACTCGTACAGCGCCTCCATGAAGAATGACTCCGAGGCGGACAGGCCGTCGAACAGCACGTAGGCCAGGGTGTCGCGGTTGTCGATGGGCAGGCTCACGCGGGTGCGCTTGAGCGTGGCGGCCAGGTTGGCGATGCGTTCGCGCATGGGCAGGCGCTTGCCGCCGGCACGGATGTCTTCGGACAGCAGTGGCACGCTGACCAGCTCGGCGCTGGCGATGACGCTGGCGTCGAACAGCTGCAGCACGATGCGGTCCCACTGGCCCTGGGCGTTGCAGTACAGCGCGTCGCTGGTGCTGCACAGCTCGCCGGCGGTGGTGCACAGGCTTAGGGTGGCCTGGGGGAAGCGCTGGCGCAGTTGCCGGGCCACGGCGTCGAGGTCCAGGTGTGGCGAGATGAAGCCGGCGATGAACGTCGGCGCCAGCTTCACGCCTTGCAGCGTGCCGCTTAGCGCGTTGAAGCTGCACAGCACGCTGGCGGTCCCGGGGGTGTTCGATGTGGCCTGGCGAAGAAAGCGGAAAGGGTTCATCGGGTTCGGGACCTTTGAGCGGCAGATTTTTAGTGGGGTGCCTGACCAGTGCATCGACCTGTTATGCCAGGACTTGACAGGATCAGTACCAAGGTATGACAGCCGGTAGCTGAAACGTTTTACCCGGTGCATCAAGACGACGATGGCCGCTAGCGCGTCACGCATCAACGCTGACAAGAAAGACTGAAAACCTGCGGCGGGTGCCCGCCAGGCAAGGCTTGTGCGTGTATCAATACGCTGACCGAAGTGGCAACTTCCGCCTCGAATGCTAGCCTGCAATTCATGGATGAGCGCCTCGAAAGGATTGAGGATGTGAAGGGATTAGCGATCGCCGCGCTGTCGAGCCTGATGCTTGGCGGCCCGGCACTGGCCACCGAGCTGCAGGTCGAGGTGCGTGTGAACGTGCAGCGCGGCTGTGTGCTGCTGGGCCAGGTGCGCGACGCCGGTCCACAGGACCTTGGGCTGCTGGACTTCGGCAGCACCGCACGCCTGGACGACCGCGCCGGCCCGTTGTCCGCCCAACTGCCACGCAGCCGCTTGCCGCGCCTGGAATGCAACCCCGACACCGCCTACCAGGTACAGGTCGATGGCGGCCAGCACGGTGGCGTCGGCGACGTGCGCTACCTGGCCAGCACCGCTGGCAACGCCATTCCCTATCGGCTGTACAGCGACCCGGCGCGCCACGTGCCCTTTGCCGTCGACCAACCGTTGAGCGGCCGAGTGCCGGCCACCGGCACCATCGAACTGCCGTTGTACGCGCGCATCGAACCGCTGGCCCAGGTGCCGCGTGCCGGGCAATACAGCGACCTGCTGAAGGTCACCGTGACATGGTAGGGCACTGGCTGGCCGCCGTGCTCGCGCTGCTGTGGGCCAGCCATGCCGTGGCTGCCGTCAACGGCGTCAGCGGGCAGATCCAGGCGCGCCTGGTGATCACCGCCGGCTGCGAGGTGCAGAGCGCTGGCAGCACCGCCGCCACCGGCTCGCTCGGCGCCCTGGACTTCGGCGACCAGGGCCCCACCTGGACAGCGCCCATTGGCGCCAACGTCGCCAGCGGTGGCAGCGCCCTGCAGGTGGCCTGCAACCCCACAGTCACCGGTTTCAGCGTGACCATCGATGGCGGCGCCAACGGCGACGGCACCACCCGGCGCCTGAGCAACGGCAGCCGCACCATCCCTTATCAACTGTACCAGAACGCCGCCGGCACCGAGCGCTACAGCATCGGCGAGCAGAAGACCTTCGCCGTCAGCAGTGGCGGGCAAATCCCCATCCCGATCTTCGGCGCCGTGGTGGCCAACACCCGCGCGCTGCCGGCGGGCATCTACCGCGACACCCTGCGGGTGACCCTGAACTGGTAACACAAGGAGTGAATCATGCACGCACAGGCTTTTCGTTCCGCCGCCCTGTTACCGGCCCTGGCCTTGCTGGCAGCGCTGACGCCCGCCGCCCAGGCGGCCACCACGGTCACCGGGCAAGTCACCGCCAGCCTGGTGCTGACCAGCAGCTGCCTGGTGAACGGCGTGGCCGGCAGCACCAACATCAACTTCGGTAGCTTGAACTTCGGCACCACCAGCAGCCTGTTCACCCAGGCCAGCAGCCAGGTGCTGGGCGGTGGTGGCGGGGCCATGTCGATTCTCTGCTCGGCCGGCACGGTGCCGGTGGTCAAGGTGCGCGCCGGCAGCCATGACGGCCAGGCCACCGGCGGCGCCCGCGCGCTGGCCGACGGCGCCGGGCATTTCGTGCCCTACGACTTCTTCACCGACACCGGCTTCGCCAACCTGCTGGCCATCGACGGCACCATCAGCCTGGCCACCAGCACCGGCGTGGCGCAGACGGTCAACCTGTACGGCCGCGCCATCGGCGTGGCGGGCCTGCCCGCCGGCACCTACACCGACACGGTCGCGGTAGAGCTGACGTTCTAGCCATGCCGGGCCTCAAAACCGCGCTGCTGCTGGCGACGCTTGCGGCGCCCTGGCCGCTGGACGCCGCCACCACCAGCACCTTCCAGGTCAGCGCCGCCATCACCAGCGGTTGCCTGGTGGTGGGCGGCGGCAGCAACTACGGCAGCCTCAATTTCGGCAGCTGGTCGGCGTTGGCCACCGGCACGGCGTCGGCGGCAGTGCCCGGTACCGGGGTGACCCTGCAGTGCACCCCGGGGGTCACCCTGAACATGAAAGTGGACGGCGGCCAGAACGCCGGAACCTCGCGCAACCTCAAGGCGGGCACGGCGCTGGTGGCCTACCAGCTGTTTCGCGACGCGGCCTACAGCCAGGCGCTGGGCATCAGCCAGACCGTGACGGTGGCCTACGCCGATTCAACCAACATCAGCCTGCCCATCTACGGCCGGCTGAGCCTGCCCGGCAACGTGCCGGCCGGCAGCTACAGCGATGTCTTGCAAGTGGAGTTGTCCTGGTAAGCCGGGGCGGCCATCGAATTTTGCCTGTGGAGTGTGTGTATGTGGCGTTGGGGCAGTGTGTGTTGTGGGGTGTTGTTGCCGTTCACGGTGCAGGCGGCCAGTTCGGTGCTGATCTGGCCCATCGACCCGGTGCTGGAAGCTGACCAGCAGGCCAGTGCACTGTGGCTGGAGAACCGTGGCAGCGAGCCTGCGAACCTGCAGGTGCGCGTGTTCGCCTGGAGCCAGACGGGTTTCGATGACCAGTACCAGAACCAGCGCGACGTGATCGGCAGCCCGCCGGTGGCACACATCGAGCCTGGCCAGAAGCAGTTGGTACGCCTGACCCGCACCCGCGAAATACCGCCGGGCCAGGAGCAGGCCTACCGCATCATCATCGACGAGATTCCGGCAGCCCAGCCGCCCGGCCAGGATGGCCAGGGCAAGACGGCTGCCGCCATCCGCTTCCAGATGCGCTATTCGGTGCCGTTGTTCGCCTACGGTGCCGGCCTGTGGAGCAAGCCCGACCCCAGCCGCGAGCGCGACCCCAAGGGTGCGGGTGTGCCTGCATTGAGCTGGCGCACGGTCAGCGAGAACGGCCGGAACTTTGTCGAGGTGCGCAACCAGGGGCCGGTGCACGCGCGCCTCACCGACGTGGCAGTGCAGCAGGGTGCCCAGCGCCGGCCGTTGGGCGAAGGCCTGCTGGGGTACGTGCTGCCGGGCGCGAGCATGCGCTGGCCGCTGCCGGAAACCGCGCAGGTGTCGGCGTTGCAAGGCCGCGTGAATGGTAGTGCGGCGCCGCAAACCGTGGCGCCTGCGCGCTGATTGGCGTGGGTGGGGTTGGCTTGATAAGGGAGATGGCCCATCGATCGGCACGGATGCCCCTCGACACTTGCGTGGTTCACCTTGGGGTGGCTGTTGTACCCCTGTGCCACGCTGGCAGGGGAGCTGCCGCCACCGCCCACCGGCCTGGAGGCTGAGCCCGATGCGCCCCTGTACCTTGAACTGGTGGTCAACCGGATGAGCACCGGCCGCGTGGTGCAGGTGCAGCAACGCGCCGGGCAGCTGTACCTGCCACTGGCCGACCTGCAGGCGGCCGGTTTGACACTGCCCGGCATTGACGGCCCCGAGGTGGCGCTGGACAGCGTGCAGGGCCTGCACACCGACTACGACAGCCAGGCCCAGCGCCTGCTGCTGGACGTACCGCCCGACTGGCTGCCGGCCCAGCGCATCGGCAGCAGCCAGGCGTACCCGCGTAGCCAGGCCATGAGCAGCTTCGGTGCGCTGTTCAACTACGACCTGTACCTGAACGACACTGACGACGCGGGCCGCTACCTGGCGGCCTACAACGAACTGCGCTTTTTCGACAGCTGGGGCACGGTGTCCAGCACTGGGCAGCTGCGCCAGAGCCTGTCGGGCAATGCCTACGCCGACACCAGCCGCTTCCGCCGCTACGACACGACATGGCGCTACAGCGACGACGAGCACCTGTTGACCGTCGAGGCCGGCGACCTGGTCAGCGGTTCTTTGCCGTGGAGCAACTCGGTGCGCCTGGGCGGGGTGCAGCTGTCACGAGACTTTTCCGTGCGGCCGGATCTGGTCACCTACCCGTTGCCTGCCTTTGCCGGCGAGGCGGCGGTGCCGTCCTCGGTGGACCTGTTCATCAACGGCTACAAAAGCACTAGCGCCGAGTTGCAGCCGGGGCCCTATACCCTCACCAACATTCCCTACATCAATGGCGCGGGTGAGGCGGTGGTGGTGACCACTGATGCCCTGGGCCGGCAGGTGTCCACCACGCTGCCGTTCTACGTCACCAGCACCTTGTTGCAGCAAGGCCTGATGGACTTTTCCGTGGCGGCGGGCAGCGTGCGCCGGGACTACGGCCTCAAGGATTTTGCCTACGGACCCGGCGCCTCCACCGCCAGCGTGCGCTACGGCCTCAGTGACTACTTTACGCTTGAGGGGCACGCCGAGGCTGCGCAGGCGCTGAACCTGGGCGGCGTGGGCGGCAACCTGCGCCTGGGTAACCTGGGCGTGCTCAATACCGCCGTCAGCCAAAGCCGCTACGACGGCCTCGGCGGCCAGCAGTACAGCCTGGGTTACCAGTACAACAGCCCGCGCTTCAGCTTCAATTACCAGCGCCTGCAACGGCGTGATGATTACGCCGACCTGACCCTGGTGGACGCGCCCTACACGCGCATGAGCCAGCGCAGCCAGCAGGCCACCCTCAGCGTCAACCTGGACCGCTACGGCAGCCTCGGCGCCGGCTATTTCGACGTGCGCGCCGGCGATGACTCGCGCACCCGCCTGCTCAACCTCACCTGGAGCAAGCCGCTGTGGGGCAACAGCAGCTTCTACCTGTCGGCCAACCATGAAATCGGCGCCAGCAACTGGGCGGTTCAGGCGCAGGTCACCATCCCGATCGACCTGCGCGGCAACCTCAGCGTTGGCATCGAGCGCAGCCAGCAGGGCCAGACCCAGCAGCGGGTCAACTACAGCCAGGCGGTGCCAACCGAGGGTGGCGTCGGCTACAACCTGGGCTATTCGCGCGGCGACCAGCAGACCTACCGCCAGGCCGACCTGACCTGGCGCCTGCAGTCGGTGCAGTTGCAGGTGGGCGCCTACGGTACCAGCGAGCAGACCACGCGCTGGGCCGACGCCGCCGGTTCGCTGGTGTGGATGGACGGCAGCGTGTTCGCCGCCAACCGCATCGACGATGCCTTCGTGCTGGTGAGCACCGACGGCTATGGCGGCGTGCCGGTGCGCTACGAAAACCAGCGCGTCGGCGACACCGACCGCAGCGGGCACCTGCTGGTGCCGTGGACCAGTGGCTACTACCGCGGCAAATACGAGATCGACCCGCTCAACCTGCCGGCCAACGTGCGCAGCCCGTCGGTGGAACAGCGCGTGGCCGTGCGCCGCGGCAGTGGCTATCTGCTGGAGTTCCCGCTGACCCGGGTGGTGGCCGCCAGCCTGGTGCTGGTGGACGCCAACCAGCAACACCTGGCCCTGAGCAGCAACGTGCTGCACGAGCAGAGCGGTGCGCGCACCGTGGTCGGCTGGGACGGCCTGGTGTACCTGGAAAACCTGGCGGCGCACAACAGCCTGGTGGTGGAGCGCGTGGATGGCAGCCAGTGCCGGGTGCAATTCGACCTGGACGTGCAGCAGCAGGGCGACGTGCCCTTGCTGGGGCCGTTGGTGTGCCAATGAAGCGGTGGCTGGCGGGGCCGGTGTTGCTGATGGCCAGCGCGGGGGCGCAGGCAGTCTGCGCTATTTCCACGCCAACGCCGCCCACCTTCGGCCAGGTCAGTTCGGTGCTGCTGCGTACCACGGTGCAGTCCACCTCCACCCTTAACGGTGCGCTGACCTGCACCGGTTCGCTGCTGAGCCTGCTGGGCAGTGGTGATCATTTCAACCTGACGGTGAGCTCCAGCCAGCCCGGGCTGCAGGTGGGTGCCGCAGGGCTGGTGATCGGCTACACGGTGTACGCCAACGACAGCACCAGCTACCCGCTGACCCGCGGGGTGGCCTATGACTTTGCGCGCAACTCGATCATCGACGCGCTGGGGCTGTTGGCCGGCTCCTCGCCCAAGTCGGTGCCGCTGTACTTCAAGACCATCATCGGCAGCAACGTGCCGGCCGGTACCTACAGCGAGACCTTGAACCTGGCTTGGAACTGGAACTACTGCTCGGGCATCGGCATCGGCGCCATCTGCCTGGGGCGCGACATAGGTTCGGGGGCGACCACCATGCAGGTCACCCTGCAAGTCACCAACGACTGCCAGATCACCGCGCCGAATATCAACCTGGGCAGTGCGCCGCTGGTGCTGGGCTTCACCACGGTGAACAGCAGCATCAGTGTGGCCTGCACCCTGGGCAGTGCCTATACCGTGGGGCTCAGCGATGGCGGCTACCCCGTCAGCGCCGGGGGGCGGCGGCGCATGATCTCTGGCAGCAACTACCTGGCCTACGACCTGTTCAAGGGCGCCGGCACGGTGCGTTGGGGCAGCACCGGAGCGGCGCGGCGCAGCAGCAGCGATGCCGAGGTAAACCCGGGCAACGGCACGGGAACGGGGAGCCAGGTGTTCAACTTCAATGGCAGGGTGTACACCGACCAGATGACGCCGCCGGTGGGGGGGTATCTGGATAGTGTGGTGGTGGATGTGGCGTTCTAGCGGACACCAGTCCCCGTAGCAGCTGCCGAAGGCTGCGTCCGGCCACGCTGCGGTGTACCTGGAAAACCGTGCCCTGACGCGGCCTTCGGCCGCTGCTACAGGAACCACGTAGCAGCTGCCGAAGACTGCGTCCGGCCACGCTGCGGTGTACCTGGAAAACCGTGCCCTGACGCGGCCTTCGGCCGCTGCTACAGGAACCACGTAGCAGCTGCCGAAGGCTGCGTCCGGCCACGCCGCGGTGTACCTGGAAAACCGTGCCCTGACGCGGCCTGGCGGCCGCTGCTACAGGAACCACGTAGCAGCTGCCGAAGGCTGCGTCCGGCCACGCTGCGGTGTACCTGGAAAACCGTGCCCTGACGCGGCCTAACGGCCGCTGCTACAGGAACCACGTAGCAGCTGCCGAAGACTGCGTCCGGCCACGCCGCGGTGTACCTGGAAAACCGTGCCCTGACGCGGCCTAACGGCCGCTGCTACAGGAACCACGTAGCAGCTGCCGAAGGCTGCGTCCGGCCACGCCGCGGTGTACCTGGAAAACCGTGCCCTGACGCGGCCTAACGGCCGCTGCTACAGGAACCACGTAGCAGCTGCCGAAGGCTGCGTCCGGCCACACCGCGGTGTACCTGGAAAACCGTGCCCTGACGCGGCCTGGCGGCCGCTGCTACAGGTTCTGCAGGGTCTTGGCAGCGATGTCGACCGGGGCCACCACGGCGTAGTTGTACCCAGGCCCCGACCAGTAGTCCGCCTGCAAGTTGCCTTCACGCCGCGAACCGCGAGGCAGCAGGTTGTTGTCCGGGCCTGGCGGGCGGATGTAGAAGGTGACCCGCGCACCTTTGGTATCCTGGTATAACACCATGGCGGCGGGGCCCTGGTCGGTGCTGAGTAGCCGTGCGCCCACCGGCTTGAAGCCGGCCTGGCTGAGGTCGGGCAGGCGCTTGGCGTTGGTGAAATTGCGGTCCAGCCAGGGTTGCAGGGTGTCGGCGTCGCTGACCTTGAAATCGGCGGGCAGCACGTCTTTCTGCGCGAACAGGCGGTAGGCCTGCAGCGCGTCGGTCATGGGCGCCACGCTGGGGTGACGGGCTTCGTGGGCCTGCCAGCCGCCCAGGCCTCCCAGCCCCACGGCCAGCACCAGCACGGCGGCGCGGGCCAGGTGTTGCTGGTAACGGTGGCGGCGGCGCACGCGCAGGGTGGTCGGGTCCAGCGCCGGGTTGTCGGCCAGGGGCGAGCTGCCCAGCACCGAGCGCAGCAGGCGCGCGTCCTTCTGCCAGCCCTTCACCTGGGCGGCAGCCTCGGGGTGGCTGTTCAGCCAGGTTTCCAGGCGCTGGCGGTCGGCGGGGCTCAGGCGCAGGTCCACGTAGGCGTGGAGGTCGTGTTCGGTCGGCGGCAAGGTAATCATTTCAGTATCCGCAGGGCAGGGCGATGGATCTCGCCTTCATTGAGCTGGCGCAAAGCCTGGCGCGCGCGCGACAAGCGTGACATGACAGTGCCGATGGGCACCTGCAGCACGGTGGCGGCCTCCTGGTAACTCAGGCCCTCCACGGCCACGGCGTGCAGCAGCGCGCGCTGCTCGTCGCTGAGGCGGTCGAAGGACTGCAGGGCCGACTGGGCCATGACCGTGCGCTCCACCGACGGCTGATAGTCGTCGCGGCCGGTGAAAAACTCCAGCAGCCGCGCATAGCGACGCGCGCGGCGATGGTTGTCGACAAACTGGCGGTAGAGGATCTGGAACAGCCAGGCGCGCAGCTCGCCCTCCGCGTCCTTGCTGGCGCGCCGGCTCAAGGCCTTCTCCAGGCAGGTCTGCACCAGGTCGTCGGCGCTGCTGGGTTCGCGGGTCAAGGACAGCGCGAAACGGCGCAGGCGCGGCAACAGGGTACGCAATTGATCATCAAACTCGTTCATGGCGGCCTGCACGGTGGGGCTCTGTTTCAAGACTAGCAAGACGAATGACGAGGCGTTTTATTCCACCGGGCCTAACCTCAAATTATTCAGCGGCGGGACAGGGAATAAAACGCGCCGGCCTTCGTCTCATAGCACCCCACCGATTCCGGAGTCGCTCATGCCGCAACCAACGCCCCCACCCTTGACCCTGTTCGACAAGGCCGTGCGCCTGTTGGGCATCGCCGCCATCCTGGCCGTCGCCGTGGCCGCCTTCGCCTATGTCAGTGGGCGCCTGGACCCGGAGCGGCTCAAGCCCCGCGACCTGGTCAACGCGCTGCAGACCAACAATGGCGTACACCCCGGCTACCGCCGCAACCACGCCAAGGGCGTGTGCGTGATCGGCTATTTCGAAGGCAACGGCCAGTTGCAGGCACTGTCCAGCAGCAGCGTGTTCGCCCAAGGGCGGACGCCGGTGGTGGGGCGTTTCGCCTTGCCCAGCGGCAACCCCTATGCGCCCGACAGCAGTGTGCCGCTGCGCAGTTTCGCCTTGCGCTTCAACCTGGCCAACGGGCAGCAGTGGCGCACGGGCATGAACAGCATGCCGGTGTTCCCGGTAGGTACGCCCGAAGCGTTCTACGCCATGCTCAAGGCCGGCACCCCGGACCCGGCCACCGGCAAGCCGAAGCCGGACGCCATGCCTGCATTCTTCGCCACCCACCCCGAGACCGGACCGTTCCTGGCCTGGGTCAAGGGCGCCAAGCCGTCGGCCAGCTACGCCACGGAAACCTATAACAGCATCAATGCCTTCTACCTCGACAATGCCGATGGCCAGCGCCAGGCCGCGCGCTGGTCGGTGGTGCCTGACGCCACCGACAGCACGCCGGCCGGCGCCAACGCCGGCGCCGATTTCCTCCAGGCTGACCTGGCCCAACGCCTGGCCGGCGGCCCGCTGCGCTGGACCCTGCGCATGACCCTGGCAGAACCCGGCGACCCGGTGGACGACGCCAGCAAGGCTTGGCCCGCCGGGCGCAAGACCGTGGACGCCGGCACGCTGGTGGTGGAGCGCATGCAACCGCAAATCACTGGGCAGTGCCGTGACGTCAACTATGACCCGACCATACTGCCCAGCGGCATCGAAGCCTCCAACGACCCACTACTGGCCGCGCGCTCGGCGGCTTACGCCAGCTCGTACCTGCGCCGCACCTCGGAAGTCGACCAGCTCAGCGCCAACGCACCTGCCGGGGAGGCCAAGCCATGAAAGCACGTCCTGAACATTTTGCCCCGGCCGCGCGGGTGTTGCATTGGGTGATGGCGATCATGCTGATTGCCATGCTGTTCATTGGCGTGGGCATGGTCAGCACCGTGTCCGAGCGCCATGAGTGGCTGCTGCACCTGCACAAGCCGCTGGGCATCGCCATTCTGGCGCTGGTGATCGTGCGCCTGCTGGTGCGCTGGTGTACCCGCCAACCGCCGTTGCCGGCCGACCTGCCGGGCATCCAGAAACTGGCGGCCAAGCTGTCGCACTGGTTGCTGTATGCGTTGATGTTCGTGCTGCCGCTGGTGGGCTGGGCCATGATTTCGGCGGCGGGCGACCCGGTGATGCTGGGCGCCTCACTGCACCTGCCGCCGATATTGCCGGCCGAGCCGCATACCTATGCGCTGTTGCGCAAGGCCCATGGCGTGCTGGCGTACCTGCTGTTCCTGACGGTGCTGGCGCACCTGGGCGCGGCGCTGTACCACGGCTGGATCCGCCGCGACGGCGTGCTACAGAGCATGACTTCGGGGGATAAGGCCAACACCCCGTAGCCCATGACGCGGCCTGCGGCCGCTGCTACAAAAGCAATCCCGTAGCAGCTGCCGCAGGCTGCGTCCACGGTTACCGCAGGTCGCGGGCCATTGTCGCGATCACGCTCAACACGTCCTTGCCCAACTGCGCCGAGCGCTTGCCCGACCAGCCGGTGACCGTGTCGGGGTTGTCGTCGTGGTCCTTGAACGGCATTTCCAGGGTCAGCGACAGGCAGTCGAACTTCGCCCCCACGGCGTTGCACGCCAGGGTCATGTTGGCCTGGCCCGGCTCGTCGCGGGTGTAGCCGTGCACCTGCTGGAAGTCTGGGGTCTGCTGGCACAGCAGGTCGCGGAAGCGTTGTTCCAGTTCGGCGATGCGCGGGGTGTATTGCGGGTTGCCTTCACAGGCGGCGGTGAACACGTGAGGGATTTCCTCGTCGCCGTGGGCATCGATGAACAGGTCCACGCCGTATTTCTGCATCTGCTGCAGGGCGAAGAACACCTCGGGGCTGAACTCGGCGCTGGCGTCCTGCCAGGCACGGTTGAGGTCTTTGCCTTTGGCGTTGGTGCGCAGGTGGCCATGGAACGAGCCATCGGGGTTCATGTGCGGGATCAGGTACAGGTCGGCTTCGGCCAGCAGGGCGTTCAGCTCGGCATCGTCACGATGCTTCAGGCGTTCGATGATGCCTTCCATGAACCATTCGGCCATGTGCTCGCCCGGGTGCTGCTGGGCAATCAGCCAGACCTTTTTCTTGCCTTCGCTGCCGTCGCCCTTGCGCAGCAGTTGCAGGTCGCGGCCTTCGGCGCTCTTGCCCACGGCCAGCAACTGCAGGCCGGCCTGGGTCACGGCCTCGCTGATCAGCCAGTCGTGGCGTTCGCGGCTGTAGGGCTCGAAATAGGCGAACCAGGCCTGGGGCTGTTCGGGCTCGAAGCTGAAGGTCAGCGCCTGGCCGTCGAAGTGGCTGGGTACGCGGAACCAGGTCTTCTGGTCGTAGGAGGCCACGGCGTTATAGCCGGCCCAGGCGTTCTTGTAGGAAGACTGCCCGGCGTTGGTCAGGCTGAAGCCGTAAGGCTGGCCAGGCGAGAGGCCGTCGACCTTGAAATGGAACCACTGGAAATGGGCGCTGTGGGTGTCCGGGCGCATTGCCAGGCGCACCTGCCGAGGGTCGCTGGCGTCGAGCAGCTGGACATTGCCGCTGTCGAAATCGGCGCTGATGGTAAGGGGGGCCGCGGCCATTGTTCGCTTCCTTATAAAGTCGAGGACGCCCGTACTTTACACGCAAGCGTGGCGCCAGTCAGATCCAGCCGGCCAACCCACCCAGCAGCAACGCGCCCAGCAGCGCCATGCCCCAGCCCAGCAGGCCGGTGTGGCGGCGACGGTGCTGCCAGCCGGACTCGCCCAGGTGCCGGGCTGCGGCCAGCAGTTGGCGCCAACGCAGTTCGGTGGCGTGGAAGGCTTGCAGGTGCGTGGCGTCGGCGTCCAGCCAGCGGCGGAAGTCGATGCGGTCGCTGGCGGTGGTGTGCGGGTTCTGCAGTTTCACGTACCAGGCGCTGGCGGCTTGGCTGCCGGCAGGGCTGCGGCACTGTTCAAGCACCTGCAGCATGTCCCGTTCGACGTGCTCCACGCTCAGGTCCAGGCGCTGGGCGATGGCGGGGTAGGGCAGGTCATCCAGGCGGCTGAGCAGAAACACCTGTTGCACGCGGCGCGGCAATTTCTTCAGGCGCAGGTACAGTGCATCCTGGCCCTGGTCGACCGGCTGGTGCTGGAAAAGGTTGTGCAGGGGCGTGAGCAGATGGGTCATCGAAACGTCCTCCTGGCCGCCATGGGGCCTGGTCGATAGCGGGCTGCGAGAGCATCCGTGAGGGGGCGTCTTCCCTGACGCTGCCGCAGCTTAATATTTTTGAGAGTGATTCTCAAGTGCAAATATGTCATCTGGCTGGCTAAATAATTGATTTGCTAGCTGAAAATTAGCGATGAGCACTTTCCTGTCGCAATAGTCCTTTGCTATCATGCGCGCCATCGAATTCAAGCAACACCCTTCTTCATTAGCCTGAAGAAACTAAAAAAAAGACCCGGCAAAAAGCCGGGTCAAAAACCGTGATTAGCCTGATGAGGAGATAATTCGAAAGTCCGACCTAAGGCCTTTCGAATTACCCAACCGATCTCGCGATCAGTTGGCTCAATAATAATCGTTATCATTTGCAAGTCAAATGATTTGTTGCCGCGTTTGTGAAAATTTATTTCGCTCAGTCCAGCGGCAACTCCGTGGTGCGTTTCACCTCGCTCATGGCGATGTTGGAATGCGCTTCCTGCACATGCGGCTTCTGCAACAGATGGTCGCGCAGGAAACGTTCGTAGGCCCCAATGTCCTGGGCCACCACCTTGAGCATGTAATCCATACCGCCGGCCATGGTGTAGCACTCCAGCACCTCCGGGTAGCCGGTGATCGCTTCCTCGAACTCGGCCAGGTAGCGCCGCCCGTGCCCCGACAGCTTGACGTTGACGAACACGGTCATGGTCAGGCCCAGCTTCTGCGGGTTCAGCAGGGCCACCTTGCGTTCGATCAGCCCTTCCTCCTGCATGCGATGAATGCGCCGCCAGCACGGTGACTGCGACAGCTCCACGCGCTCGGCGATCTCGGCCGCCGACAGGTCGGCGTCGTGCTGCAGCAGGCGCAGGATGCGACGGTCGAGGGCGCTCAGTTTGGACTGCATGATCATTTCCCTTTTCTTGTTTTTGGCGCAACGTTCATGCGCCATAACAGCAGAAACGCCCGAATTTAGAAAGAAAAAGCCTCACTCCGAAAGGCATATTTTTAGCCACTGACTGATGAGTCATGGCAACCATAAAAATAACAGGAGTGCCGCATGTCCCTAGCCGACGTCCGCCTGGACGACAAGTACCGCCTCGCCACCGGGCACCTGTACCTCACGGGTACCCAAGCCCTCACGCGCCTGCCCATGTTGCAGAAACAGCGCGACGAGGCCCGTGGCCTGAATACCGCAGGCTTCATTTCCGGTTACCGTGGTTCGCCCCTTGGCAATCTCGATAAAAGCCTGTGGGAAGCCCGCGACTACCTGCAGAAGAACGCCATCCATTTCCAGCCCGGGGTCAACGAAGAACTGGGCGCCACCGCCGTGTGGGGCAGCCAGCAGGTGAACCTGTTTCCCCAGGGCAAGTACGACGGCGTGTTCGCCCTGTGGTACGGCAAGGCCCCGGGTGTGGACCGCTGCGGCGACGTGTTCAAGCACGGCAACTCGGCCGGCGTGGCGCCCAAGGGCGGCGTGCTGGTGCTGGCCGGTGACGACCACGGTTGCAAGTCCTCCACCATCGCCAGCCAAAGTGAGCACGCGTTCATCGCCGCGATGATTCCGGTGCTCAACCCCAGCAACGTCCAGGAAATGCTCGACTACGGCATCATCGGTTGGGAACTGTCGCGTTACAGCGGCTGTTGGGTGGCGATGAAAACCATTGCCGAGAACGTCGATTCCTCGGCGGTGGTCGAGGTCGATCCGCTGCGGGTGCAAACCTGCGAGCCCACCGATTTCGCCTTGCCCGAGGGCGGCCTGCACATTCGCTGGCCCGACCCGCCGCTGGCCCAGGAAGCGCGCCTTAACACCTACAAGATCTACGCCGCACGCGCCTTTGCCCGCGCCAACCAGCTGAACAAGGTGGTGCTCGACTCGCCGCAGCCGCGGCTGGGCATTGTCACCACCGGCAAGTCGTACCTGGACGTGCGCCAGGCCCTGGAAGAGCTGGGCCTGGATGAAAAGCTGTGCGCCAGCGTGGGCATTCGCGTGCTGAAAATCGGCATGAGCTGGCCGCTGGAGCCGGTTTCGGTGCACGACTTCGCCCAGGGCCTGGACGAGATCCTGGTGGTGGAGGAAAAGCGCAGCGTCATCGAAGACCAGCTCACCGGCCAGCTGTACAACTGGCCCGTGGACAAGCGCCCGCGGGTGGTGGGCGAGTTCGACGAGGAAGGCCGCTCGCTGCTGCCCAACCTCAGCGAGCTGACCCCGGCGATGATCGCCCGGGTCATCGCCAGGCGCCTTGCGCCCATTTACAGCAGCCCGCAGATAGAGGCGCGGCTGCGCTTCCTGCAGGACAAGGAGCAGGCCCTGCAGGCGCCGCTGCACAACGTGCAGCGTACCCCGCATTTCTGCTCTGGCTGCCCGCACAACAGCTCTACGAAGGTACCCGAGGGTAGCCGCGCGCTGGCCGGTATCGGCTGCCACTACATGACTATCTGGATGGACCGCGAAACCGATACCTTCACCCAGATGGGCGGCGAGGGCGTGACCTGGATCGGCCAGGCGCCATTCACCGAGACCGCCCACGTGTTCCAGAACCTGGGCGACGGCACCTATTTCCACTCCGGCCACTTGGCGGTTCGCGCCGCAGTGGCGTCCGGGGTGAACATCACCTACAAGATTCTCTACAACGACGCCGTGGCCATGACCGGTGGCCAGCCCATCGACGGCACCCTGCGGGTCGACCAGCTCAGCCGCCAGGTGTTCGACGAAGGCGTGCAGCGCATCGCCCTGGTCAGCGACGAGCCGGATAAATACCCCAGCCGCGCCGGGTTTGCGCCTATCACCACCTTCCACCACCGCCGCGACCTGGACGCGGTGATGCGCGAGTTGCGCGAGTTCAAGGGCGTGTCGGTGATCATCTATGACCAGACCTGCGCCACGGAAAAACGTCGCCGGCGCAAACGCGGAACCATGCCAGAGCTGAACAAGCGCGCGCTGATCAACCCGGCAGTGTGCGAGGGTTGTGGCGATTGCGGGGTGAAGTCGGGCTGCCTGTCGGTGCTGCCGCTGGAAACGGCCCAGGGCCGCAAGCGCGAGATCGACCAGAACGCCTGCAACAAGGATTTCAGTTGCGTGGAGGGTTTCTGCCCCAGCTTCGTCACCGTGCACGGCGGCCAGTTGCGCAAGCCGCAGTTGCCCAGCCGTGACCAGGCCTTCGCGGCGCTGCCGGCACCTGTACTGCCGAGCCTGGCGCGCCCGTTCAATATCCTCCTGCCCGGCGTCGGTGGCACCGGCGTGACTACCGTGGGCGCCATGCTGGGCCTGGCCGCGAACCTGGAAGGCAAGGGCTGCAGCGTGCTCGACCAGGCCGGGCTGGCGCAGAAATTCGGCCCGGTGGTGACCCACATTCGCATCGCCGCGCGCCAGGAAGACCTGTTCGCCGTGCGCATCGCCGCCGGTGATGCCGACCTGCTGCTGGGCTGCGACCTGCTGGTGGCTTCCGGGCCTGACGCGCTGGCGAAGCTGAGCCTGGACAAATCCCACGCCGTCATCAACAGCCAGCAGACGCCCACGGCCGCCTTTACCCGCGACCCCGATGCGCAGTTCCCGGCGGCGGCCATGACCCAGGCGATCAGCGACGCAGTGGGCGCCGACAAGACCCACTTCGTCGATGCCACGCGCCTGGCAGTGGGGCTGCTGGGCGACAGCATTGCCAGCAACCTGTTCATGCTCGGCTACGCCTACCAGTTGGGGTTGATTCCGCTGACCGCCGAAGCCATCGAAAAAGCCATCGAGCTCAACGCGGTGGCGGTCAACCTCAACCAGCAGGCGTTCCTGTGGGGGCGCCGCGCAGCCCATGACGTGCGCACGGTGGAAGCGGTGCTGAAGCCGGTGGTGCAGGCCCCGGTAGAACCGAGCCTGGAAGAGCGCGTGGCCGCCAACGCGGCAACCTTGCGCGACTACCAGAACCAGGCCTATGCCGACCGTTACCTGGCGCTGGTCGAGCAGGTGCGCGCCAGCGAAACCCGCCAGCTGCCCGGCCAGCCATTGGCGCTGACCGAGGCGGTGGCCCGTTATGCCTTCAAGCTGATGGCCTACAAGGACGAATACGAAGTGGCGCGGCTGTACAGTAACGGCGAGTTCACCCGCCAGTTGCAGGGCCAGTTCGAGGGCGACTACCGCCTGCAGTTCCACCTGGCGCCGTCGTGGCTGGGCAAGCAGGGCAAGCGCAGTTTCGGCCCGTGGATGCTCAAGGCGTTCGGCCTGCTGGCGCCATTGAAATTCCTGCGCGGCACGCCGTTGGACCCGTTCGGCTACAGCCAGGAGCGGCGCCAGGAGCGGGCGCTGATCGAGGCTTACCAGGCTGACATCGCTTTGATTCTTCAGCACCTGACCCCGGCTAACCGCCACACGGCGCTGAGCCTGGCGCGCTTGCCGGAGCAGATTCGCGGGTACGGGCACGTGAAGGACAAGGCGGTTGGCGTGGCCGAGCAGGAAGCGCAGCGCTTGCGCCAGTGTTTGCGTGACGGCGAGGCTGCGGTGGTCAAGCTTTACGAAGTGGCTGCCTGAAGAGACGCGGCCTTCGGCCGCTGCTACGGATCTCCTGTAGCAGCGGCCGCAGGCCGCGTCCAATCACTCGGGTTGCATGTCTACCAGCACATCCCCCTCCGCAACCATCTCGCCCTCCTGGCAATGCAACGCCTTCACCACCCCAGCCTCCGGCGCGCGAATGCTGTGTTCCATCTTCATGGCTTCCAACACCACCAGCGGTGCGCCGGCCTCCACCTGCTCGCCAACGCTCACCAGCACCCGCACGATGCTGCCGTTCATGGGCGCGTTGAGGCCGCCTTGCTGGCCGTGGCTGGCGTCGGCTTCGGCGATGGGGTCGACACGGGTTACCGGATGCACTTCGCCGTTCCAGCGCAGGTACAGGGTGTGACCGCGCATGAAGGCTGGCGCGTGGGGAGGGCAGGGCTGCAGGTGCACTACCTGGCGCTGGTCGCGGCACCGCAGGTGCACCACGGTTTGCGCCGGCAAGCCCAGGCGCAGGCCATTGGCCGCACCCCATGGATCGTTGCTGGTTGGCTGCACGAACGCGGCAGCCGCGGCCTGCCAGAACGCTTCGGGCAATTGGGCCGAAGCGGGCAGCAGCTCGGCCTGGTGGCGGGGAATGAAGCCGGTGTCCAGCTCGGCGGCGGCGAACGCCGGGTGGCCGATGATGCGCCGCAGGAACGCCAGGTTGGTGCGCACGCCGCCCACGGCGAACTCGTCGAGCATGGCGAGTAGGCGCAGCCGCGCCTGTTCCCGAGTGTCGCCCCAGGCAATCAGCTTGCCCAGCATGGGGTCATAGAACGGCGACACGCTGTCGCCCTCGCTGACGCCACTGTCCACCCGGCGGCCGGGGCCTGGGGCGCACTCCTGGTACAGCGCCAGGGTGCCGGTGGCGGGCAGGAACTGATTGTCCGGGTCTTCGGCGTACAGCCGCACTTCAATGGCGTGGCCGTGCAGCGGCACCTGCGCCTGGGTGATGGGCAGTGGCTCGCCCTGGGCCACGCGAATCTGCCAGGCCACCAGGTCCAGGCCGGTGATGGCCTCGGTGACCGGGTGTTCCACTTGCAGGCGGGTGTTCATCTCCATGAAGAAAAACTCGCCGCGGGCGTCCAGCAGAAACTCGACGGTGCCGGCGCCGACGTAGCCGATGGCCTGCGCGGCTTTCACCGCAGCCTCGCCCATGGCCTGCCGCAACGGTGGGGTGAGGCCTGGCGCCGGGGCTTCCTCGACGACTTTCTGGTGGCGGCGTTGAATCGAGCAGTCGCGCTCGTTGAGGTACAGGCACTGGCCATGCTGGTCGGCAAACACCTGGATTTCCACGTGACGGGGTTGCAGCACGTATTTTTCCACCAGCATGCGCGCGTCGCCAAACGACGACTGCGCTTCACGTTGCGCCGAGGCCAGGGCGTCGGCCAGCTCGGCTTCGCGCTCCACCACCTTCATGCCCTTGCCACCGCCGCCGGCCGTGGCCTTGAGCAGCACCGGGTAGCCGATGCGCTGGGCTGCGGCGCGGAACGTTTCCAGGTCCTGGGCCTGGCCGTGGTAGCCAGGCACCAGCGGCACCCCGGCGGTTTCCATCAGCGCCTTGGCCGCCGACTTGCTGCCCATGGCGTCGATGGCCGAGGCGGGTGGGCCGAGAAAAATCAGCCCGGCCTGTTCGATGGCGCGGGCGAATGCGGCGTTCTCGGAAAGAAAGCCGTAGCCGGGGTGAATGGCCTGGGCGCCGCTGCTGTGGGCGGCGGCAATTATCTTGTCGATATCCAGGTAGCTGTCGCTGGCCTTGCTGCCGCCCAGGTCCACGCGCAGGTCGGCTTCGCGGCTGTGCCGGGCGTCGCGGTCAATGGCGCTATGCACGGCCACGGTGGTCAGGCCCATGGCCTTGGCGGTGCGCATTACCCGGCAGGCAATTTCGCCGCGGTTGGCCACCAGCAGGGAGGTAATAGTGCTCATGGCTGTTGCTCCTGCCAGGCCGGTGCTCGTTTTTCCAGGAACGCGCGCAGGCCCTCCTGGCCTTCGCCGCTGACACGAATGCGGGCGATGGCGTTTTCGCAGTAACGCCGCACCGCCGCGGTGGTTTCGCCGTGGGCGACTTCACGCAGCAGCTCCTTGCAGGCGCGCATGGCCAGGGGGCTGTTGAGCAGCAGATTGTCCACCCAGTGCG
Source organism: Pseudomonas sp. JC1203 (assembly GCF_056175065.1). NCBI lineage: Bacteria > Pseudomonadati > Pseudomonadota > Gammaproteobacteria > Pseudomonadales > Pseudomonadaceae > Pseudomonas > Pseudomonas sp. JC1203. The sequence continues at coordinate 127,802 of NZ_JBWCAM010000005.1, forward strand.
CCAGGCGCTGTTCCAGCTCGGCGCTGGCGCAGGTTTCGGCCAGCAGGCCCAGCTCGTGGGCGCGCTGGCCGTCGAAGCGCTCGGCGGTCAGCGCATAGCGGCGCGCGGCACGCTCGCCGATGGCCTTGACCACAAAGGGGCTGATGACCGCAGGCGTCAGGCCGATGCGCACCTCCGACAGGCAGAATTGCGCATCGGCGGTGCCCAGGGCCATGTCGCAGCAACTGATCAGCCCCAGCGCCCCACCGTAGGCGGCGCCGTGAACCACGGCCAGGGTCGGCAGCTTGAGCTTGCCCAGGTTGTACATCAGCTCGGCCAGCTGGCGGGCGTCGTCCAGGTTGGTGTTGAAATCCAGCTGCGCCGATTGCTGCATCCAGGCAAGGTCGGCACCGGCGCAGAAGTGCTTGCCGCGGCCGCGAATCAGCAGGAAACGCAGGCTGGCGTCGGCGGCCACGGTGTCCAGTGCCAAAATCAGTTCGCGGATCATCTGGGCGTTGAAGGCGTTGTGTTTGTCGGGGCGGTTGAGCCACAGGGTGGCGAAACCCCGCGGGTCATGTTCGAGTTGCAGGGTGCTGAAGTCGTTCATGGTCACATCCTGAAAATGCCGAAACGGCTGGCTTCGATGGGCGCGTTGAGGGCGGCCGACAGGGCCAGGGCGAGGATGTCGCGGGTCTGCGCCGGGTCGATGACGCCGTCGTCCCACAGGCGGGCGCTGGAGTAGTAAGGGTGGGCCTGGCGTTCGTATTGTTCGAGAATCGGCTGCTTCAATGCCGCTTCTTCCTCTGCGCTGAAGCTGCCACCGGCGCGTTCGCTCTGCTCGCGCTTGACCTGCACCAGCACGCCGGCGGCCTGTTCGGCGCCCATCACGCCGATTCGCGCGTTGGGCCACATCCACAACAGGCGCGGGTCGTACGCGCGGCCGCACATGCCATAGTTGCCGGCGCCGAAGCTGCCGCCGATGATCACCGTGAACTTAGGCACCCGCGCACAGGCCACCGCGGTTACCAGCTTGGCGCCGTGCTTGGCGATGCCGCCGGCTTCGTATTTCTGGCCAACCATGAAGCCGGTGATGTTCTGCAGGAACAGCAGCGGGATGCCGCGCTGGCAGGCCAGTTCGATGAAGTGCGCACCTTTTTGCGCCGCTTCGGCGAAGAGGATGCCATTGTTGCCGAGGATGGCGATGGGCATGCCGTGCAGGTGGGCGAAGCCGCACACCAGGGTGGTGCCGAACAGCGCCTTGAATTCATCGAATACCGAGCCGTCCACCAGCCGCGCGATCACTTCGCGCACATCGAAGGGTTGCTTCGCTTCGGCCGGTATCACCCCGTACAGCTCGTCGGCAGGGTAGAGCGGGGCGTTGGGCGCCTGGCACTGCAACTGCCCTTGCTTGCGCCAGTTGAGGTTGGCCACGCAGCGCCGGGCGATGGCCAGCGCGTGTTCGTCGTTGTCGGCGTAATGGTCGGCGACGCCGGAGACCTTGCAGTGCACGTCGGCGCCACCCAGTGCCTCGGCAGTCACCACCTCGCCGGTAGCAGCCTTCACCAGTGGCGGCCCGGCGAGGAAGATCGTCGCCTGCTCGCGGACCATGATGGTTTCGTCCGACATGGCCGGCACGTACGCACCGCCAGCGGTGCAGGAACCCATCACCACGGCGATCTGGGGGATGCCCTGGGCGCTCATGGTGGCCTGGTTGAAGAAGATGCGGCCAAAGTGCTCACGGTCGGGGAACACCTCGTCCTGGCGCGGCAGGTTGGCGCCACCCGAGTCCACCAGGTACACGCAGGGCAGGCGGTTTTCCTGGGCGATGGCCTGGGCGCGCAGGTGCTTCTTTACCGTCAGCGGGTAGTAGCTGCCGCCTTTGACCGTGGCGTCGTTGGCGATGATCATGCATTCCACGCCTTCGATGCGGCCGATACCAGCGATGATGCCGGCGGCCGGCACGGCCTCGTCGTACACGTCATAAGCTGCCAGCTGACCGATTTCCAGGAACGGCGAACCGGCGTCCAGCAGGCGGTTGATGCGCTCGCGTGGCAGCAGTTTGCCGCGCGAGGTATGGCGCTGCTGGGCCTTGGCGCCGCCGCCTTCGTGCACCTGGGCGAGCAGGCTGCGCAGGGCGCCTACCTGTTCGAGCATGGCCGCGCTGTTGGCGAGGAAGTCGGCGGCGCGCGGGTTGAGTCGGGTGTGCAGGGTAGCCATGGGGCGCGCTCCGTCAGCGGGTTTCGTTGAACAGCTCGCGGCCGATCAGCATGCGGCGGATCTCGCTGGTGCCGGCGCCGATTTCGTACAGCTTGGCGTCGCGCAGCAGGCGCCCGGCGGGGAACTCGTTGATGTAACCGTTACCGCCCAGAATCTGGATAGCGTCCAGGGCCATCTGCGTGGCGCGCTCGGCGGTGTACAGGATCACCCCGGCGGCGTCCTTGCGCGCGGTCTCGCCGCGCTCGCAGGCCTGGGCCACGGCGTACAGGTAGGCGCGGCTGGCGTTGAGCTGGGTGTACATGTCGGCGACCTTGCCCTGTATCAGCTGGAACTCGCCGATGCTCTGGCCGAACTGCTTGCGGTCGTGAATGTAGGGCACGATCAAGTCCATGCAGGCCTGCATGATGCCGGTGGGGCCACCCGAGAGCACCACGCGCTCGTAGTCCAGGCCGCTCATCAGCACCTTCACGCCGCCGTTGAGCACGCCGAGGATATTCTCTTCGGGCACCTGCACGTCGTCGAAGAACAGCTCGCAGGTGTTGGAGCCGCGCATGCCCAGCTTGTCGAACTTGTTGCTGCGGGTGAAGCCGGCCCAGTCGCGCTCGACGATGAAGGCGGTGATGCCATGGGCGCCTTTTTCCAGGTCGGTCTTGGCGTAGATCACATAAGTGTTGGCGTCGGGGCCGTTGGTGATCCAGGTCTTGCTGCCGTTGAGCACGTAGTGGTCGCCACGCTTGTCGGCGCGCAGCTTCATGGACACCACGTCGGAACCGGCGTTGGGTTCGCTCATGGCCAGGGCGCCGACGTGCTCGCCACTGATCAGTCTGGGCAGGTATTTGAGCTTTTGCGCGTGGCTGCCGTTACGGTTGATCTGGTTCACGCACAGGTTGGAGTGGGCGCCGTAGGACAATGCCACTGACGCCGAGGCGCGGCTGATTTCTTCCATGGCCACCACGTGGGCCAGGTAGCCAAGGCCTGCGCCGCCATATTCTTCCGGCACGGTAACGCCCAGCAGGCCCATGTCGCCGAACTGCCGCCACAGGTCGGCGGGGAACAGGTTGTCACGGTCGATCTGCGCGGCGCGCGGGGCGATCTGGGCGGCGGCAAACGCCTGCACCTGGTCGCGGAGCATGTCGATAGTTTCGCCCAAGGCGAAATTCAGGGTCGGGTAGCGCATGGGTGGCCCTTCATGGATTGTTTTTATGGAATGAATGCTGACCTTTACGTTAACGTAAACCTGCTGGCGCGGGCTGTCAAATCGGTGCGGTGGGAAGGGGGAGGGAATAAATCGCGGAAAGCACTGAGGGGAGCCGAAGCTCCCCTCAAGGTCTTGTTGCTTGCTCTTTTTTTATTATTGAGGGGCGGCCTGTTGTTGTTTTTGGCGACCGTGACCCTTTACCGCTGTTTCGTGTGACCCACATCCTGGGTCAAGAGCAAACGTATTTTTTTGAGCGCTGATTCGCCTGTCACCGGTACGTCGCTGCCTCGGGGCAGTTTTGTTGTTCTGTGTACGGTGTGGGGCAAGCCCCGGTGGCGCATCCTCTCCAAAAAAATCTGTTAGCTTCGCCTCTGCCGCGATTGTTCTTGTTATGCCAGAGCCGTTACGTGTTGTTTTTATTGGGTACTGCAGTTTTATTGTTTTTGTTGTACGAGAGATAAAGCAGGTCCCGTGCCAACTTTTCAAAACCCAATGAATTCGGGGCTTTCGCCGTTTTCAGGAATTTTTCACCAGATTTCACATCCCGATGTGTTTCCCTGTTACCCGTTTCGTGGGGAAGTGTGCGGGTGAGGTGACACTTTGTCGCACCCCTGTGCGGGATGTCAAATTCACTCGACGGGATACTCAATCACGGCAACCACCGGCCGCCCGCGCGGCCTGTCGCGGCCAAGGCCGGCGCCTACGTTTGTTGGAACGTGCCATTTCTGTGGGATTTGGGTTGTTGCGGAAAGCACTGAGGGGAGCCGAAGCTCCCCTCAAGGTATTGTTGCCTGCTCTTTTTTTATTATTGAGGGGCGGCCTGTTGTTGTTTTTGGCGACCGTGACCCTTTACCGCTGTTTCGTGTGACCCACATCCTGGGTCAAGAGCAAACGTATTTTTTTGAGCGCTGATTCGCCTGTCACCGGTACGTCGCTGCCTCAGGGCAGTTTTGTTGTTCTGTGTACGGTGTGGGGCAAGCCCCGGTGGCGCATCCTCTCCAAAAAAATCTGTTAGCTTCGCCTCTGCCGCGTTTGTTCTTGTTATGCCAGAGCCGTTACGTGTTGTTTTTATTGGGTGGTACTGAGTTTGTTGTTTTTGTTGTACGAGAGATAAAGCAGATGCCGTGCCAACTTTTCGAAACCCAATGAAAACGGGGGTTTGGTCGCTCCAAGGCACGCGGGTGTCGGAAAAGGAACGCTCAAAGTGTTTCCCTGATACTCGGAAAACGCGGGAGGGGTAACACCCCTCAGCCACACCGGCGCGCTTGTGCTACCCGCGAGCCGTTGGCGCGGCCAAGCTGTTGACTGATGCGCTCGCCCACGGCGATGACGGCGTCCAGGTCGATGCCGGTGTGAATGCCCAGCCCCTGCAACAGGTACAGCACGTCTTCGCTGGCGACATTGCCGCTGGCGCCCTTGGCATAGGGGCAGCCGCCCAGGCCGGCCACGGAACTGTCGAACACGCTGATGCCTTCCAGCAACGCTGCGTAGATATTGGCCAGGGCCTGGCCGTAGGTGTCATGGAAGTGCCCGGCCAGCTGCGCCAGCGGCACCTCCCGCGCCACCGCCTGGAACAGGTTGCGCGTGGCGCCGGGCGTGCCCACGCCGATGGTGTCGCCCAGGGAAATTTCCCGGCAGCCCATCGCGTGCAGTTCGCGCGCCACGGCGGCCACTTGTGCCGGGGCAATGGCGCCTTCGTAGGGGCAGCCCAGTACACACGACACGTAGCCGCGCACCGGCACCCCGGCGGCCTTGGCCGCTGCCATCACCGGCGCGAAGCGTTCGAGGCTGGCGGCAATGGAGCAATTGATGTTGCGCTGCGAGAAGCTTTCGGACGCTGCGGCGAACACCGCCACCTCGTCCGCGCCAGCCGCCAGTGCCGCCTCGAAACCTTGCAGGTTGGGCGTCAGCGCGCCGTAGGTCACCCCCGGCACGCGCTGGAGGCTGGCGAACACCTCGGCAGAGCCGGCCATCTGCGGCACCCACTTGGGCGAGACGAAGCTGCCCGCTTCTATATAGGAATAACCACAGGCGGCCAGCTCGTTCACCAAGCGCGCCTTGTCGATGACACTGATGGGGCTGGCCTCGTTCTGCAGGCCGTCACGGGGGCCGACTTCGATCAGGCGCACGCTGTGGGGCAGGGCCATGGTGTTACTCCTGGGTGGTAACAGGTTGTGCGCCGAGCTCGGCCAGGGCCTGGGTGCAGCGCTCTTCGGCGGTGTCCAGTTCCAGTTGCATCTGCTGTATGTCCAGCAACTGCTGGGCCAGTTGCGCGCGGCGCTCGGTGATCTTCGCCAGCATGCTGGTCAGTTGCCTGTGGTTGCCGCTGGGGTCGTACAGCTCGATCAGCTCGCGGCACTCGGCCAGGGAAAAACCAATGCGCTTGCCACGCAGGATGAGTTTCAGGGTGACCTTGTCGCGGGGCGAATAGATACGCTCCTGGCCACGGCGTTCCGGGCTGAGCATGCCTTGTTCTTCATAGAAGCGGATGGCGCGGGTGGTGATGTCCAGTTCGCGGGACAGGTCGGAGATGCTGTAGGTCATGGTCGGGCTCGACAGGGCGGTTGACGTCAACGTAAACCTTGCTTGACGTTAACGTCAAGATGCGCCTAGGTAATTACCACCTGGCAAACCGGGCAGCCGGGCCCAATGGGCGCTCATTCCCCCTGCAAGGACTGCAGCCCATGAACGACACACCACTTGCCCCGCCTGCATTGCTGTTTGGCGCCTTTGCCGAAGAAATCGACCCTTATTGGCGTGAATGGCAGGTCAGCCAGCAACTCGCTGCCATTCGCGCTACCGTGGGTGGCAATGCCGACCTGAAGTCCGCGCAATGGCGCACGCTGCGCGATTACCAGCAGGCCATAGGCGCGGCGCGCCAAGCCTGCCTGCTGGCTGCGCGGCCACTGCTCGGGCGTACTGAAGCCTGGGCTGAACTGGCCCCCGGCCACATTCTGTTCGACAACCTCAGTGCCGCCCACGCCAAGGCTCTGCGCGCCGAGTTCGACATGATGCAGGCCCTGGGGCAACTCAAGGGCGAACAGGCCACCCGGTTGGAAGCGCTGCTCGACACACCCGACGATGCCGACCGCAACACCGGTAACACCTTGATCGCCGATGTGGCCCTGCTGGGCGCCAGCGGTAACGACGTGCTGGCCGGGGTCATGGTCATTACCCATGCCAATGCCGTGCACGACACCGCCGGTAGCTGGGGAGTGCTGGTTTACTGGCCAGGGGCCCATGGCGGCCTGGCGCAGTTCGATTCGCTGGATGCCTTCCAGGTGGCCGTGCTGGAGGGGTTGGCCGAGGCCGACCCGACCTTGCATGGGCAAGTTTCATTTTCCTACGCGCCCATTGTCGGTAACGCCTTCGACGTGGGCCTCAAGCGCCAGTGGCGCCCGTTGTACCTCCATGCCCAAGCCATCGAACGGGGCGAGCGTTTATACGCCGATGCCGGGACGCCGGAGGCCTCGCTGCAGCGCTGGCGCCTCGAGGCATTGGCGGCCCTGGAAGCACCGCGTCACGACGCTCGCGACCAGGCGTTCCTCGACGTGTTGTTCGAGGACGAAACCGTGACCCTGGCCGAGGGCTTGCCCACCTGGCTGCGCGGCCTGAACCAGCAGGCTCGGGAGGAGCTTGGCCAGCGCCTCGGCGACTACTTGAACGCGCTGGAAAAGGCGCAAAACCTGCTGGCGCGTGACGTGCCGCCCCGCGATGAGTTCGTCGCCGCAGCCCTGGCGCGGCGCCTGCAACTGGCGTTCAACCTGCAACCGGAAAACCTGGTCATCGACTTGCCGGTCTCGGTGGCCACGGTGCGCGAGACCGTTCCCGGCTCCGGGGCGCCAGGCACCCCGGCGAAAATGATCACCCAGCCCAGTGAGGCGCGCGAACAGCTGTCCCTGGTCCAGCTGGCGCTTGCGGGCATTGACGAAGATCTCGCCAAGCGCCTGCACTTCGCTCGCGTCGAACCGCGCGGCGTGGCCGCCAGCACAGTGTTGCCAACCCTGGCCCAGCTCAAGGCGCTGTTCGAGGAGCTGGACCTGCCGGCCCGCTACGAAAGTACCTTGCGCGACGCCTTCAAAGGGCTGCCCGGCGAGGGGCCGGAGGCCATCCAGGCCCGCCGTACCACATTGCTGGCGCCCTGGCAGGCAAGCCTGCGCCTGCAAGCTCAACTGGCGCTGCGCCGCTCGCGGCTGGACGACGCGGCGCTGGCGCTGCTGGAAAACCCTGCGGCGCAACTGCACTGGGTGCAGTTCAAGGGCACCGGCACCCCAACCGGCAGCGCCCTGGCCGGGGTGGTGTTGATCAACCATCCGGCCGGCGGGTTGACTCTGCTTTACCTGCCCGACGCGCCTAACGGCAAGGTGCTGACCCAGCATGACAACATGGCCGAGGCCTGCCGCCTGCTGGTGCAAATGAGCCTGGAGTCGCGCATGGTCGACTACCTGGCGGCATTGCCCTCCAGCGGCCTGGCCGCCGACCATGGCGCCTATATGCGCGAGGCACAGCTGCGCAATTACGACGGCTGGCTGGTGCCCGGCGAGCGCATCGGTCCGGCCAGCAGTGTCGCCGAGTATCAACTGAACCTGCAGATGGGGCGCATGCTCAGCCACCATCGCACTACGGCGCGCACCCAGGACCAGCTGTGGCTGGAGGCCGCCGCCCGTAGTCACGAGAGCATTTTCGTCATCATCAAGGTGGTGGTCGGGCTGCTGCCGTTCGTGGGCGCCGCCGTGGCCGTCTTCGATGCTATCGACAGCGCGGTACAGGCGGTGCAGGCATTCCGCCGTGGCGATTCGGCGGACGGATTGCTGGAACTGGAAAACATGCTGGCGTCGCTGATCGGCGCGGCGATGGACATTCTACCGGGCACCGTGGCCGGTGGAGTTGGCAACGTCACGAGCCTGCGCGCTGGTGTGCGTGCACGTCAGCTCGGCCCCCAGGCGGCCAGGCGCCTGGCGCCGGTCACTGGGCGCGGGCATGTGTCGGCCTTTCGCGGTTACGAGAGCGATATTGTGCCTGCCTTGCTGCAGTCGGCACAGGGCGGTGTGTACAGCCATGGGGGCAGTCACTACATTTTGCGCGGTGGTAGCGCCTATGCGGTGCAGTGGGACGCCACCTACAACACGTGGCGCTTGAGCGGCACGGCGCTGAAAACCTATCGCCAGCCGGTGAGGCTGGATGGCAGTGGCCAGTGGCAAACCCACGGGGCAATTTTCGGTCGCCTGGTGGACGCCGGGCTCCAGGGAGGGGGAAACGCTGTGGGGGCCATGCTCGACAGCACCGCCGAGCGCCTGCCGTTGGCCGTGCAGCGGCAATTGCCGGAGTGGCTGGGCGATGCGACCCAGCGTAATCGGCGCGCTACGATTCGGCAGCTGAGCGCAGGCCAGGAGGAGGTGGATCGGCTACTGGAGGCTGCCAATGACGCCTGGGACCGTTATGCCCGGTCCAACCCGCGGGACGAGACGCTGCGTGAAGCCGCCTTTGTGGTGGTAGTCGAGCATATACAGGCGTGTGACCGGTTTTTGCTGGGTATCCGGGAAAACAAAGCGCTGTTCCAAGCCCGAAAATACCCGACCATGCTGGGTAAGGTGCGCTATCAGCTGCTGCACCGTTTGCAATTAATGATTCATGCCAGTCAGTTGCTGCGCCAGTCGTTGAAAGCCGAATTCATGGTGCGGCATGCTGCGCACCAGCACCTGATCGACGCGGTCGAGCAAGGCACCCTCAGCGTCGACGAGTTCGTCAGCCGTATCAGCGGCGAGCTGGTCGCGCTTCGCGATGCGCGGGTCGCCGTGTTGGCGCAATCGGATGCCATTGCCGAATGGAGCCTGCGCTTCCATCAGGAGTCGAGTCGCGGGAAGCTGGGGTCTGGCGACGATGCCGATCTGACCCGCTTGCTGGAAAAGCACCGCTACCAGTATCGCCCCAGGTTATACAGTGCCGACCAGGCGGATGACTTGCTCAAGCTGGTGCTCAAGCCCGAGATGACGCTTGACCCGGAGCGGATGTTTCTCAGCGGCATGATCGTGCGCGACGTCCGGCACCTGGATGTACTGCTCGCCACCTGGCGCGATACCGAGGTGCTCAATCTCAGCGCCGCCCAGCGGCGGCGCATCTTGTCTGATTTCGTCACTGCCATTGAAGCGTTTGGCTGGCAGGTCGAGGAATGGACGGCGATGTTCCCGCAGTATATCGACCTGCGCTACCGCAAGCGCCTGCTACGCGTGCTGAAGGCCATGCTCAATGAAGCACAGCGCGATCTGGATGGGGCCATCGACCATCCGGCCCGGCCACAGCCGGAGGGCGGCGCGCGCAAACGGGTGTTCGAGACGGTGGACGACCGCGTGTTGATCGGCACCGAGGTCGGCGAGGGCGCACAACGCTCCATGCAAGTCGAGGTTAGTGACGGCACCGTCCGCCATTATGACTTGCAGGGCAACAATCGCTGGGCCTTGCGTGAAGCGGCGGTGACCCAGGCCCGGCTGGCCGACCTGCAAGCCCAGGCGCGGATGCAGCTCGCCAACAGCGACGGCCTGGTGCTGCGTGCCGAAGGCTACGCGCGGCGCGGCATGGCCCTGGCCAGTGTCGATGATCTGATCAGCAACGAAGGGCGCGGGCTGCTGGAGTTGGCGGCAAGCATAGAGCGCCTGTCCACTGCCAGCGATGACACCGTGGCGCTGGTGGCGCGCCTGCGTGGGCGGGGTGCGCAATTAATCACCGAGGCCACCGGGCTGCGCATTCGCTTGAGCAAGGGCATGCCACAGCCCAGCATGGCCCACGCCGAGTACCTGCTGGGCCAGCAGGCCATCCGCCTGGAGCGGCGCATCGGCCGGGTGCCGGAACTCGACACGCAGCAGTTCCTGCAGGAGTACGTGATGGTCGACGTGGCCAGCGGCGAGGACTTGTGGGTGGCGCATTTCCACTATGGGAAAATGCGCCACGCCTTCGACAACTTTGCCGCCGCCCACGTGAAGCGTGCCGACCAGGCGCGGCTGGGTGCGCAATGGGAAGCGCAGAATACACCGGCGAAAGTGTGGCGCAGCCCCATCAGCCCGGCCCAGGCGCGCCAGCACTTCCAGCCCCTGGAGGCGTAACCCCGGCGGCCGTCAGCGCCCAGCGTTGGCGGCCTGGGGCAGGTGGTCGGCGCGGGTCACCAACTGGCCCAGCTCGATCATCTGCTCGCGCATCCAGCGGTTGGCCGGGTCCTGGTCGGTGCTTTCGTGCCAATACAGGTGGGTTTCCACCGGTGGCACGTCGTTCACCGGCAGGGCCACGTAGTTGAGGTCGTGGCGGCGGGCGAAACGCTCGGGCACGGTCATCACCATGTCGGTCTGCTGCAGCACTTGGGAGGCCATCAGGTAATGCTGCGAGCGCAAGGCAATCTTGCGCTGCAGGCCCATCTTGCCCAGCGCCAGGTCCACGTAGCCCAGGCCGTTGCGGCGGCTGGAGATGTGGATGTGGGTCAGCGCCAGGTAGTCGTCCAGGGTGATCTTCTCCTTGGTCAGCGGGTGGCCCTTGCGCAGGGCGCACACGTACTGGTCTTCCATCAATTTGACGTGGCGCACCTGCGGGTCGGTGTTCAACGGCGCGTCCACGGCGAAATCCAGGCGCCCGGCAGCGAGCTCCTTGGTGGTCTCGCGGCGCTTGCACAGGAAACTCTCGATGACCACCGCTGGCGCCAGGCGGCGCAGGCGCTGGAACATGGGCGGCAGTATTACCGCCTCGGTGAGGTCGGTCATGCTGATGCGGAAGGTCTTGCTGGCCTGCAACGGGTTGAAGATGCGGCTTTCCTGTACCGACACGCGCAACAGTGAAAGAGCGTTGCGCACCGGGCCGATGATGTTCTGCGCCATGGGCGTGGGCACCATGCCTTGGGCGGTGCGCACGAACAGCGGGTCATTGAAGGTTTCGCGCAGCCGGGCCAGGGCGTTGGACACCGCCGGCTGGGTGATGCCGACGATCTGCCCGGCGCGGGTAAGGTTGGCCTCGGTGTAGATGGCGTCGAAGACGATGAACAGATTCAGGTCGACCTTGCTCAGATTCATGTGGCAGCGCTCTTGTTGTGGTTATGCCGATGCATCGCGTCATCCTATATCGGTGATGAATGATAATAGACGCCGAGAATAGGTTAGATAAATCTTGGTGCCTGTTCTAGCATCGAATCCATGCCCACGACAACCCTTGCTCAAAGGTAGCCGCCCCATGGATTTCGCTTATTCGCCCAAGGTTCAGGAATTGCGTGAACGCGTGACCGCGTTCATGGATGCATACGTTTACCCCGCCGAGCCGGTGTTCGAACGCCAGGTGGCCGAAGGCGACCGCTGGCAGCCCAGCGCCATCATGGAAGAGTTGAAAGCCAAGGCCCGCGCCGAAGGCTTGTGGAACCTGTTCCTGCCCGAATCGGAACTGGGTGCCGGCCTGACCAATCTGGAATACGCGCCGCTGGCGGAGATCATGGGCCGCTCGCTGCTGGGCCCAGAGCCGTTCAACTGCTCGGCGCCCGACACCGGCAACATGGAGGTGCTGGTGCGTTACGGCAGTGAGGAGCACAAGCGCCGCTGGCTGGAACCGCTGCTGCGCGGCGAGATTCGCTCGGCGTTCGCCATGACCGAGCCCGACGTGGCCTCGTCCGACGCCACCAACATGGCCGCGCGCGCCGAGCGCCAGGGTGATGAGTGGGTGATCAACGGCCGCAAATGGTGGACCTCGGGCGCCTGCGACCCGCGCTGCAAGATCCTCATCTTCATGGGCCTGAGCAACCCGGATGGCCCGCGCCACCAGCAGCACTCGATGATTCTGGTGCCGGTCGATACCCCAGGGGTGAAGATCGTAAGGCCGCTGCCGGTGTTCGGCTACGACGATGCGCCCCACGGCCACGCCGAGGTGCTGTTCGACAACGTGCGCGTGCCTTACGAGAACGTGCTGCTGGGCGAGGGGCGCGGCTTCGAGATTGCCCAAGGGCGGCTGGGCCCGGGGCGCATCCACCACTGCATGCGCTCCATCGGCATGGCCGAGCGCGCGCTGGAGCTGATGTGCAAGCGCTCGGTGGCGCGCACCGCTTTTGGCCGGCCGCTGGCGCGCCTGGGCGGCAACATCGACAAGATCGCCGACTCGCGCATGGAAATCGACATGGCCCGGCTGCTGACCCTGAAAGCGGCCTACATGATGGACACCGCTGGCAACAAGGTGGCCAAGAGCGAGATTGCGCAAATCAAGGTGGTGGCGCCCAACGTGGCGCTGCGGGTGATCGACCGCGCCATCCAGATCCACGGTGGCGCTGGCGTTAGTGGCGACTTCCCGCTGGCCTACATGTACGCCATGCAGCGCACCCTGCGCCTGGCCGACGGGCCGGATGAAGTACACCGCGCGGCCATTGGCAAATACGAGATTGGCAAGTACGTGCCCAAGGAGCTGCTGCGCAGCTCGCGCGAGCAGGGTTGACCCCCCGGCGTAGCAGCAACTGTCCTGAAACGGCGTCGTCTGCATCGCGACTAAAGTCGGCTCCTACACCGTACCTGGTAGGAGCCGGCCTTGGCCGCGATGCAGCCGCCGCAATAGACGAGGTACACGGGGCCCCGTAGCAGCGGCCGTAGGCCGCGTCCGCACTCAATACACCCACACTTCCACCCGCCGGTTCTTGATGCGGCCTTCGTCCAGGTCGTTGGTGGCTACCGGCATCTCCGCCCCCAGCCCGCGAATGTCGCGCAGCACCACGCCGCTGCGCGCCAGTTCGCGGCGCACGGTCATGGCGCGCAAACGCGACAGCAGCAGGGCGCGGGCGCTGTCATCCTTGGCGTCGCCAAAGCCCACCAGGGTCACGTCCTTGAACGTCTTGCCGCGTGCGCGCAGGTAGGCCAGCACCCGCTGCACATCCGCCAGGGCCTTGTTGTCGAGACTGGCGCTGCCTTCGGCAAAGCGAAAATTCACCGACAGGCGCTGGGCTTCGGCCGCCAGCTGACGGTAGTCGGCGGGCATGTTCGCGGTGGCAGGCACCTGGATGGCCTGCACTGTCTGTGAGACGAAACCGTAGCGGGCGACGATGGCCTGGCCCTTGTCGCTCTGGGTGAAGCGCACCAGCGATTGCGCCCAGGGGTTGTTGCGCGCCGGCGGCAAGTAGAAATACAGGCGCCGCGACAGTGGATAGTCCTCGGTGGCGATCAGGCTGATGCTGGGCGCCATGGCCTGGGCCGCGCCGTCGCCGATGGCCAGCGCGCGGGCCTGGCGCACATAGGGCAGGCCGATGAAACCGATGGCCTGGGGGTCATGGCTGACCTCATCCGACAGTTGTTCGCTGGACTCAAGCCGCCGCGCCTGGGGCGCCAGCGCCTTGCCGCGCGGGGCCAGTACCAATTCCTTGAACGTCTCCCAGGTGCCGGACTGATCATCGCGGGCATACAGGTGAATCGGGCCGTGGCCCATGCCCACCTCGGCCCAGTCGCGCACCTCGCCGGCAAAAATGCGCGCCAGTTGCTCGGTGCTCAACTGCCGCAACGGGTTGTCGGGGTGCACGATCACCGCTACGCCATCGATGGCAATCACCTGCTCGGCCTCGGCGCTTCTCAGGTCGCCCAGGCGGTCCAGGGCCACCAGTTCGCTGTCCTTGATGGGGCGTGAGGCGGCCGCAAGGTCTGCCTCGCCATGCTCCAAGGCGCTGAACCCGGTGCTGGAGCCGTGGGCATCAATCTCGATGCGCAGCTGCTGGCCATCCACGGTTACGGCTGACACCTGCTGTTCGTTGGCATGGGTGCCAGGCTGCACCTCGACCTGCTTCAGCCCTTGGTCCTGCAGCATCGCCTGCACCAACGCGGGGCCCAGCTCGGCGCCGATGGTATTGGAACCCTGGATGCGCAGGACCGGCACCTGGGCCCAGGCGGCCAGGGGCAATGCCAGGCAGAGTACAGACAGAAGGCGGGGAAGGCGGGGCATCGTCGCAGGCACCGGGGAGGCCGAAGGGGTGTCGGGGAGAATAAGACAAGCAGGTTACCAGTATGTGAACGAGCAGGGCGCCTGGGTTTGCTCCCCGACGTGACCCGGCGGCTTGTAGCCGCTGCCGCCAGGCTGCGCTGGCCCTGGCGTTCACTGGAGGTCTCCAACGTGAACAAGGGCCGGCGCCGCCTTCGCCAACGGCTACCGGGCTATCGCGGCACGGGTTGCACTCAGCTCAACTTCAACCAGATCGGCGCATGGTCCGACGGCTTTTCCATCCCGCGCAGTTCATAGTCCACGCCGGCATCCGCCACCCGCGGCAGCAGGCCCTGGGAGGCCATGATCAGGTCGATGCGCAGGCCACGCTTGGGTTCGTCCTCGAAGCCGCGGCTGCGGTAGTCGAACCAGCTGAAGCGGTCGGCAACGTCCGGGTTCAGGTGGCGGAAGCTGTCCACCAGGCCCCAGTTCTTCAGGCGCGCCATCCACTCGCGCTCCTCGGGCAGGAAGCTGCACTTGCCGGTCTTCAGCCAGCGCTTGGCGTTGTCGGGGCCGATGCCGATGTCGCTGTCTTCAGGGGAGATGTTCACGTCACCCATCACCACCAGCGCCTGGTCGTTGCTGAACTGGCCTTCCAGCAGCGCTTGCAGGTCGGCGTAGAAGCGCTGCTTGGCGGGGAACTTGGTGGGGTGGTCGCGGCTTTCGCCTTGGGGGAAGTAGCCGTTCATGATGGTCACCGGGTTGCCGTTGGCGTCGGCGAAGGTGCCCCAGATGAAGCGGCGCTGGGCGTCTTCCTCGTCGGTGCTGAAACCCTTGTGCAGGGCCAGCGGCGCCTGGCGCGACAGCAGGGCCACGCCGTAGTGACCTTTCTGGCCGTGGTAGTGCACGTGGTAGCCCAGGGCCTGCACCTCGGCCAGCGGGAACTGCTCGTCGCTGACCTTGGTTTCCTGCAGGCCGATGACGTCGGGCTGGTGTTTTTCGATCAGCGCCGCCAGCTGATGGGGCCGGGCGCGCAGGCCGTTGATGTTGAACGAGACAATCTTCATGGAGGCGGCAGTCCTGGGTAAAACGCCGATGCTAACGGATGGGCCGTGCCGGGGCCAGCATGGCGAGCCACTGCGCGCACTGCTAACGTCCAGATAGATGGAACCTCGCAACCCTGCCGTACCCCAATACAAGAACGTGCCGCACTCAAGCGGCGCCGTTGTGCACAGGAGCTTGACCATGTCCCAGACTGCCAGCGAAACGGCCCAGGTGGTGATGCTGGACGGCGGTTACGCCAGCGAAGTGCGTTCGCTGCTGTACCACGCCTACCGTCACGAACCGACCTTTGCCTACGTATTCGAGGCGCAGCGCACAGGCTACGAGCAACGGGTACGGGCCACGGTGCGCGAACTGGTCAAACAGCATTTCCTCCAGGACTTGCCCGGCATCGGCCTGCTGCACGAGGACCGGCTGGTGGGCGTGGCGCTCATCGCGCCGCCGCAGCGCCGGCTGGGCATCACCGAAAGTTGGGCGTGGCGCCTGCGCATGCTGTTGAGCACGGGCCTGAACTGCACCCGTCGCTACCTGGAATATTACCAGTCGGTGCTGGCCTGCCTGCCCAGCGAAGCGGTGCATGTGTTGCCGCTGCTGGCCATTCACCCGCAATACCAGGGGCACCACTTCGGCGAGCAACTGCTGACGGCGGTGCATAACTGGTGCGCCGACGACGAGCACTCCGATGGCGTGGTGCTGGACACCGGCAACCCTCGTTATCTGGCGTTCTACCAGCGCCAGGGCTACGAGGAAATTGGCGAGATTGCCGTGGGACCGGTCCGGGAACATGTGTTTTTTCATGCAAGCCCGCAACATTTGGAACACATTCGCGTCTAGAATCAGAATCTTGCGAGGGCTGATCCGCTCTTAAAACGCCGCTTTACCGTGATAGCATCCGCGCCATGAAGTTTTCAGGACGATTTACCCGCGGTCTGGTGTTGCTGTTCACGAGTTTTGCCGCGCAAGCGCAGAGCGAACTGGTGGTACAGGTAAAACCAGCCAATTCCGAGCTCAAGGCCAATATCGAAGGCTACATTGGCAGCCTCGGCGCCCGTGACGCCGAAGCCCTTGAGCGTTTCAGCCGGGGCGCCGAAGAGCAGGCCGCCAAAGCCGCCCAGGCCCTCGGCTTTTACCAGGCGCACATTGCCAGCCGGGTGAAGGAGGGTGCCAACCCGCAACTGGTGCTGAGCATCGAGCCGGGCGAGCCCATTCACCTGCGCAACGTCACCCTCCGTGTGGAAGGGCCGGCCAGCCAGTTCAAGGGCTTCCGCCTGCCCAACAGCGCCGACCTGCGCCCCGGTGCGGTGCTCAACCATGGCCATTACGAGGACGCCAAGCAGCTCATCCTCAACCAGGCCTCGCGCTACGGTTACTTCAAAGGCCACTTCACCCAGCAACGCCTGGCCGTGGACCCGGCCGCCGGTGTCGCCGACATCGAGCTTGTGTATGAAAGCGGCCCACGCTTCACCCTCGGTGCCGTGCACTTCGAAGGCGACACGCCATTCGACGACGACCTGCTGCAACGCATGGTGCCGTTCAAGGCCGGCACCCCCTATGACTCGCAACTGGTGGCCGAACTCAACCAGGCCCTGCAGTCGAGCGGCTATTTCGAAAGCATGCGCGTGGACGCCGCGCCTACCTCCGCCGAAGGGCAGGTGATACCGGTGGACGTGCAGCTCAAGACCCGCAAGCCACGCACCATCGGCATAGGCCCCGGCTACTCCACCGATGTGGGGCCGCGCATCAAGGCCAACTGGACCCGCCACTGGGTCAATTCCCACGGCGACAGCTACGGCACCGAAGCCGAAATATCGGCGCCCCGGCAGAATATCGGCCTATGGTACGACCGCCCCCTGGACCCGCCACTGACCGACAAGTTGCGCTGGGCCGCGGGTTACCAGTATGAGGAAATAGCCGACACCGACAGCCTCAGCAAGCTGCTGACCGTGGGCCCCGAGTGGCACAGTAAACTGCCCAGCGGCTGGCAGCGGGTGATCTCGCTGAAGTGGCAGCGCGAGGAGTACCGGCTGGGCAACGACAGCGGCCTGAGCACCCTGTTGATGCCGGGCATCAGCTATTCGTACCTGAAAAGCGACAACAAGGTCGATCCGCACAACGGTTACCGCCTGCAGTTCGACACCCAGGTGGCGAAGGAAGGACTAGGCTCGGACGCCAACCTGATCCACGGCAACGTGCTGCTCAAGGGCCTGACCACCCTGGGCGAAAACCACCGCCTGCTGGGCCGCGTGCAGTTTGGCGGCAGTGTCACCAACGGCTACAAGGACATCCCGCCGTCACTGCGCTTCTTCGCCGGCGGCGACCAGAGCGTGCGCGGCTACGACTACCAGACCCTGTCCCCGGAAAACTCCGACGGCGACAAGATCGGCGGGCGCTACCTGGTGGCCGGCAGTGTCGAGTACCAATATTCCATTGCCGAGAAATGGCGTATCGCGACCTTTGTCGACCAGGGCAACTCGTTCAATAACCTTGAACTGCCCAGCCTCAAGACCGGCGTCGGCGTGGGCATCCGCTGGGTGTCGCCGGTGGGGCCGATACGTGTCGACCTGGCGCACGCCCTGGAAGACCCGGGCGGTTTCCGTATTCACTTCTCCATAGGGCCTGAGCTTTGAACCGGGTGTTGAAACGCGGCCTGCTGTGGGCCGGTGGCGGCGTGGCCGTCGTGGTGGGGCTGGTGGTGGCAGGCGCCGTGCTGGTGCTGGAAACCACCGGCGGCGGCCGCTGGGCCCTGGCCCGAGTGCCCGGGCTTGCCGTGGACAATTTCCGTGGCCACCTGGGTGGGCACTGGAGCGCCGACGAGGTGCGCTGGGAGCAGGGCGGTACGCGGCTGCTGCTGAAAACGCCGTTGCTGGAATGGTCGCCATCGTGCCTGCTGCACCTGACCCTGTGCATCGAGCGCCTGGAAGTAGAGCAGATCAGCCTGACCCTGCCGCCCAGCGCGCCGTCCGAGAGCACTGGCCCCTTGCAGCTGCCGGACCTGAAACTGCCGGTCAAGCTGCAGATTGGCGAAATCTACCTGGGCAGCCTCTCCATCGACGGCAGCGAGCAGGTGCAGAAGCTGAAACTGGCGGCCCAGTGGACCGCCGACGGCCTGCGCATCGATTCCCTGCACGCCCAGCGTGACGACTTGGCCCTGGACCTGAGCGGCACCATCGCTCCAGGCGGGCGCTGGCCGCTCAAGGCCACGGCGCAGCTGCAATTGCCGAAGGTGGGCGAGCAGCCGTGGCAGCTGGCGCTGGACATCGACGGCAACCTGCTCGACAGCCTGCAACTGCACGGCCAGAGCAGTGGCTACCTGCCCGCTACCGTCAGTGGCCAACTGCAGCCGCTGGCCGATAACCTGCCAGCGCAGCTGCACATTGTGGCCGATGCGTTCAAGGCCGCGCCGGGCCTGCCCGATACCTTGCAACTCAACCAGCTGGACCTGAGCGCCAAGGGCGACCTCAAGGCTGGCTACCAGATCGTCGGCAAGGCGCAGCTGCCTGCCGAGGGCGAAGCCATGAACCTGGCGTTGAGCGGCATCGCCGATGCCAAGGGGGCCAAGGTGCAGGGCCTGCAATTGGGTGCCAACGACAGCCAGCGGGTCAAGCTCGACGGCCAGTTGAGCTGGCAGGATGGCCTGAGCGCTGACGCGCGGCTGGACTGGCTGGACTTTCCCTGGCACCACCTGTACCCGGACATCGCTGAACCGCAGGTCAGCGTGCACCGCCTCAGCACTGAGGTGGCGTACCGCAACGGCAAGTACATGGGCAACTTCAGCGGCGACTTCAATGGCCCCGCTGGCGCCTTCAGCCTGGCCAGCCCGTTCAGCGGCGACCTGGGCGCGGTGTTCCTGCCGCAGTTGAACCTGAGCGCCGGCAAGGGCACCGCCGCCGGCAGCCTGAAGCTGTATTTCGCCGATGCCCTGCGCTGGGAGGCGGCGTTGGACCTGAGCAACCTGGACCCGGCCTTCTGGGTGGCGGAGCTGCCCGGCAACCTGGCAGGGCCGCTGCGCAGCAAGGGCGAGCTGGTGAACGGCGCGCTGCAACTGAACGCCGACCTTGACCTCAAGGGCCGCCTGCGCGGCCAGTCTGCCGTGCTGCAGGTTAAAGCCCAAGGCGCCGACCAGCGCTGGACCCTGGCCAACCTCGACATTCGCCTGGGCGATAACCATATCAATGGCAGCGGCAGCCTGGACCAGCGCCTGGCAGGGCGCATCGACCTCGACCTGCCGCGCCTGGGCCAGCTGTGGCCGCAGTTGCAGGGGCAGTTGAAAGGCCGTATCGACGCCGCAGGCACGTTGCAGGCGCCCCAGGGCGAGCTTGCCCTGAAAGGGCAGGGCCTGGCCCTGGGCGACAACCGCCTGCAGGCCATCGACCTGGCCGCCACCTTGAACAAGGCCCAGCAGGGCACGCTCGCGCTGACGGCTTCCGGCATCCGTGCTGGTGAAACCGCGCTGGGCACCCTGACCGCCAAGGCCGGCGGTGACCTGCGCAAGCAACAGTTGCAACTGGACCTCAAGGGCCCGCAACTGGTGCTTGCTACTGCCCTCGACGGTACCCTGGACAAAGGCAACTGGCGTGGCCGCCTGGCCAGCGCCGATATCCAGGCCGGCGGCCAGGACTGGCGCCTGGGCGGCCCCGCCAAGCTTGAGCGGCTGGCCAACGGCACTGTCAACCTGGGCGCCCATTGCTTCCAGTCCGGCAGCGCCAGCCTGTGCGGCGAAGACCAGCGGTTGATGCCCGAGCCCAAGCTGCGCTACCACCTCAAGCAGTTCCCGCTGCAAAGCCTGGCCCAATGGTTGCCCAAGGATTTCGCCTGGCAGGGCCTGCTGAACGCCGACCTGCAACTGGACCTGCCCGCCAGCGGGCCCAAAGGCCAGGTGCTGGTGGATGCCAGCGGCGGCACGTTGCGCCTGAAGGACAAGGACCAATGGCTGGATTTCCCGTACCAGACCCTGCGCCTGACCAGCACCCTTGGGCCGCGGCGCATCGACACCCAATTGCAGTTCCAGGGTGAACGGCTGGGCCAGTTGCAGGTAAACGCACGCATAGATCCACTGGCGCGCAACAAGCCGCTGACCGGTGATTTCCGCCTGCAGGGCCTGGACATCGGCATCGGCCGGCCATTCGCGCCCATGGTCGAGAAGCTCGCCGGCCACCTCGACGGCAGCGGTCAGCTGGGCGGCACACTGGTGGCGCCCCAGGTCAACGGTACGGTCACCTTGCGCGATGGCGAAATTTCCGGTGCACAGCTGCCGGTCAGCTTCGAAGGCCTGCAGTTGCAGGCGCAGATCGCTGGCGAAAGCCTGCACCTGCAGGGCGACTGGAAAAGCGGCAAGGCCGGGCAGGGCAGCCTGGGCGGCCAGTTGCAATGGGGCCAGGCACTGGCGGCGGACATCAGCCTGAAGGGTACGCGGCTGCCAGTCACTGTCGAGCCCTATGCCGAGCTGGAAGCGGCGCCCGACCTGCACATCCAGTTGGCCGACGACAAGCTGGCGGTCACCGGCAAGGTGCTGATCCCTAGCGGCGCGATTACTGTGCGCGAGTTGCCGCCGTCCACGGTGAAGGTCTCCGAGGACACGGTCATCATCGGCCACCAGGCGCCGCCGGCCGCCGCGCCGATGGCCATGGCCATGGACATCAACGTCGAGGTGGGGCAGGACAAGCTCAGCTTCAGCGGCTTCGGGCTCACCGCCAACCTGGCGGGCCACGTGCACATTGGTGACAACCTCGACACCCGTGGCGAGCTGAGCCTCAACGACGGCCGCTACCGCGCCTACGGCCAGCGCCTGACCATCCGCCGCGCACGGTTGTTGTTCGCCGGGCCCATTGCCCAGCCGTATCTGGATATCGAAGCCATTCGCCAGACCGATGACGTGATCGCCGGCATCCGCCTCAGCGGCAGCGCCGAACAACCCACCACCGAAGTGTTTTCCGAGCCCACCATGAGCCAGGAGCAGGCGCTGTCGTACCTGGTGCTGGGGCGCCCGCTGAGCACCACGGGCGAGGATAACAACATGCTCGCGCAAGCGGCGCTGGGGTTGGGCCTGGCGGGCAGTTCGAAGGTTACCGACACGCTGGCCAAGGACCTGGGTATACAGGACTTCCAGCTCGATACCCAGGGCAGCGGCGATACCACCAGCGTGGTCGCCAGTGGCAACCTCTCGGAGAAGCTCACCCTGCGCTATGGCGTGGGCGTATTCGAGCCCGCGAACACCATCGCGTTGCGCTACAAGCTGAGCAAGAAAGTGTATGTGGAAGTGGCCAGCGGCGTGGCCAGCTCGTTGGATATTTTCTACAAACGCGACTTCTGACTGCCGGCGTAATCACTGCCGCACGTTGCGCTGGCCCCCGACCACGTTGGATATCTCCAGCCTGGTCGCGGGCCAGCGCCGCGCGCGGCAGTGGCTACAAACACTGCCTTCTCACCTCTATTACGACTGCTCGGCCAGGGCCGCTGCTTCCTGGCGCCTGATGTTGCCAATCTGGCGCAGACTCAAGCCGTACTTGTCTGCCAGTTCACTGCGTGAGCTGCCTTTGGAGCTTTCCTCCTGGATTTGCCGGTTGCGCAATTGCCGGCAGAAATGATCAGCCTTGGGAATCTCCAACGCCAACCCTGCAAACCGCTCGATCAGGCGTGCCAGGGCTTCGGGTGGCAGGTGTTTGGCCAGCGCCGTGCGCTGCGGGTGCTTGGGGATGTACTTGGGGCGCCCGCCGTACAGGCAGGTCAGGTGATAGGCGTTTTCCACGCCAATGCAGTCAATCAGGCGTTGCAGGGAATGGGGCAGCTGGCTGATGTCGACTTGCTTGAGGTCGTTGATGTCCATGGTGACGTCCTTGTAATGGCGAAGGGGGCTGGGCGCCCTTCCAAATGGGGGCGTTGTGCCAAGCAAATTCTAAGTCGTATCGCGCGCGGCTACAGGCGGCAACGGTGATGCGTGCGGTAGGAAAGTGGGCGTTGTTACGTAGTGCTAATCGGCGGGAGGAGCTTGAGCGTCGCGGGAACTGGCAATGTGGCGAATGGCTACCGAGGGCTGGGTGGTTAAACCAGGTGGTGTGGCATAAACAATTGATACCGCAGGCATGAAAAAGCGAGCCCGGGGGCTCGCTTCGGTAATCAGCGTCCTTGCATGAAACCGGGGCCGCCACCATGGCCGCCACCGAAACCGCCGCCACCACCACCGCCACCGTGGCCACCACCGCCACCGCCTGGTGGCATGAACATCCAGCAACCGCTCAGCGATGCGATCATGAGAAGGGGAATCAGCAGAGTGATTCGACGCAGCATGGGTAAATCCTCATAGAGTGAAGCACCCGTCCACAAAGCAGGATGGGCACTGTACTATGAGACCCTGAAAACCCCGGCGCATCCCCGCGATCGGGTATGTGCTTGGTGTGGTTGTTGACACCCATTCGATACAAATGAACCAGGAAGTACCCCATGACCCAGAAGCAACGCCTGATCTATTCCGTCTTCATTTCCATCGCCGTGCTGGCCATCATGCTCGGCCTGTCGTGGATGCAGAAGGACGGCATGATCAGCGAGAAAATGTTCCAGTACATCGCCATTGGCGTCGCGGTGGTGGTGGTAGTACTGAATGGCATCATGCGCCGCAAGGTCAAGCCCTGAAGCCAGGCGTGCCTTGACGCGGCCTGTGGCCGCCGCTACGGGGGAATCGCGTAGCAGCTGCCGCAGGCTGCGTCAGTGCGGGCGCAGCATGGCCAGCGCGTGCTCGCTCAGGCCATAGGTCTTGTCGGTGTGCATCTCGATCACGCCTTCGCTGCCCAAGCGCTTGAGCACCTCGCGCACGCTGAGGAACGACAGCGGAATGTCCAGCTCCTGCAAATGCGTGTGCACCGCGCGCACGCCAATGCTGCGGCCCTCGCGCTCGGCCCCCAGCAGGGCGTCGATCACCTTCAACCGGATCAGGCTGGTACGCAGGCCGTAGGCCTTGAGCAATTCCTTGATCTGGCTGTTGCTGCAGCGCTCGGGCGCGGGCTGCGCCACAGCCTGTGGGCGTGCGGCGGCAAGGGCGGAGGTGGGCATTGGCGAATTTTGCATGAGAAAACTCCTGTTCCAGAGCAGGTCCGGTGAAATGTCGCTCCTACATATAGGACGAATGGACCGCTTGAATCATGAACCCCCGACTGTGGAAAATTCGTGATTTCCATGTGTACAGGTTGGTAAAGATTCACATCAAGGCTGGGCAGGGATGCTGTTGAGCACCGTGTCGCCTTCGTTGTTCTGGGTTAGGTAGATGGGCAGCACCTTGGGCAGGCTGGCCACCAGGTTCTTGATGCGCGAGGTGTCGTACATGCCGCCAATGCGGATATGTGCGCTGTGGTCGTCGCCCAGTACCAGCGGTTTTTCCAGGTAACGGTTGATCAGCGGCAGGGCGTCGGCCAGCGGCAGGTTGTCCAGGATCAGCTTGCCGTCACGCCAGGCCAGGCTGTTGTCGCCGGCATAGGTCTGGCTCAGCTGTGGTTCATAGTCGCCGGCCTTGTACCGCGCCTGCATGCCGGGGCCCAGGCGGAAGCCGCCATCGGGGTCGGCATTGACGCTGCTCACCAGCACCGAGCCTTCCACCAGCGTCACCCGCACCTGGTCCTGGTATTTCCACACGTTGAAGCGGGTGCCGGTCACCTTGATGCGGCCCTCGGCAGCCTTCACCACGAAGGGGTGCTGGGCGTCGTGGGTCACCTCGAAGAAGGCTTCGCCACGGCTCAGGCGCACCTGGCGGCGGTCCTTGAAGTTGGTGTAGCTCAGCTCGCTGTCCAGGTTCAGCTCGACCCGGGTGCCGTCGCCCAGCACCACGTGGCGCAGCGCCCCCTGGCTGGCCTCGTGCTGGTAGTCGTTGGGCAGCCAGCCGGCGCTCCAGCCGGTGTAGGCCGCCACGGGCAGCGCCACCAGGGTGACTGCCGCAGCCACAGCCAGGCGCCGCCAGGCCCGTGGCCGCGGCGTGAACGGCAGAACAGGGGGCGCTGCATTGCGTGGCAACTGGTCGGAGAGGTCCCAGATCTCGGCCATGGCCTCGAACTCCTGGGCGTGCAGCGGGTGCTCGCCCAGCCATGCCTGAAACTGCGCGCGCTCCTGGGCCGTGCAGTCGTCGGCGTGCAGGCGCATGCACCACTGGGCGGCGGCCTCGGTGATGGCGTCAGGGTGGTCAGGGGTGGCGGGCATTTCGATGGCAAGCTCCGGTAAACGTTCGCCATTCTAACCTCTCACCCCGAAATGCTGGAACCCGTCAATCATGGCAATTCGCTTATCGGCCGGCGCGAATTGTTTATGGGCGGCGGCCGAACACTGCCGTTCGGCCGCCGCCGGGCTCGCCGTTACCAGCGTTCACGCCCCAGTTGGGTGGCCAGCAGGGCGATGGAGTCGGCGTTGGCCAGGATCACATCGGCACGCCGGCTTTCGTCGTTGGTGAATACGTCGCGGGCGAAGCCCAGGTCCTCGGCACCCGTCAGTTCAAGAATCTTGTCCAGGGTCCGGCCGTCGTCCAGGTCAATGTCGCGCATTAGCCCGGTCACTCTGTCCTGGACCTCGAACAGGTCGGCCGGGTCGATTGCCGTCGACAGGCGATTACGCACTTCTGTCAGTTCGTCGACGATTTGGCGCTGCGCGGCGGTGCTGCTGAACATGATGTCCGGGTCAGGGATGCAGGTGTGCAGGTAGGCGATGTCGACGCTGCCCGTGACCAGGTGGGAAATCTCATGAATCAGCGTGGCCGCCTGGGCGTGCCGCAGCGGGTCCACCAGCGACAGAGTGGTGTCCACGTTCTGCAGGTAACGTGTGTCCACCCGCAGGAAGCGTTCGGTGAAGAAAATACGCCGGTAGTGGTCGGCCTGGAAGATGAACGCATGGGTGTTCTCGTAGCCGGGCATGTTTTGCCCGAATACATAGCGTTGTGAATGCTGCGGGTCCATGGTCGGGTCGATGAGGTGTCGCAGCAAGGTGCGCATTTTTTTGCGCAGCTTGTCCAGCAGGGGCGGTGTGCTGGCAGTCACACCGAACAGCTCGCACAAGCGTTGCTCGGTCGCGGCCGGCAACGGCTTCCAGGGCTTGCGCGCATTGAGGTTGTCCAGTGCCGTCAGCAGGTAGCTCTGCGCTTGCTCATAGCTCAGGCTGAAACCCTGGGCGTTCTGCGGGTCCAGGGCAAAGAACGCATCCATGCCCTGGGCCTGGGCGGTGAAGCATTTCTTCAGTTCTTCCTGGGTGCCTCGTTGCTGCAGGATTCGCTTGATGTTGTAGCCGCAACTCAGGGGGGCGAGCGCATCGAGCAGCTGCCAGTCCCTTGCCGCATCTTTCCAGCGGATCACCGGGCCCAAGCGTTCGTCCTGGACAAGGCGCCACTCATCGTCGACCTTTTTCACCTCGCAGACCTTGCCCAGCACCACCGCGTAGTAACGGCCGCGCCAGGTGTAGAGCCGCAGGGTGCTGTCGAATGTCATCTGCCGCAGGTCCAGGTTCAGAATCTCGAAGGTGCCGACCCGGGCCAGCTTGGCGGCCTGCTGGCTTGGCGTACTTGCGGCGGGCGGCCGCGAACGGTAGGGCAGCAGGTGTTGTCTGCCGCCGCTCATCATGCGCTCGGCGCTCTCGCGGGAGCCGCCCAGCAGGCCAAGCGCGGCGACAAATTTGCCCAGCGCCTGGCCCCAACGCTGTTGCGCGGCATCGCCAAGCGATGCCTCGAACCAACTGCTGGCCTGCCACAGGTTGACCACCTTGGCCAACGGCCCGGGCAGCAGGATAGAGCCCTGTTCCAAGCCCAGGGTCATCAGGTAACGAAAGGTTTTCCACCAGGCCTCGTCGCTGGTGACAGTTGCTTCTGAGGTCACGCGTTGCAGCAAGGCCAGGTTGTCGACAAACAGGTAGTGCAAGGCGTGGCCGGGCGCCGGCGGCGCTTCGGCGATCACCGTGCCCACTGGCCGCAGTTCCACATCCAGCACCGAGCCGCCGATCCCCGTCAGGTGCGGGTTGACGAAACCATGGCGGGCGTAACGCCCGTCGATGGCGGGGTCGAGGCGGCCCAGCACCAGCGCTTGCAACTCGGCGTCGGCGCGCAGTTGCTTGAGCAGGTCATCCTTGTTGGCGTACTCCCGGAAAACATGCCCCACGGCGTACACGGTATACAGAACCAACGGGCCTTGGCTCATGTCCTTGGGGCCGATCAGGTGCAGGCCGGTGGCCTGGTCCGGGGGCAGGAACGACGCGGCCTGGAATTGCAAGGGGCGCATGACGATGTCAACGCCCTCCCAGGGTGTGCGGGCTTGCGCATCCGGCATCACCAGAATGGTCTGGATGTAGCGGAACGCCTTGTCGCTGAGGGTGCCCATCAGCCGCTGCTGGAAGGCGTTGGTCAACAGTTCGGCAGTCAGCTGGCGGGCGAAGCGGCGTTGGCGTTCCAGGTATTGGGGGTGGCCCTCGTCGAATTTTTCCTTCAGCAGGGCGCGGTAGTGGGTACCCACGTCCAGCTCGCGCAGCAGCTTGTGCACGTAGTCGGCGTTGAGCGCCTGGGGCAACGGGCTGGCGTCGCTCATCTCCAGGACCAAGGGTGTGCCGGGCAGCATCGAGAGCTGATCGATGGCCGCTTCGGTCAGGGATTCACGGCGCTCCTGGGTCAGGCCAGGCAGGTGCGAGGGGATGTCCCCGGCGCCGACCATTGCCGGCTCGAAATGGCGCAGGGTGATCAGCACGGAATCGGGGTCTGGTGCGCTCGTGCCGAGGTCCTTGCGCAGCCGCTCACTGACCCGTCGGTGGGTAAAGGTGCCGAGGTCGGCGATGCCGAACAGGTAGTCGTTATCCTCGCGTTGCAGGCGCTCGCAGGTTTGCACCAGGGCGGTGTAGGTGGTGAAGTCTTCCATGCCCGCGGTGGTCAACCAGGCGGGCAGGGTGGTCTTGAGGTGGCAATATTCGACGGCGTGGGCCAGGCCCAGCAGGTGGCTGTTGAGGGCACCGTCCAGGGCCACGTTGTGGACATAGTCGCGTGCCAGGTCGCCTTCAAAGTGAAAGTCGCAGGCTTGCTGCCAGGCAGCCAGCGATGACGCCTGTTGGCGCTGCCACTCGATCTCCTGCAGGCGTTGGGGAAGTGAATCGGTAATGCGCCACAGCACTATTTTCAGCGGTAGCGCCTTGTTGGTTTTCAGCGCGGCGGCAAAGGCTTGTTGGTCGTCGGGGTCAAACAGCTGCATCCAATCGCGGTTTTCGGGCGGGTTGTGCAGGCTGGCAATGAGCCATTGGCTGAGTGCCTGGTCTGTGTCGAAGGTTTGCAGCCCCTCCAGCACGGTCCATAGCAGCAGCGGCCCGTTCGCGGCGTCGTGCAGCTGCAGCACGAAGGCGTTGCTCAGCACGGCTCCGGCGTGGTCGCTGAATTTTACCGACACACCGTAGGCCTCGGTACGCCGGACAAGGTTTTTGCGCTGGCTTTCCAGCGGGTAGTCGAGGACTTGCTGCAAGTGGTCCAAGGTACTGGCCTGTATCTGCCCGAACTGGCGTTGCATTCTCAGTTCGATGCGCAACAGCGCTTCGCGAATTTGCCGGGACTCACGTTGCGGCCACTCCCAGAGCCCCTGCAGGCACCAGCCGCTATCACTTTCCAGGCGCGTCTTGAGGCGGTCTGACAACTGTTGTGAAGCTTGCTGCACAATGGCCTGCACCAGCGTAGCCGGCAGCGTGTGCAGGGGCGCACCGTCTATTCCCACTGCGGGCGGCAGAGCCTGGGTGTGGCCTGCGGGCAGTGTGAGCCGTTCGATCAGCACATCCCCCAGGTTGATCGAACGGGCGGCTTGTTCGTCTGTCGTCGGCAGGTCGAAGATCACAGTCTTGCTGCCCAGCATTGGGCTGATCACGCACAGGGGGGCGGCCAGCACGTCGGCCGCGCTCTGTCGCACGTCGGTGACGCCACTGCGCAGGCCCTGGTAGCGGTTACCCAGGCGGTTGATCTGCTTCATCCAACGGGCAGTGGTGGGCAGGGCATCCGGGCGTGGCACCAAGCCCGATTGATTGCGCAGGGGCACGGCGGTCCAGCGGTAGCTTGTATCCAGGCCAATGAGGCGGGTATCGATCAGTTCACGCACATCCAGCGCCTCGTCCACCCGCACCATGGCCCTGGCGCCGCTGCCGGCTTGCTGCAGCAGGCAGGTGCGCAGGTTGCGCAGCTGGCATTGGCGGATCGCATCCGTGCACGCCAGCAGCGGGGTGGCCCCCAGCGCTGGGGTGAACACCTGGGGGCGGTGCAGGCGTTGCCAAGCCAGTTGGTCCTCGCGAGCCACTGACGGTGGTAGCACGGGCATGGCCAGCATGTAGTGCATGTAGGACGCGCGATTGGCATGACGTTGCAGGCCATCGGCGCCGTCGTAGATATACACGGCGTCATGGGTCGGATCGCTGATCAGCATCACGCCGTTAATGCTGAGCAAAGGCGTGGTCGCGCCATGCTCGGCCACCGCCACCCCCTCCACCTTGCCTTCGACCAGCGCCGCGCGCAGCCATGGCCAATGGTCGTCCTCGATGGCGTAGTTGTGCCGGGCCTGCAGCAACGCCTGGTAGAAGCCTGCGCCGTAGAGCCGGGCGATGCTTTCCCGGTAGTTTGTCCAATCCACGCCCAAGGATTTCACGTAGGCGTCGGGTAGCCATTCGTGGCTGGTGGTCATGGTGCGCTGCAGGTCGTCGCGTTCCTCATCGGTGATGACGTCGTCGCCATGGCTCAGCCAGCGCAACTGTTCATCCTTGCCCAGTGCCTGCCCGGCAAATACCTGCAAGTGGCGCTCGGCCAGGGTCATGGTGCGCAGCACCCTGCGGGTGTGCTCGTCGGTCACCTGCAGCCAGACGATTTCCGGGTCGGCGATTTCACCGGGGAAGTGGGTGGCCAGGCGCACGGCCATCCCCGCCTGCAGTTGCTGGTCCAGGTTGGGCAGGGCGGCGAACCAGGCCGCCACCTCGTCCAGATGTTTGCCGCGGCTCAATACGTAGGTGTTAGCCAGGGCGTCGAAGGGGGTGGGGCCGGTGCGCTCCAACTCGAACTCCACCGAGGTGCTGTCTTGCAGCTCGCGCAGGCGCTCGTGCAGGCCGTCGCGGTTGTTGAAGGGTTGAATTCCGTCCAGGACAGTCCATAGGTACGTTGCCGGGTTATTCCCGTCGGCGTGGCTGAACACCAGTGCGCAGGCCAGTTGCGGGTCCAGTTGCAGGCCTTCGGCCAACAATGGCTGGTCGGTGCGGATGAACGCAGGTGGCAGCCTGCACTGCATGAGCCAGCCGTGTTCAATCTCGCTTAGCGTCTCGTTGATTAATGCAGTGTTGATATCGTGGCTGAAGCGCGCGAACAGCGCGTCGGGGTGAAAGAACGGTACGTTCAAGGTTGGCATGGTGAAGGTCCGATGGCGCGAAATGGGAACGCGACGATAGTTTTTCCATGCCTGTTCGCGGCATTAGCTATTTACCGCCGCCGTCTGGCCGCTGCTGGTATTGACACCCGCGCCGTGGCGGTGCGATTAATCGGGCTTACCCACGCAAGGAGTAGGTGATGACGGCTGTCGGCAATGCGCAAACCACGACGCTGGCGTTCGATGCGCTGGTGCAACTGCTAGGGCAGATTTTCCAGCGCCATGGTGCCTCGGCGTCGGTGGCCCAGGTGCTCGCGCACAACTGTGCCACCGCGCAGCAGGATGGCGCCCACAGCCACGGCGTGTTCCGCGTGCCGGGCTATGTGTCGTCCATCACCAGCGGCTGGGTGGACGGTGCAGCGGTGCCGGTGGTCGAGGACGTGGCATCGGGGTTCGTGCGCGTGGACGCCGCCCGCGGCTTCGCCCAGCCGGCGCTGGCAGCGGCCCGGCCGTTGCTGGTGGCCAAGGCCCGGGAGGCCGGCATCGCAGTGCTGGCGATTCGTAATTCGCACCATTTCGCCGCGCTGTGGCCTGACGTCGAGCCGTTCGCCCGCGAGGGGCTGCTGGCCCTGAGCGTGGTCAACAGCATGACCTGCGTGGTGCCCCATGGCGGGCAGAAGCCGCTGTTCGGGACCAACCCCATCGCCTTCGCCGCGCCGTGTGAGGGTCATGACCCGATCGTATTCGACATGGCCACCAGCGCCCTGGCCCACGGCGATGTGCAGATCGCTGCGCGCCAGGGCGCGGCCGTGCCGCCCGGCACCGGCGTGGACCGCCACGGCCAGCCCACCACCGATCCCAAGGCAATTCTCGATGGCGGTGCGTTGCTGCCGTTCGGTGGGCACAAGGGCTCGGCGCTGTCGATGATGGTCGAGCTGCTGGCAGCGGCACTGACCGGCGGCAACTTCTCGTTCGGTTTCGACTGGAGCCAGCACCCCGGCGCGCAGACGCCCTGGACCGGCCAGTTGATCATCGTCATCGACCCCGGCAAATCAGCCGGCAACGACTTCGCCGCGCGCAGTCGCGAGCTGGTGGAGCGCATGCAGGAGGTGGGGGTGACACGAATGGCCGGGGAGCGGCGCTATCGCGCGCGGGCCCAGGCATTGCAGGAAGGGATCAAGATCGGCGTGGAGGAACTCGCGCGCCTCAAGGCGCTGGCGTAGCAGCAACTGTCTTGTGGGAGCTGGCTTGCCAGCGAGCTTTTATGGCCCCAACAGCTCGCTGGCAAGCCAGCTCCCACAGGATGTAGCAGCTGCCGCCAGGCGGCCGCTGCTACGGGGCGTTTCAGGAACGGCGGCCCAGCAGCAGGCCTACCACCAGGCCAAAGCCTGCGGAAATGGCCACGGTCTGCCACGGGTGGCCACCGATGTATTCCTGGGTGGCGTCCACTACCGGTTGTGCACGGTCACGCGCGCCGCTCACCGACTCACGTGCTTGCTTGAGTTTCAGGCTGACCTGTTCGCGCCAGGTCTCGGCTTCTTCACCCACCAGTTCCGCGCCATTCTTGAGCAGGGCTTCGGATTCCTCGATCAGCGCCTGCAGTTCACTGAAGGCTTGATCCTTGATCTGATCGGCGGCTTGCGAGGCAGTTTTACGGGCCATATGCGGTGCTCCTGGTAATTGATGGCAGTGAACAATGGATTGCAGCGGTTGGCGAAAGTTGCAGCGGTGTTCAGGTCCGCCTGCCCGACAGTGTAAGATAGCGGCCAATTTTCACGCTGCAGGGTTACCCCATGAGTTTCAATCTGGCCAACATGAGCCTCGCCGAGCGGGCGATGATCGAGGACGAGAAATCCCGCCTGTTCGACCTCTGGCAGTCCAACCTGGGCAAGGCCAAGGCCGACGCCACCCGCCTGATCAGTGAGAAGTCCAAGCGCAAGGGTCGCTGGGCCGAGTGGGTACGCGCCGAGCTGGACGGCATGTCGCCGCCCGAGTACGCCAACATGGTGCGCGCCGAGGTCAACCGGCTAATGGCCGCCAACAAGTAACGCCTCGCCCACGCAGGCGCTGATGGCCTCGCGCACGCGCAGCAGCGCCGGGTCGATCTGCGCGTGGGTGCGCCAGCCCATCTCGATGGGGTAGCGCGGCAGCGTCAACGGGCAAGGCACGGTCGCCAGTCCGCACACCTCGGCAATGCGCCACGCCGCATGCGCCGGCACCGTGGCAATCGCCCGCGAGCCCTTGAGCAAGTAGGGCAGGGCGGCGAAATGCGTGGTCGAGGCCCGCACCTGGCGGCCACGGCCCAAGGCTGCCAGCGCTTCATCGATGATGCCGATGAACCCTCCCGAAGAAATCAAAATCTGCTCACGGGCGACGAACTCGTCCACATCGATATGCGCCTGGCCTGGTGCCAGGCTGGCCGGGTCCACCAGGCTCAGGTAATGCCCGTCGCCCAGCACCTGGCGGCTGAGCATGCGTTCGTTGAAGCCGCCGGCGGTGATGGCCAGGTCCAGGGTACGCTCGCTCAGGGCCTGGGCGACGATTTGCGTGTGGGTCTGGCGGAAAATCAGGCGCAGGCCCGGCGCCCGGCGGTCAACTTCCTCGATCAGGGCGCGGCCGAAGGCAATTTCGAAGTCATCCGAGAGCCCCAGGCTCACCGCGCGGCCCTGGTAATCGAGGGCATTGGGGTCGAGCAGGGTCAGGCTTTGCCGGCACTTGTTCAGCGCTTCGCTGATCAGCGGCTTCAGCTGATTGGCCCGCAGCGTGGGGGCCAGGCCGCGCCCGGTGCGCACGAACAGCGGGTCACCATACACCTCGCGCAGGCGCCGCAGGGCCGCGCTCACCGCCGACTGGGTCACGCCCAGGCGCAGCGCCGCGCGGCTGGCGCTGACTTCGTCGTGCAAAGCCTCGAAGACTTTCAGCAGGTTGAGATCGACGTCGACGATATTCATATGGCTCATATCATTCAGTATTGAACTGGGCTTTATTCATGATTCATCAGGCGCCGACAATGTGCAATCAGTCCTGCACACGGAGCCACACCGCTATGTCGAAATCCATCGTCGCCGCCCTGCAAATCGGTTCGCTGCCGGGCGGCAAGGCCGACACCCTGGCGCAAATCCTCAGCTACGAAGACGCCATCCGCGACGCCGGCGCCCAACTGGTGGTCATGCCCGAAGCCCTGCTGGGCGGCTACCCGAAGGGCGAGACCTTCGGCACCCAACTGGGCTACCGCCTGCCCGAAGGCCGCGACGCTTTCGCCCGCTACCACGCCAACGCCATTGACGTGCCCGGCGCCGAGACCGACGCCCTGGCCGCCCTTGCGCAACGCACCGGCGCCAACCTGGTGCTGGGCGTGATCGAACGCAGCGGCCACACGCTGTTCTGCACGGTGCTGTACTTCTGCCCGCAACAGGGCCTGGTGGCCAAGCACCGCAAGCTCATGCCCACCGGCACCGAGCGGCTTATCTGGGGCAAGGGCGACGGCTCCACCTTGCCGGTGGTGGAAGGCGCTGCCGGGCGCATTGGCGGCGCGGTGTGCTGGGAAAACTACATGCCGCTGCTGCGCATGGCCATGTACGCCAAGGGCGTGGACGTGTGGTGTGCGCCCACCGTGGACGAGCGGGAAATGTGGCAGGTGACCATGCGGCATGTGGCCTGTGAGGGGCGCTGTTTCGTGGTCAGCGCCTGCCAGGTGCAGGACTCGCCGGCTGCCTTGGGTACAGAGGTGGCCAACTGGCCGTTGGAACGGCCTTTGATCAATGGCGGCAGCGTCATTGTCGGGCCGCTGGGTGATGTGCTGGCAGGGCCGTTGGTAGGGGAGCGGGGGTTGTTGGTGGCTGAGATCGATAGTGAGGAGTTGGTGCGTGCTCGGTATGATTTCGACGTGGTTGGGCACTATTCGCGGCCGGATGTGTTTGAGTTGGTGGTGGATGAAAGGGCGCGTCTGGGGGTGAAATTCATTTAA
Source organism: Pseudomonas sp. JC1203 (assembly GCF_056175065.1). Taxonomy (NCBI): domain Bacteria; kingdom Pseudomonadati; phylum Pseudomonadota; class Gammaproteobacteria; order Pseudomonadales; family Pseudomonadaceae; genus Pseudomonas; species Pseudomonas sp. JC1203. Next base: position 161,445 of record NZ_JBWCAM010000005.1, read on the forward strand.
ACGCTTCAGCGTCACATACACACCGCTCTTGATCTTGAGCTTGATCCCGTGAGGCCTTTGATCTTGATTGTGTGCCCCATAAAGCGCCAGGGCCGACTGGAGGCGTTGGCCAAGCGGTCCCCTGGCGCAGCTCGCTTCGGCGATTTCAGACATATCCATTTTCGCGGTGCGACCACCGACCGTTTCGGCCTTACGCCGACTCACTTTTTTTCAGACGCCAAAAAAAGTAAGCAAAAAACGCTTGCCCCTGCTTGGGCCCTGCGCTGCGCTACGGGTCCCCTCCTTCCGGCGCCGCTCAACGGGCAGACGGCACCCGCTATAGAAGCCTGCGGGTTACCGTCTCTTCGGCCTGCGGCCTCGGCCCTTCGGGCAGCCCGTTGATCGACGCCTCCAGTCGGCCCGGGCGCTTTACGGGGCATACAATCAAGATCACAAGCCAGATCACAAGCAGATCACAAGCAGATCACAAGCAGATCACAAGCAGATCAGAAGCAAATCAAAGGCTTGGTCATGGCGATTTTCTGGCCCATTGGGGGCAGGCGATGCTGGCCCAATGCAATAATTTCACATGCCATTCGACTAACTGTCATTAAACCGAAATATTCAAAGCATTAAATCGTCACGGCCAAACCAGTGTGGGTAGGACCCACTCAAACCAATTTGCCGAGGTGTTGCCGTGACGCTGCTGAATAAAAATCGTCTGTCGCTTTTGCTGGCCTCCCTGTGCCTTTCGGGCCTGGCCCACGCGACCGATGTAACCGGTGCGGGCTCCAGCTTTGTTTACCCAGTGCTGTCCAAATGGTCCCAGGACTACAGCAAGCAAAAAGACAACCGCATCAACTACCAGTCCATCGGTTCGGGCGGCGGCATCGCTCAAATCAAGGCAGCTACCGTTGACTTCGGCGCATCGGATGCCCCACTCAGCGCTGACGACCTGAAAGCAGCCGGCCTGGGCCAGTTCCCCAGCGTCATCGGCGGTATCGTGCCGGTGTTCAACGTCGAAGGCGTTGAAGGCGGCAAGCTGAAGCTGGACGGCCAGACCCTGGCTGACATCTTCCAGGGCAAAGTCACCAAGTGGAACGACAAGGCCATCGAAGCCCTGAACCCAGGCGTCAAACTGCCTGAAACCGCCATCACCGTCGTGCACCGTTCGGACGGCTCGGGCACCTCGTTCAACTTCACCAACTACCTGGCCAAGGTCAGCCCTAGCTGGAACGAAACCCTGAAGTTCGGCACCACCGTGGCCTGGCCAGTAGGTGTGGGCGGCAAGGGTAACGAAGGTGTGGCTGCCTACGTGAAGCAGATCAAGGGCTCCATCGGCTACGTCGAATACGCCTACGCCCTGCAGAACAAAATGGCCACTGCCCAGCTGAAGAACGCCGCCGGCAAGTTCGTCGAGCCTAACGCCAAGGCCTTCCAGGCTGCCGCCGACACCGCCGACTGGGGCAGCGCCAAGGACTTCAACCTGATCATGACCAACGCCCCGGGCGACAACGCCTGGCCGATCACTGCCACTACCTGGATCATCATGTACAAGCAGTCCAAGAACGCCGAGCAGAGCAAGGCCGCCTTCGACTTCTTCAAATGGTCCCTGGAAAACGGTCAGCAGCAGGCCAGCGCGCTGGACTACGTAGCGCTGCCGAGCTCGCTGGTGCAGAAGATCGAAGGTTACTGGAAATCCGATTTCGCCCATTGATGTGAAGTAAACCGGCGCGCCCCCGCGGACCCTGAACAGTCTTGCGGGGGCGTCTGCCTTGCGAGTGGATTGCCATGACAGATAACACCCAATACATGACCTCGACCAGTTCCACCACCGATGCCAGCGAAGCCCGCGCGGCCCGCGACCATCGCCACGACATGTGGTTTCGACGCACCATGATGGGCGCCGGGATGCTGGTGCTGGTCCTGCTGCTGAGTATCGCCGGTTCCACCCTGTGGGGCGGTAGCGAGGCGTTTCGCACCTTTGGTTTCGGCTTCCTGACCAGTACCCAATGGGACGTGGTCAACGGCCAGTTCGGCGCCGTGGTGCCTATTTTCGGTACCCTGGTGACCTCGCTTTTGGCGTTGCTGATCGCCGTTCCGGTGAGTTTCGGCATCGCCATTTTTCTTACGGAAGTGGCGCCCATGTGGCTGCGCATGCCGATTGCCTCGGCGATCGAGCTGCTGGCCGGTATCCCGTCGATCATCTACGGCATGTGGGGGCTGTTTATCTTCGGCCCGTTCATGGCCGCGCACCTGGCGCCGTGGATCAACGACCACCTGGGCGCCTTGCCTTTGGTGGGCTCGCTGTTCCAGGGGCCGCCGCTGGGCATCGGCATGCTCACCGCCGGTATCGTGCTGGCGATCATGATCATCCCCTTCATCACCTCGGTGATGCATGAGGTGTTCCGCAGCGTGCCTACCACCCTGAAGGAATCGGCCTACGCCTTGGGTAACACTACCTGGGAAGTGGTCTGGGACATCGTGCTGCCTTACACCCGCTCGGCGGTGGTTGGCGGCATCTTCCTGGGCCTGGGCCGCGCGCTGGGGGAAACCATGGCGGTGACCTTCGTGCTGGGCAACGCCCACCAGTTCTCCGCTTCCCTGCTGATGCCCAGCAGCTCGATCGCCTCGGTGATCGCCAACGAGTTCAGCGAGGCTTATACCGACCTGCACCGTTCGGCACTGATCGCCCTGGGCTTCCTGCTGTTTATCGTCACTTTCGTGGTGCTGGCGGCTGCCCGCCTGATGTTGATGCGCTTGTCGCGTAAAGAGGGACTATGAACGACAACGAGCGGCTGTACCGTGTTCGCCGCCTGAAGAACCGGCTGGCCATGGCCTTGAGTTGTGGCGCCACGGCCTTCGGCCTGTTGTGGCTGGTGTGGATTCTGATCACCACGGTCATCAACGGCTTCCAGGCCCTCAACCTGAACCTGTTCACCCAGATGACCCCGCCACCGGGCACTGAGGGTGGCCTGGCCAACGCCTTCTATGGCAGCGCGCTGATGTCGGTGCTGGCACTGATCATTGGCACCCCGATTGGCCTGGCTGCCGGTATCTGGCTGGCCGAGTTCGCGCGCCATTCCAAACTGGGCAACACCGTGCGCTTTATCAACGACATCCTGTTGTCGGCGCCGTCCATCGTGCTGGGCCTGTTCATCTACACCGCGGTGATTCTGCCGTTGAACCACCTCACCAACCACCTCGTCGGTTTCTCGGCGTTCGCCGGTGCCCTGGCCCTGGCGCTGCTGGTAATCCCGGTGGTGGTGCGTACCACCGATGAAATGCTCCAACTGCAACCCTCCACCATGCGCGAAGCCGCGCTGGCCCTGGGTGTGCCGCAGTGGAAACTGACCCTGCAGATCGTGTTGCGCGCCGCCAAGGCGGGCGTGGTGACCGGTGTGCTGCTGGCCCTGGCGCGCATCACCGGCGAAACCGCGCCGCTGCTGTTCACCGCCTTCGGCAACCAGTTCTGGAGCAGCAACCTGCTCAAGCCGATCGCCAGCGTGCCGGTGGTGATCTTCCAGTACGCCATGAGCCCGTTCGACGACTGGCATGCCATCGCCTGGGCCGGGGCCCTGGTGCTGACGCTGTTCGTCCTGTGCCTGAGCCTGCTTTCCCGATTGATCCTTTTGCGCAATAGGTCTCACTAATGACAAGTCTTGCCCAGGAACGCACCAAAATCCGTGTGCGCAACCTTGAATTTTTCTACGACCAGCAGCGCTCGCTGAAATCCATCGACATGGACATTCCCGAGAAGCGCGTGACCGCCATCATTGGCCCGTCCGGCTGCGGCAAGTCCACGCTGCTGCGTGTATTCAACCGTATCTACGCGATGTACCCGAAACAGGAAGCCAAGGGTGAAGTACTGCTCAACGGCGAAAACATCCTGGCGCCGAGCTACTCCATGAACCGCCTGCGCAGCCACGTGGGCATGGTGTTCCAGAAGCCGGTGCCGTTCCCGATGTCGATCTACGACAACATCGCCTACGCCGTGCGCCACCATGAAAAACTGGGCCGCCGCGAGATGGACGACCGCGTCGAGCAGGCACTGCACGGCGCAGCCCTGTGGGGTGAAGTGAAGGACAAGCTCAAGCAGAGCGCCCAGAGCCTGTCGGGTGGCCAACAACAGCGCCTGTGCATCGCCCGCACCATTGCGCTGAAACCGCAGGTGCTGCTGCTGGACGAACCGACCTCGGCGCTGGACCCGATCTCCACCGGCCGCATCGAGCAGTTGATCACCGAACTCAAAGAGCAGTTCACCGTGATCATCGTGACCCACAACATGCAACAGGCCGCGTCACGCGTCACACCCGCACGATCAACCGATGCACGCGCTTGCCCGACGACAGGCTCGTCGATTCATCATCCAGCAGTACCTCCACACTCCCCAACGCCTCCCGCACCAGCCGCCGATCGAAGGCGCTGTACAGGCGCCCGGCCGCGTCGCGGATGGACACCTCCGGGGTCACCCGCCAGCTCAAATACAAGGTCCCGCCCGGGCGCAGCAGCGCGCGCAGCCGCCGTGTGGCCACCGCCACCTGGTCTTCGGGCAGGTGCATAATCACCGTTTCGCACAGCACATTCTGAAAACTGCCGGCTTGCAGCCCTTCCAGTTCGGGCAGGTGCATCAGGGCAAAACGTAGGTCGGGGTGCAGGGTGCGCGCCTGGGTCAGCAGGCCGCTGCTGGCTTCCACGCCCAGGGCATCGAAGCCCTGGGCGCTGAGCCAGGCCAGGTCGCGGCCACTGCCACAGCCCACGTCCACCGTGGGGCCGGGGCGGAAGTGGCGCAGCAGCAGGGCGTACATGTCGCTGGGGGGCGCCTGGTGGTTCCATTCGCGCGCATAGTCGGGCGCACGCTGGTCATAGGCCTGCAGGGTCTTGGGGTCCACGGTCGGTTCCTGGAAAAGGCGGCATGCCATCACTCTAGACAATGTGCCAGTACCAGGCGTTCGCCTTGTTTTCAGGCGCTCAGTGCCCAGCCTGGCTCCAGTGCTGGCAGGCCGTGGTGCGCGCGGGCGCGGTCGCAGGCTTCGTTGTGCGCGCCGGTCTCCCACGATGCCTCGAATTCGCGGCAGGTGCTGGAGCGTTGTTCATACATGGTGCAACCCACCGAGCAGCCGATTTCACCCGCCAGGCTGGTGCAGCGCGTTGGCTTGACCTCGGTGCCGCGCATGGCGACGTGGTTGGGGCTGACCTGCACGGTCAGGTCGTCGGGTACCAGGCCGCCCCCCGAGGTGCATTCGCCCCAATAAAAAGACACACGGAAAAACGCGCAGCAGGCGCCGCAACTCACGCAAGGGTTGTTATCAGACATGATGGAGGCTGGATTCGATACGGGCGGCGAACTCAGGACGAGGACCGCAACCGAGCGCCTATTCTAGGCATCGCCGCGCGGTTGAGAAGAGGGAAACGGGGGGCGTGAGCAAATATAAATGTGTGGATTTGTGGGCGCTTTTGTGAAGCGAAAACCGGCCTTGCGCCGGCTTTCGCAGCACCCTGTTTCAGCGCCCGGCCAACAGACGTTGGCGCTTGAAATCACGCTCGGTCAGGTAGCCGAAAACAAGCCCGAGGGCGCTCCACATCACCAGCTGGATACCCAGGGTGGCCAGGCGGAACTGCCAGAGGTTTTCCGCCGGGAAGCCCTCGGGCACCTCGTTCACCGGCGGGAACACCGAGCCCCCCAGGTTCACCACCAGCAGGTACAGGGCGATGCCGATTAGTGCCCCGGTCCAGACGCCATGGCGCGGTAGCAGGTTACGCGCGAAGTTCACCGCAATGACCATGGCCACCACCGACAGCATGACCATCAGCAAGAAAAGGTGGGTGCGCTCGCGGATGGTTTCCGGGTCGCCAATGGACGGTGGGTTGGCCGGGTATTTCAACGCCGGTACCACGATTACCGCCACGAATGCCGCCAGTGCCAGCAAGGCCGCCAGCCCACGCGGCCCCAGGCGCCCCACACGCCCTACGCAGTTGGCGAAGGCCAGGGCGAACAGCGCACCCATGCTGGCGCTGTACACCACCACGCCGCTGATCAGGCCTATTCCACTTTGCAGCTCGCGGCCCAATAATTCGGGAGCAGGGCCCTGGTCCAGCTGTTCCTCGAAGGCAAATGCCTGGTCGATCTGGGGTTCGCCGAAGCACTTGGCGAAGCTGAACGCGAGAAAGCCGGCAAGGATGCCGACGAACATGCCGCGCAGAAGCAGGGAACCGGTCATGAAGGCGCTCGTGCAATGAAGGGGTGTTGCCGAGTTTAAACCGGCCTTGGGCCATTGCGACGGGGCTGAGTTTTTTGTCATGCAGGATGAAAAAGAGGACGAGCCATGTACAGCCACATTCAACTGGGTGCCCGCGATTTGCCGCGGTTGGCGGCGTTCTATGACGCCGTGCTGCATGAACTGGGGTTCGAACGCATGCCCGATGACAACGACGGCGGGCCGCCGGGTGCCGGCTGGCAGATTCCAGGGCGGCGCTGGCCGCAGTTTTTCGTGCAGGAACCGTTCAATGGGCTGCCGGCCACCTGGGGCAATGGCGTGCAGGTCAGCTTTGCTGCGGGCAGCCGCGCGCAGGTTGAAGCAGCGTGGACGACAGCCCTGCAGATGGGCGGGCAGGATGAAGGCGCCCCGGGCCTGCGACCGCAGTATTCAGCCGACTACTACGGTGCCTATTGCCGTGACCCCGAGGGCAATAAACTCTGCTTTGTGCACGCGGAAGGCCTGTAGCAGCGGCCGCAAGGCCGTGTCTGGGCGGGCTACGGTGTTGGCGGTGGACGCAGCCTGCGGCAGCTGCTACGTGGATGCGGCGGAGTGATCTGTAGCAGTGGCCGCAAGGCCGCGTCCGGGCGGGCTACGGTGTTGGCGCCGGACGCAGCCTGCGGCAGCTGCTACGTGGATGCGGCGGAGTGATCTGTAGCAGCGGCCGCAAGGCCGCGTCCGGGCGCGGTACGGTGCTGGCGCTGGACGCAGCCTGCGGCAGCTGCTACGTGGATGCGGCGGAGTGATCTGTAGCAGCGGCCGCAAGGCCGCGTCCGGGCGCGGTACGGTGCTGGCGCTGGACGCAGCCTGCGGCAGCTGCTACGGGGCCAGGGTGTCGGGGGTGTTGGAGGTTGCGCGGTGCAGGTCGGCGGTCAGGCGCTCGCCGGCGTAGGCCTGGGCCTGCGCCGATTTCTGCACCAGGTTGCCCAGCCCGAAGAATTCATGGGTGACGCCGCTGTACACGCGCCGTTCCACATTCACACCGGCGGCCTTCAACGCGGTCTCCATCAACGCGCCATCGTCACGCAGCGGGTCGACCTCGGCGTTGATCAGCGTCACCGGTGGCAAGCCCTGCAGGTTGGCATGCAGCACGTCCAGACGCGGGTCCTGCCTCTGCGCCGGGTCGCTGAGCAGTTGGTTGAAGAACCACGGCATCATTGCCGCGTTCAATGGCTTGGCGTGGGCGTACCTGCTGTAGGACTCGGTGTCGCTCCCGGTCTGGGTCACCGGGTAAACCGCCAACACGTGCTTGGGCGCGGCCAGGCCTTGCTCATGCGCACTGATGGCGGTGGCCAGGGCCAGGTTGCCGCCAGCACTTTCACCGGCCAGGGCCAGGTGCATGGGGTCACCGCCCACGGCGCGGGCGTAGTGGGTCAACCAGCGGTACACCGCCACGCCGTCATCGGCGGCGGCCGGGAAGCGGTTCTCGGGGGCACGGCGGTAGTCGATGGACACCACCACGGCATCGGCCAGCTTGGCCAGGGCCCGGGCCGAGCTGTCATACACCTTGCGGTCTGCCAGCACCCAGCCACCGCCGTGGAAGTACAGGATCACCGGCTTGAAGCCACCGCCCTCCGGCGTATAGACCGTGGCCGGAATCTGCCCTGCGGCGCCGGGCACGTTGCGGTCGTACGCCGTTACCCCAGGCACATCCCCGCTAACGCCCTGGTCCGCCAGCACCGCCTTGGCGGCATCGGCCAGGGTGGGCTGCACGCGCGCGGTGCCCACGTCCAGTGTCTCGATGGGTTGCGGGTTGAGGTTGGCCAGCTTGTCCAGCACCAGCGTCATGTCGGCGTCGGTGCGCAGGTTGGCGGCTTCGGCCTGCGCCAGTTGCTCGGCGGTGGGGGCTTTGGGGGCGCTGGAACAGGCGGCTAGCAGAGCGACGGCGAGCAACAGCAGAGGGAAGGGTTTGGTCATCGACAGGGGGCCTTGAACGGAGAAAAAGGACTCACCCAACTGTAGCGCCTGGCGCAGAGCGGCGCGACACAAATCCAGGGCGTACCAGCTGATCTCACAGACAGAACTGGCCCGAAACAGATGTGGGAGGGGGCTCTGCCCCCGAAGCGCCGCGCGGGCGGCGCGCGGTCTCAAGATCACTGCAAACCCCAAGGCATGCACCTGCCAGCCCCACCGCAATCGCGTAGCCGCAGCCTGGCGGCAGCGGCTACAGGATTGCGTGGGGAAAAACAAAACACCCCGCACGAGGGCGGGGTGTCTTGTACAACCAGGTTTCAATCAACCAATCAGCTGAAACCCTGCATGCTGCACCAGGTCCAGCAGCGGCTGCGGGTACACACCCAGCGCGAATGCCAGGATGGCGATGGCCAGCAGCATTACGCCACCGGTACGCTGTTCCCAGTTGAACGGTGCATCGTGACGACGCAGGGTCGGCTCGATCAGGTACAGGGTGACCATCACGCGCAGGTAGTAGAACACGCCGATGGCGCTACCGATCACCAGGGCGCCGGTCAGCCACCACAGGTGCGATTCGACGCCGGTGGCGATGATGTAGAACTTGCCGATGAAGCCGGCGGTCAGCGGGATGCCGGCCAGGGACAGCATCATCACGGTCAGCACGGCGGTCAGGTACGGGCGGCGCCAGAACAGGCCGCGGTATTCGTACAGGGCGTCGGCGTCACGGCCGTTGTACGGCGAGGACATCAGGGTAATCACGCCGAAGGCGCCAAGGCTGGTGATCACGTAGGTCACCAGGTACACGCCGATGGCTTCCAGCGCCAGGCCCTTGCTGGCCACCAGCGCGATCAGCAGGTAGCCGAAGTGGGCGATGGAGCTGAAACCCAGCAGGCGCTTGAGGTTGGTCTGGGTCACCGCCAGCAGGTTGCCGATGATGATCGAGGCTACCGCAATCACTTCCAGCACAGTGGTCAGCACGCCGCTGCTGGCCGCAGGCGACAGCTGGAACAGACGCACCACAACGGCGAACACCGCGACCTTGCTGGCGGTGGCCAGAAAGGCCGCCACCGGCGCCGGGGCGCCTTCGTAGACGTCCGGGGTCCACAGGTGGAAGGGTACCAGCGACAGCTTGAACGCCAGGCCGACGAACATCATGCCCAGGCCCAGGGCCGCCAGGCTGCTCGGCTTGCCGGTGGCTGCCAGGGCGCGGCCAATTTCAGCGAACTGCAGGCTGCCGGCGTCGGCATACAGCAGCGCCATGCCGAACAGCAGGAAGGCGGAACCTGCGGCCGACAGCACCATGTACTTGATGCCGGCTTCCAGCGAACGCTTGTTGAAGAACGCATAGGCGATCAGGCCGTAGGTCGGCACCGACAGCAGTTCCAGGCCGATGAACAGGCTCGACAGGTGCTGCGCGCTGACCAGGACCATGCCGCCGGCGGCGGCCATCAAAATCAGCAGGTACAGCTCTTCGCGGTTGCCCGGGTAACCCGAGCCGCCATCACCCAGGTAGGCGTGGGCCAGGGTCACGCACGCAAGCGTGGCCACCAGGATCAAGGCAATGTACAGGCAGGCGAAGTGGTCGATCTGGATCAGCGAGGTGACGCTGATGGGCGACACCTTCAGTGCCGGCAACACCGACAGCAGGGCAATGTTCAGCCCCGCCACCGACAGCAGAAAGGTTTGCGAGTGATTGCGCCGCCAGGCAATCGCCAGCATCACCACGACAACGGTGAGGCTGGTGATCAGCAGCGGTGCAAGCGCGATAAAGTGTTGAAGGGTCAGGTCCATAGCGCTCTTACCGGGCCGAAGCGAGTTGAGTGAAAGCGGTGCCGAACCACTGCTGCACACCGGCCATGGTGGCGGCCGAGGTGTCCAGGAACGGTTGCGGGTAGACGCCAAGCAGTACCAGCAGGGCGGCAAGGCCCAGCACCATGATCAGTTCGCGGTTGTCCATGCCGGCCAGGATCGCGTCGGATTTCGACGGGCCGAAGTAGGCGCGGTGGATCATGATCAGCGAGTACACGGAGCCGAACACCAGGCCGCTGGTGGCGATGATGATCACCACCGGGGCAATCGGGAAGCTGCCGATCAGGATCAGGAACTCGCCGACGAAGTTGCCGGTGCCCGGCAGGCCCAGCGACGCTGCCGCGAAGAACAGGCTGATGGCCGGCAGGTAGGCGATGCGCGACCACAGGCCGCCCATTTCACGCATGTCACGGGTGTGCAGGCGCTCATACAGCTGGCCGCTGAGGATAAACAGCGCGGCAGCCGACAGGCCGTGCGCGAGCATCTGGACCACCGCGCCCTGCAGCGCCTGTTGCGAACCCGAGTAGATGCCGATCAGCACGAAGCCCATGTGCGACACACTGGAGAACGCGATCAGGCGCTTGATGTCGGTCTGCGCGAACGCCAGGAAGGCGCCGTAGAAGATGCCGACCAGGCCCAGGGTCATGGCAATCGGCGCGAACTCCGCCGAGGCGTGCGGGAACAGCGGCAGGGCGAAGCGCAGCAGGCCGTAGGCCGCGGTCTTCAGCAGAATACCGGCCAGGTCGACCGAACCTGCGGTAGGTGCCTGGGCGTGGGCGTCCGGCAGCCAGGAGTGGAACGGCACCACCGGCAGCTTCACCGCGAACGCGATGAAAAAGCCCAGCATCAGGATGTATTCCACGCCGTGTGGCAGGTTGGCCTTCAGCAGGTCGCTGTAGTTGAAGGTCAGCACGCCGGTGTTGTTGTAGTTGAACAACACCAGGCCCAGGATCGCCACCAGCATGATCAGGCCGCTGGCCTGGGTGAAGATGAAGAACTTGGTCGCCGCGTAGATCCGGGTCTTCTTGCCGTCTGCCGAGCTGTGACCCCAGAGCGCGATGAGGAAGTACATCGGCACCAGCATCATTTCCCAGAAGAAGAAGAACAGGAACAGGTCCAGGGCCAGGAACACCCCGACCACGCCGCCCAGGATCCACATCAGGTTGAGGTGGAAGAAGCCGACGTGGCGCTGGATCTCTTTCCAGGAACACAGCACCGACAGCACGCCGAGCAGGCCGGTCAGCAAGATCATCAGCAGTGACAGGCCATCCAGGCCCAGGTGCACGCTGATGCCGAAGCGCTCGATCCACTGGACCTTGAATTCGTAGGCCCAGACAGGAGCGGCGCCCGGGGCAGGGGCCAGGTGGTAGTCGCCATGGGCCCACAGCCAGAGGCCGAGGGCGAGTTCCAGGGACATGGTCAGCAACGCGATCCAGCGTGGCAGGGTGGCGCCGGAGCGCTCACCCAGCCAGCACAGAAGGCCGCCGATAAAGGGGATCAGGATCAGCCAGGGCAAAATCATGACGGGCTCAATTCCTTTCGCAAAGTCGCAAGGTTCATAGTCAGACCGCAGCCAGTACAACGGCGCCCAGTACCAATACGGCACCGGCGGCGATGGAGGCGGCGTACCAGCGCAGCTGGCCCGTTTCGGTACGGCTCATGGCATTGTTGCCGCCTTTGGCCATGCGCGGGATCAGGCCGATGGTCTGGTCCACGGGGTCTTTGCGCAGCATATGGCTGATAGCCAGGTACGGTTTGACGAACAGTTTGTCGTAGATCCAGTCGAAGCCCCAGGCGGCGAACCACCAGGCCGACAGCACGCGGCCAAGGCTGCTGTTGGCGATGGCGGTGGCCACGCGGCGCTTGCCCAGGAACAGCAGGGCCGACAGCAGGATACCGGCCAGGGCGATGGCGCCCGAGGCAATTTCCAGGCTGTGCTTGGCTTCGCCGCCGGCATGGCCGACGCTTTCCGGCAGCACGCCCGCCAGTGGTGGGTGGATCCAGGCGCCAACGAAGGTCGACAGCACGATCAGCACGCCCAGCGGCAGCCAATGGGAAATACCGTGGCCGGGGTGGGCGTCGGTCTTGGCCTCGCCGTGGAAGGCGATGAAGATCAGGCGGAAGGTGTAGATCGAGGTCATGAACGCGCCCACCAGGCCTGCGTACAGCAGGTAGGTGTGGCCGCTGGCGAAGGCTTCCCAGAGGATCTCGTCCTTGGAGTAGAAGCCCACGGTCAGGATCGGCAGGGCCGACAGCGCCGCGCCACCAACGATGAAGCAGGCGTAGGCCAGCGGCAGTTTCTTCCACAGGCCGCCCATCTTGAAGATGTTCTGCTCGTGGTGGCAGCCAACGATCACCGCACCCGAGGCAAGGAACAGCAGGGCCTTGAAGAAGGCGTGGGTCATCAGGTGGAAGATCGCGCCTTCCCAGGCGCCAACGCCCAGGGCCAGGAACATGTAGCCGATCTGGCTCATGGTGGAGTAGGCGAGGATACGCTTGATGTCGGTCTGCACCAGGGCTGCGAAGCCGGCCAGTACCAGGGTCACGCCGCCGACGATGCCCACCAGGTGCAGGATATCCGGCGCCAGGGCGAACAGGCCGTGGGTACGGGCAATCAGGTACACGCCCGCGGTTACCATGGTGGCGGCGTGGATCAGTGCCGACACCGGAGTCGGGCCGGCCATGGCGTCTGCCAGCCAGGTCTGCAGCGGCAGCTGGGCCGATTTACCGACCGCGCCGCCCAGCAGCATCAGGGTAGCGAACACAATCCAGAAGTCGCCGACCTTGAAGTGCGCAGGGGCACGCACCATCAGTTCCTGGATATTCAGCGTGCCCAACTGCTGGAACAGGATGAACAGGCCGATGGCCATGAACACGTCACCGATACGGGTAACGATGAACGCTTTCAGTGCGGCGTTGCCGTTGGCGCGGTTGCTGTAGTAGAAACCGATCAGCAGGTAGCTGCACAGGCCCACGCCTTCCCAGCCGAAGTACAGGAACAGCAGGTTGTCGGCCAGTACCAGGAACAGCATGCTGGCGATGAACAGGTTGGTGTACGAGAAGAAGCGCGAGTAGCCCTCTTCACCGCGCATGTACCAGGACGCGAACAGGTGGATCAGGAAGCCCACGCCCACCACCACGCCCAGCATGGTCACCGACAGGCCGTCGACGTACAGGGCGAAGTTGGGTTCGAAGCCATCTACCGACATCCAGCGCCACAGCACCAGGGTGTAGTGGCCTGCTTCAGGCGGGCTGACGTTGAACTGCCAGATGACCCAGGCGGCGACAATCGCCGACAGGCCGATGGAGCCCACGCCGATCAGCGCCGAGAGGTTCTCGGAAAACCGCCCGCGCGAGAACGACAGCAGCAGGAAGCCGATCAGGGGGAATACGAAAGTCAGGAAGATTAGGTTCATCCGCGCATCTCACTGGCAGCGTCGATATCAAGCGTGTGGAAGCGGCGGTACAGCTGCAGCAAAATCGCCAGGCCAATGCTGGCCTCGGCGGCTGCCAGGGTGATGACCAGGATGAACATGATCTGTCCATCCGGCTGCGCCCAGCGTGCACCGGCCACGACGAACGCCAGCGCAGTGGCGTTCATCATGATTTCCAGGCTCATCAATACGAACAGAATGTTGCGGCGTACCAACACGCCCATCAGGCCCAGGCAGAACAGCACACCGGCTACTGCGAGACCATGTTCCAGGGGAATAGATGACATGAGTTACTCCTTCGCCTCGTTGCGGCCCAGGTGGAAGGCGGTGACCACGGCCGCCAGCAGCAGCATCGAGGCCAGTTCCACCACCAGCAGGTAGGGGCCGAACAGGCTTACGCCCACGGCCTTGGCGTCCACGGTCTGCTGGCCGATGGCCGCGCCCGAAGGCTCGGCGAACAGCACGTACAGCAGTTCGAACAGCAGCATGCCAGCGAGGAAAATGGGGCCTGCCCAGATACCCGGCTTGAACCAGCCACGTTCCTGCAGCACCGAGGCCGGGCCCAGGTTGAGCATCATCACCACGAAGACGAACAGCACCATGATGGCGCCGGCGTAGACGATCACTTCCAGCACACCGGCAAACGGCGCGCCCAGGCTGAAGAAGGTCATGGACACGGCAATCAGCGAGATGATCAGGTACAGCAGCGCGTGCACGGGGTTGGTGTTGGTGATCACCCTGAAGGTGGACACCACGGCGACTCCGGCTGCGAAATAGAAAGCGAATTCCATCTTTCTTCCTTAAGGGAGCAAGCTCTTCACGTTGATCGGCTCGGCTTCGTTCTGCGCGGCGCCTTTCGGCTTGCCGGCAACGGCCATCCCTGCAACGCGATAGAAGTTGTAGTCAGGGTTCTTGCCGGGGCCGGAGATCAGCAGATCTTCTTTCTCGTACACCAGGTCCTGACGCTTGAACTCGGCCATTTCGAAATCCGGGGTCAGCTGGATCGCGGTGGTCGGGCACGCTTCCTCGCACAGGCCGCAGAAAATGCAGCGGGAGAAGTTGATGCGGAAGAAGTCCGGGTACCAGCGGCCGTCTTCGGTCTCGGCCTTCTGCAGCGAGATGCAACCCACCGGGCAGGCCACGGCGCACAGGTTGCACGCCACGCAGCGCTCTTCGCCGTCGGGGTCGCGGGTCAGCACGATGCGGCCGCGGTAGCGCGGCGGCAGGTACACGGCTTCTTCGGGGTACTGCAGGGTGTCACGCTTGCGGAAGCCATGGCCGAAAATCATCACCAGGCTGCGCAGCTGGGTACCAGTACCCTTAATGACGTCACCAATATATTTGAACATGGGTCAAATCCTCACTGGGCCGCAACAGCTGGCGTGTTCAACAACACGAGCGCAGCGGTCACCAGCAAATTGATCAGGGTCAGCGGCAAGCAGAATTTCCAGCTGAAATCCATCACCTGGTCATACCGTGGGCGCGGAATCGAGGCGCGCAGCAGGATGAAGATCATGATGAAGAACGCGGTCTTGAGCGCGAACCACAGGAACGACAGCTGCGGCAGGATATCGAACGGGCCGTGCCAGCCACCGAAGAACAGGGTCACCAGCAGCGCCGAGATCATGATGATGCCGATGTACTCGCCGACGAAGAACATGCCCCATTTCATGCCGGCGTATTCGATGTGGTAGCCGTCGGCCAGTTCCTGCTCCGCTTCCGGTTGGTCGAAGGGGTGACGGTGAGTCACTGCCACGCCGGCGACGAAGAAGGTGCAGAAGCCGAAGAACTGCGGAATGATGAACCACAGGTGCTGGGACTGGTATTCAACGATGTCGCGCATGTTGAACGAGCCCACCTGCGCCACGATGCCCATCAGCGCCAGGCCCATGAACACTTCGTACGACACGGTCTGCGCCGACGCCCGCAGGCTGCCGAGCAGGGCGTACTTGTTGTTCGACGACCAGCCGGCGAACAGCACCGCGTACACCGAAAGCCCCGCCATGGCGAAGAAGAACAGCAGGCCGATGTTCAGGTCGGCGATGCCCCAGGTAGGGGTCAGCGGGATGATGGCGAAGGCGATCAGCAAGGCACTCATGGCCACCACCGGCGCCAGGGTGAAGATCACCCGGTCGACGAACGGTGGGTTCCAGTCTTCCTTGAAGAACATCTTCAGCATGTCGGCGGCGATCTGGAACATGCCGAACGGGCCGACACGGTTCGGACCGTAGCGGTCCTGCCACCAGCCCAGCAGGCGACGTTCGACGAAGCTGAGCAACGCGCCGCAGACCACCACGGCCAGCATGATCACCAAGGCCTTCACGACAGCAATGATGATGTCGATCACTTCAGGGGTGAACCAGGTCATTGTGCTGCCTCCTGCAGGCCGTCGACGGTAGCGCCGGCGAACGCTGGCGGAATGCCGGCGAAGCCTGCGGGCAGGGCCACCAGGCCCGCGCCGAGTTCTTCATTGATGCGCAGCGGCAGGCGCAGGGCCACGCCCGCGACGTTCAGGCTCAGCAGCGCGCCGTCGTTGACGCCCAGGCGGTCGGCTTCCGACTTGGCCAGGCTGACGTAGGCGGCCTGGATGCGTTCCTGTACCGGCGCTGCGCGGGACGAGTTTTCCTCGGAGCCGAACAGGTGGTGCACAGGCACGGCGGTCCATGTGCCACGGGCCGGGGCGAAGGCACCCGGGATGGCGCTGAACCAGTTCAGGCTGTCGCCCTGGGTTTCGATCAGGCGGGTGCCCGGGTCGCCTGCGCGCAGGTGGCCACCGACCTCGTCCTGGAACTTGTTCCAGGCCTGTGGCGAGTTCCAGCCCGGCGACCAGGCGAACGGCACCTGCTGGCGCGGCTCGACGGAGCCCGAGTAGCCTTCCATGGAGAAGGCGAACGCGGTGTCCTTGTCTTGCGGGGTGCGCGGCTCGTGCACGCTGATGTTGGCGCGCATAGCCGTGCGGCCGCTGTAGCGCAGCGGTTCACGGGCAAGCTTCAGGCCCTTGATGCGGAACGCCGCCGACGGTGCGGCCTCGACGATACGCGCAAGTGCCGGCTTGCTGTTGGCCACGGCCTGGGTCACCTGGTCCAGCAGGGTGTAATCGACCTGACGGTCCAAAAGCGTGCTGCGCAGGGCATGCAGCCAGCGCCAGCCTTCGTGGATCAGGTTGCTTGAGTCCAGGTACGCCGGGTCGAACACCTGGAAGAAGCGCTGGGCGCGGCCTTCCTGGCTGATCAAGGTACCGTCGCCTTCGGCGAAGCTGGCCGCTGGCAGCACCAGGTGGGCGCGGTCGGCGGTGGCGGTCTGCTGGTGGTCAGCGACGATCACTACCTTGGCGGCGGCCAGGGCAGCATCGACCTTGGCGGCCGGCAGGCGGGTGTACAGGTCGTTTTCGAGGATGACCAGGGCATCGGCACGGCCGTCGATCACCGCGTCCAGCGCAGCGTCAACCGACTCGCCACCCAGCATGGCCAGGCCCAGGCTGTTGGCCTCGGGTACCACCAGGCTCAGCGAGCCTTGCTTGCCGGCCAGGTTCAGCGCCTTGGCAATGTTGGCGGCGGCCTCGATCAGGGCGTTGCTGCCCAGCGAGGTGCCGGACACGATCAGCGGGCGCTTGGCCTTCAGCAGGGCATCGGCGATGCGTTGCGCCAGCTCCAGGGCTTCGGCGTCCAGGCCGGCAACGGCAGGGGCGCTGGCGTCCAGGGCGTGGGCCACGGCGAAACCGATGCGCGCCAGGTCTTCAGGCGCTGCGTGTACGCATTCCTCGGCCACGTCATCGAGCTTGGTGTCGGTCAGGCTGGCGATGAACAGCGGGTGCAGGGCGTGCTGGCCGATATTCTTGACCGCTGCGTCCAGCCAGGGCTGTACGCGCATGCCGTCGGCCATCTCCACGGCCTTGCCCTTGACCGATTGGCGCAGGGCCAGGGCCATGCGCGCGGCGGTCTGGGTGAGGTCTTCGCCTAGCACGAATACAGCGTCGTGGTCTTCCACTTCGCGCAGGCTCGGGATCGGCAGCGGGCTGTTCTTCAGCACGTCCAGCACCAGGCGAATACGGCCCAGTTCAGCGGCTTCGATACCGCTGTAGAAGTGCTCGCCACCCACCAGTTCCAGCAGGGCGAAGTTGCTTTCAAGGCTGGCGCGCGGCGAACCGATACCGACGATGTTGCGGCCGCGCAGCAGCTCGGCGGCCTTGTCCAGGGCAGCGTCCAGGCCCAGCTTCTGCTGGCCCAGCAGCGGCTGGCGCGGGCGGTCCTTGCGGTTCACGTAGCCGTAGCCGAAACGGCCGCGGTCGCACAGGAAGTAGTGGTTGACCGAACCGTTGTAGCGGTTCTCCACGCGGCGCAGTTCGCCGTAACGCTCGCCGGGGCTGATGTTGCAGCCGCTGCTGCAGCCGTGGCAGATGCTGGGGGCGAACTGCATGTCCCACTTGCGGTTGTAGCGCTCGGAGTGGGTCTTGTCGGTGAACACACCGGTCGGGCAGACCTCGGTGAGGTTGCCGGAGAACTCGCTTTCCAGCACGCCGTCTTCAACGCGGCCGAAGTACACGTTGTCGTGGGCGCCGTATACGCCCAGGTCGGTGCCGCCGGCGTAGTCCTTGTAGAAGCGGACGCAGCGGTAGCAGGCGATGCAGCGGTTCATCTCGTGGGCGATGAACGGGCCGAGTTCCTGGTTCTGGTGCGTGCGCTTGGTGAAGCGGTAGCGCCGCTCGTTGTGACCGGTCATCACGGTCATGTCCTGCAGGTGGCAGTGGCCGCCTTCCTCGCACACCGGGCAGTCGTGCGGGTGGTTGGTCATCAGCCATTCGACCACACTGGCGCGGAACGCCTTGGACTCCTCGTCTTCGATGGAGATCCAGGTGTTGTCGGTGGCAGGGGTCATGCACGACATGACGATGCGACCACGGGTGTCGTTCTCGTCGGTGTATTGCTTGACCGCGCACTGGCGACAGGCACCAACGCTACCCAGTGCGGGGTGCCAGCAGAAATAAGGGATGTCGAGGCCAAGCGACAGACAGGCCTGTAACAGGTTGTCTGCGCCATCGACTTCGAGCGCTTTGCCGTCTACGTGGATAGTGGCCATGGTTCAAAGTTCTTCGTTGGCCCGCGTGGGCGGGCGTGGCTAATGGAAAGCTGTGTGCTCGCACGCGGCCCGTCAACGGCGGGCAGGGCGCGGGCAGCCGGTGGCACGGACCACCGGCTTTTGTGTCTTGTTATGCGCCGACCTGGATCGGGCGCGCCAGGTCCGGGCGCAGGCCGCTGCTTGCGGCGATGCCAGCCTCGAATTCCGGGCGGAAGTATTTGATCGCGCTGCCCAAGGGCTCCACGGCACCGGGTGCGTGGGCACAGAAGGTCTTGCCTGGGCCAAGGAAACCCACCAGGCCCAGCAGCGTCTCGATGTCGCCCTGCTGGCCCTGGCCATTCTCGAGGGCGCGCAGGAGCTTGACGCTCCACGGCAGGCCGTCGCGGCACGGGGTGCAGAAGCCGCACGATTCGCGGGCGAAGAACTCTTCCATGTTGCGCAGCAGCGACACCATGTTGACCTTGTCGTCCACGGCCATGGCCAGGCCCGTACCCATGCGGGTGCCGACCTTGCCGATGCCGCCGGCGTACATTTGCGCGTCCAGGTGTTCGGGCAGCAGGAAGCCGGTACCGGCGCCGCCTGGCTGCCAGCACTTGAGCTTGTAGCCGTCGCGCATGCCGCCGGCGTAGTCTTCGAACAGCTCGCGGGCCGGGATGCCGAACGGCAGTTCCCACAGGCCGGGGTTCTTGACCTTGCCGCTGAAGCCCATCAGCTTGGTGCCGGCGTCTTCGCTGCCTTCGCGGGCCAGCGACTTGTACCAGTCCACGCCGTTGCCGACGATGGCCGGCACGTTGCACAGGGTTTCCACGTTGTTCACGCAGGTCGGCTTGCCCCACACGCCCACGGCGGCCGGGAACGGCGGCTTGGAGCGTGGGTTGGCGCGGCGGCCTTCCAGGGAGTTGATCAGCGCGGTTTCTTCACCGCAGATGTAGCGGCCGGCACCGGTGTGCACGAACAGCTCGAAGTCGAAGCCCGAGCCCAAGATGTTCTTGCCCAGAAGGCCGGCGGCCTTGGCTTCTTCCACCGCACGGTTGAGGTGCTTGGCGGCGGTCACGTACTCGCCGCGCAGGAAGATGTAGCCACGGTAGGCCTTCAGCGCGCGGGCGCTGATGAGCATGCCTTCCACCAGCAGATGGGGCAGTTGCTCCATCAGCATGCGGTCTTTCCAGGTGTTGGGCTCCATTTCATCCGCGTTGCACAGCAGGTAGCGGATGTTCATGGATTCGTCTTTGGGCATCAGGCCCCATTTGACGCCGGTGGGGAAGCCCGCACCGCCACGGCCTTTGAGGCCGGAGTCTTTCACCGTCTGCACGATCTCGTCCTGGGACAGGTCGGCGAACGCCTTGCGCGCAGCGGCGTAGCCGTCCTTTGCCACGTACTCGTCGAACCATACCGGTTCGGCGTCGTCACGCAGGCGCCAGGTCAGCGGGTGGGTTTCCGGGGTCCGCGCAATGCGGTTGGCCGGCCCGAAGGAAGTCAGGGTCATACGTAGCCCTCCAGCAGTTTGGCAACGCCGGCTGGCTGCACGTCACCGAAGGTGTCGTCGTCGATCATCAGCGCCGGGGCTTTGTCGCAGTTGCCCAGGCAGCACACCGGCAACAGGGTGAAGCGGCCGTCTGCGGTGGTCTGGCCGAGGCCGATGCCCAGCTTGCTCTGGATCTCGCTGACGACCGATTCGTGGCCGCCGATGTAGCAGACCATGCTGTCGCACACGCGAATGATGTGGCGGCCCACTGGCTGGCGGAAGATCTGGCTGTAGAAGGTGGCCACGCCTTCGACGTCGCTGGCCGGGATGCCGAGGATCTCGCCAATGGCGTACAGGGCGCCGTCGGGCACCCAGCCGCGCTCCTTCTGCACGATTTTCAGGGCTTCGATGGACGCCGCGCGCGGGTCCTCGTAGTGGTGCAGCTCGTGCTCGATGGCCGAGCGCTCGGTTTCGCTCAGGGCGAAACGGTCAGTCTGGATAAGCGTGCTGTTCATGCTTAGCGGTCCACGTCGGCCATAACGAAGTCGATACTACCCAGGTACGCGATCAAGTCCGCGACCATGCTGCCTTTGATCACCGAAGGGATCTGCTGCAGGTGCGGGTAGCTTGGGGTGCGGATCCGGGTACGGTAGCTCATGGTGCCGCCGTCGCTCGTCAGGTAATAACTGTTGATGCCCTTGGTCGCTTCGATCATCTGGAAGGACTCGTTGGCCGGCATGACCGGGCCCCACGAAACCTGCAGGAAGTGCGTGATCAAGGTTTCGATGTGCTGCAGCGTGCGCTCCTTGGGCGGCGGCGTGGTCAGCGGGTGGTCCGCCTTGTACGGGCCTTCGGGCATGTTGCGCATGCACTGGTCGATGATCTTGATGCTCTGGCGCATTTCTTCCACGCGCACCATGCAGCGGTCATAGGCATCGCCGTTGTGGGCCAGCGGCACTTCGAACTCGAAGTTCTCGTAGCCCGAGTACGGGCGTGCCTTGCGCAGGTCGAAGTCGCAACCGGTGGAACGCAGGCCGGCACCGGTGACGCCCCACTCAAGGGCTTCCTTGGTGTTGTAGGCGGCAACGCCGATGGTACGGCCCTTGAGAATGCTGTTCTGCAGGGCGGCCTTGGTGTATTCGTCGAGGCGCTTGGGCAGCCATTCGACGAAGTCCTTGACCAGCTTGTCCCAGCCGCGCGGCAGGTCGTGGGCCACGCCACCAATGCGGTACCAGGCCGGGTGCAGGCGGAAACCGGTGATGGCCTCGATCACCGTGTACGCCTTCTGGCGGTCGGTGAAGGTGAAGAACACCGGGGTCATGGCGCCCACGTCCTGGATGTAGGTACCCAGGAACAGCAGGTGGCTGGTGATACGGAAGAACTCGGCCATCATGATGCGGATGGTGTCGACCTTCTGTGGCACCTTGATGCCCGCCAGTTTTTCTACCGCCAGCACGTAGGGCAGGTTGTTCATCACCCCGCCCAGGTAGTCGATGCGGTCGGTGTAGGGGATGAAGCTGTGCCAGGACTGGCGCTCGGCCATTTTCTCGGCGCCACGGTGGTGGTAGCCGATGTCGGGCACGCAGTCGACGATCTCTTCGCCGTCCAGCTGCAGGATGATGCGGAACGCACCGTGGGCCGAAGGGTGGTTGGGGCCCAGGTTGAGGAACATGTAGTCCTCGTTGGTGCCCGAACGCTTCATGCCCCAGTCTTCAGGGCGGAAACGCGCGGCTTCCTCTTCCAGCTGCTGCTTGGCCAGGCTCAGGCTGTAGGGGTCGAACTCGGTGGCGCGTGCCGGGTAGTCCTTGCGCAGCGGGTGGCCTTCCCAAGTGGGCGGCATCATGATGCGCGACAGGTGCGGGTGGCCCTGGAAGGTGATGCCGAACATGTCCCAGACTTCACGCTCGTACCAGTTGGCGTTGGGCCAGATACCGGTGACGGTGGGCAGGTTCAGGTCGCCTTCGTGCAGCGCTACCTTGATCATCACGTCGCTGTTCCGCTCCACCGACATCAGGTGGTAGAACACGGTGAAGTCGGCGCCCGGCAGGCCGCGGCGCTGGGTGCGCAGGCGCTCGTCGACGCCATGCAGGTCATACAGCATGGAGTAGGGCTTGGGCACGTTGCGCAGGAAGCTCATCACTTCCTTGAGCTTGGCGCGTTCGATCCACAGCACCGGCATGCCGGTGCGGGTTTCCTGGGCGACGAACGCCTCGGGGCCGAAGCGCTGGTTCAGTTCGACGACCACGTCCTGGTCGTCAGCCTTGTAAGGCGGGATATATAGAGCGGTGTCCGCTGTCATGGTCTCGGTCGCTATTCGTCAACGTACAGAATGAAGCCAGGGTTCTTTGTGGCGGTGCCGGGTAAAGAGCTGGATCAGACTTCGTCGGGGCTGCGCAGGTTGGTGACCGCGATACGCTGTTCGCGGCGTTGTTCCTTTTGCGACGGCATCTCGGCGCGGTACACGCCTTGATCACCGACGACCCAGGACAGCGGGCGACGCTCTTGGCCAATCGATTCCTGCAACAGCATCAGGCCTTGCAGGAAGGCCTCTGGGCGCGGCGGGCAGCCGGGCACATAAACGTCCACAGGGAGGAATTTATCCACCCCTTGAACGACCGAGTAAATGTCGTACATGCCACCGGAGTTGGCGCACGAACCCATGGAGATCACCCACTTGGGCTCCAGCATCTGCTCGTAGAGGCGCTGGATGATCGGCGCCATCTTCACGAAGCAGGTGCCGGCGATGACCATGAAGTCGGCCTGACGCGGCGATGCCCGGATCACTTCCGCGCCAAAGCGGGCGATGTCGTGGGGCGCGGTGAAGGCGGTGGTCATTTCCACGTAGCAGCACGAGAGACCGAAGTTGTACGGCCACAGGGAGTTTTTACGCCCCCAGTTGACCGCACCGCTCAGGACGTCCGAGAGCTTGCCCATGAAAATGTTCTTGTGGACCTGATCCTCTAGCGGATCGGCTACGGTTTCCCGTTCGCCGATCGGATACTGGTCATTGGGTGCATCCGGGTCGATTCTGGTGAGATTGTATTGCATTGCCAAAGCCTCATTGTTTCAGCTTCGCTTGCCGCTTACGGCGACCTTCGGGAGCCCAATCGAGCGCCCCCACTCGCCAAAGGTAGACAAGACCTGCCAACAGAATTGCTATGAAAACGAGTGCTTCGACGAATCCGGCCCAGCCGCTTTCGCGTACCGACACAGACCATGCAAAGAGAAAGAGGGCTTCGATATCGAAGATCACGAACAGCATCGCGACCAGATAGAATTTGGCGGAAAGGCGCAGGCGGGCGCTACCGACCGGCAGCATGCCGGATTCGAATGGTTCGTTCTTGCTGCGGCCCCAGGCCTTGCTGCCCAGCAGGGCGGAGAGCCCCAGCATGAAGGCGCATAGCCCGGCGACACCCAAAAGGAAGATGGCAAAGCCCCAGTTGTGGGCCATGAGTCCTGTCGAATCGGGCATGCTGGAATCCTTAACAGAGAGCAAAAATCTCTGGGCTTGAAAAGTAGTAAAGCAGTGACGATATGTCGCAGCTGAATCTATCGCGCTGATTTTATGGGTAAAGCGGTGGCAAGTAAATTTTCTCCAGCAAATTTATTCGTAGGATTAAGCACATACACACCTTGCAAGTGCCTGCGGGGCCCACGGGCCGGGGGTTGCAGGGTGTTTTATTTATAACGTTGTTACACCCGTCTGGATGGGTTTTTTATATGTAATGATAATCGATATCATTTAAAGAGCTTAAAATCATGTCAAGCCTGACGTCCGCGTTAACCAACTCGTACGTTCTACGCTATTTTCCCTCTATATAAGTTGGCGTGGATCAAGACTTTGGTTGTAGAAGCGTAGTCGATGTGGGGCAGGGCGAAGGAGTGAATGAGGGTGGCGCACTTCGCTCCCTGTAGCAGCGGCCGCCAGGCCGCGTCACGGTGCCACGCATTGCAGCGGCCATGACGCAGCCTTCGGCAGCTGCTACGGGGGGAAGGGGTGCCCTTTGGATCAACGAAAAAGGCCACCTGCGTGGGGTGGCCTTTTTCGTTACGGCGTGTGCGTTACATCAATGGAACTGCTCTTCTTCGGTAGAGCCGGTCAGCGCGGTCACCGACGAGGTGCCGCCCTGGATAACGGTGGTCATGTCGTCGAAGTAGCCGGTGCCCACTTCCTGTTGGTGCGCCACGAAGGTGTAGCCCTTGGCGGCGTCGGCGAACTCCTGTTCCTGCAGTTTCACGTAGGCGGTCATGTCGTTGCGGGCGTAGTCGTGCGCCAGGTTGAACATGCTGTGCCACATGTTGTGGATGCCCGCCAGGGTGATGAACTGGTGCTTGTAGCCCATGGCCGACAGTTCGCGCTGGAACTTGGCGATGGTCGCGTCGTCGAGGTTCTTCTTCCAGTTGAACGACGGCGAGCAGTTGTACGACAGCAGTTGGTCCGGGTATTCCTTCTTGATGGCCTCGGCGAAGCGACGGGCTTCGTCCAGGTCCGGCTTGGCGGTCTCGCACCAGATCAGGTCGGCGTACGGGGCGTAGGCCAGGCCGCGGGCAATGGCCTGGTCGAGGCCGGCGCGCACCTTGTAGAAGCCTTCCTGGGTGCGGGTGCCAGTCACGAATGGCTGGTCGTACGGGTCGCAGTCCGAGGTCAGCAGGTCGGCGGCGTTGGCGTCGGTGCGGGCCAGGATGATGGTCGGCACACCGGCAACGTCAGCGGCCAGGCGCGCTGCGGTCAGCTTCTGCACGGCTTCCTGGGTAGGCACCAGTACCTTGCCACCCATGTGGCCACATTTCTTCACCGAGGCCAGCTGGTCTTCGAAGTGCACGCCGGCGGCGCCTGCCTCGATCATGCTTTTCATCAGCTCGTAGGCGTTCAGCACGCCGCCGAAACCGGCTTCGGCGTCGGCCACGATCGGGGCGAAGTAGTCGATGTAGCCGTCATCGCCCGGGTTCTTGCCGGCTTTCCACTGGATCTGGTCGGCGCGGCGGAACGAGTTGTTGATGCGCTTGACCACGGTCGGCACGGAGTCCACCGGGTACAGCGACTGGTCGGGGTACATCGATTCGGCCGAGTTGTTGTCGGCGGCCACTTGCCAGCCGGACAGGTAGATGGCCTGGATGCCAGCCTTGACCTGTTGCACGGCCTGGCCGCCGGTGAGGGCGCCCATGCAGTTGACGAAGTCCTTGTCCGGACGGAAGGACGGCTTGGCGCCCTGGGTCACCAGGTTCCAGAGCTTCTCGGCGCCCAGGCGGGCCAATGTGTGCTCGGGCTGGATCGAACCGCGCAGACGCACAACGTCGGCAGCAGAGTAGGTCCGGGTTACACCTTTCCAGCGCGGGTTTTCTGCCCAGTCTTTTTCGAGGGCAGCTATTTGTTGTTCGCGTGTCAGTGCCATGGAGATAAACCTCGTCGCATAGGTTTGAATGAAAATTCTCGCTCCGCCGGCGCTGTCCTTACAGAAACACCATTGTGGCGCTCGCAGATCAGAAGCTTAGAAGGTCTGGGACGGGCTTGACGGAGAAGGCGACGATCGAACGGTCGTTCGAAGGAGGGGAAGACAGGTGGCAGGCCAAGATTGCCCGGGCGCACGTGGCTCGTGGTTGCCGTTGTGCGAACGTGCAGGTCTTGCCGTGATGCCGATTGCGCTTCCGTCCCTCGGGACAACTTCTTCGTTCCAGTCGCAATCTCGTCAGGCTGCCTTGTGGGCGTTCCAGACACGAATCGGCTCAGGTGGGTAGGTTAGAGACCGATCCGAAGGCCCTTTCCAGGGCCCCTGATTAGCGGGAGCGAGGCCATCATGCCAAGAGCAAATTGTGTCGTCAAATGTTTTGTAGTGGTTTTTTTCTATCACTACATCTTTGGTCGTAGGCGACTTGGCAGTCAGTTTTCGAGGGGTGGGTCGACGACCGGTGGGGCGATTTTACGACCCGCAAGTCATGATTTCAGTCCAGTGGATCCACTTTTACCCGCAAGGTCATGTCACTGCGGCCCTGTGTGGACCAATTTCGCGTGTAGCCACTGTTATTCGCGGTACTTTGCTCATTGGTACCGGCCAAGGTGATCCATTCGCCCAGGCGCCCGCTGACCTGTGTGTCGGTGCTTTGCACGTTCACTACATCCTGACGCTCCTGGCTCATGCGGTCATTATTGGTGCTGATGCTCAGGTGCACGGTCTCGCCGGTGACGCTAGCGGTCACGTAGAAACCCTGGGTGACGTTGCGGTATTGGGTCTGGGTCTGCAGGCCGCCGTAGCTGTCGCTCTGGGCGGTGGTGAAGGGTACGCTCTGGCCTACCTGGATCAGCGCCGGCGTGCCTTCGGTGGCCTGCACCTGCTGGGTGCCGCCGGTGCGGTTGGTGGTGCCGTAGTTGATGATGCGGGTGTTGTTGTTATTGACCGTATAGCCGCCGCGGTCGCCTTCGTTGCTGTCGCTGGTGTCGACGCTGATCAGTAGCCGCCGGGCGGCCACGTCCAATTGGGTGATGAGTGCGCGCAGCTGCTGGATCTTGTCCGGGTCGGCGTTGACGATCAATTGGTTGCCGTAGGCGCTGACCTTGCCGTCATGGCCGATGAAGTTCTGCGCCACGGGCAGCAGGTCACCGCTGGTGCGGTTGTTCAGCTGGACGATTTCGGTGGCGGCGCTGGCAGTGAACGAGGCGAGCAGGGCGCAGGTGGCAAGCAGGGGGCGTAACGGCATGTCCGGAGTCTCCATCATTGGAGAGGACATTATGGCAGAAGGGCGGAACGCAAATCCGTGACGCGACGCAGGTCCCGTAGCAGCGGCCGAAAGGCCGCGTCACAGGCGTTGCGGCCGGACGCAGCCTTCGGCAGCTGCTACGGGAGGTGTCTTAGCTATAGCGAACCATATCCACGTGCGGGATGCCCGCTTCGAGGAACTCTTCGCTTACCACCTTGAAGCCGTGGCGCTCGTAGAACGCCGTGGCGTGCACCTGGGCGCTCAGGCTTTGCTGCTTGAGGTCGAGGTTCTCGGCCTGGGTAATGGCGGCCTGCAGCAGGGCGTCGCCCACTTTCAGCCCGCGCCAGTCCTTGAGCACCGACACCCGGCCAATCTGGCCATCGGGCAGCAGGCGGGCGGTACCGATAGGGTAGTCGCCCTCGCAGGCCAGGAAGTGCACGGCGTCGACGTCATCGGCGTCGAACTCCAGCTCCGGTGGTACCGATTGCTCGGCAATGAACACGGCCTCGCGGATACGTCGAATGTCGGCGATGTCCTTGTGCCAATCAGCCACGCGTACGCGAATCTTATTCATCGGCAAACCCCAGACTTCCTTGTTTGACCAGCTCGCAGATCAGTGTACGACCTTGCTCGTCAATCATCCATGGGCCCAGGTTTTCGATGTGCAGGGCGTCGGCCGCGCAGATCAGCTTCAGCAGCTCGCGCATCTCGCCCGGCAGCAGGCGGCTCTGGCCGCTGGCGAACAGCAGCAGGTCGTCGCCCACTTCCGACCAGGCCAGGCGCGCGCTCGGGTTGCGGATCAGGATGGCGCCGTCTTCCAGGCCGCCCAGCAGGTCGTCTTCGGCAAGCTCTTCACCGGCAACCAGCTCCGGGTAGCGTGGCTCGGTCATGAACTGGCCGAACCAGGTCAGCAGCAGGCGCTCGTCGTTCATGTGCTCGTTGAGCAGCTTCTTCAAACGGTCCAGGGCGTCGTGCTGGATTTGCGTCGGGTCGTTGACAGGTGTCGCGTCGGCGTCGGTGTAGCGCTCTTCGTCCGGCATGAACTGGGTGAGGAAGTCGGTGAAGTGGGTCAGCACTTCGGCGGCGCTCGGCGCGCGGAAACCGACCGAGTAGGTCATGCAGTCGTCCACGGCGATGCCGTAGTGGGCCAGGCGCGGCGGCAGGTAGAGCATGTCGCCGGGCTCCAGCACCCATTCGTCGGTCTGCTGGAAATCGGCCAGGATGCGCAGGTCGGCGTGGTCGATCAGCGGGCTGTCGGAATCGCACATCTGGCCGATTTTCCAGTTGCGCTTGCCATGGCCCTGCAGCAGGAACACGTCGTAGTTGTCGAAGTGCGCGCCCACGCTGCCACCGGGGGCGGCGTAGCTGATCATCACGTCGTCGATGCGCCAGCTTGGCAGGAAGCGGAACGGCTGCAGCAGTTCGGCCACTTCCGGCACGAACTGGTCGACGGCCTGCACCAGCAGGGTCCAGTCGCGCTCGGGCAGTTGGCTGAAGGCGTCATCCTCGAACGGGCCGCGGCGCATTTCCCACGGGCGTTCGCCGTTTTCGATGACGATGCGCGACTCGACTTCTTCTTCCAGGGCCAGGCCAGCCAGCTCATCGGGGCTGATCGGGTTTTCGAAATCGGTGAACGCCTGACGGATCAGCAGGGGCTTTTTCTGCCAGTAATCACGCAGGAATTCACGTGCAGTCAGGCCACCCAGCAGTTGCAGAGGAGTATCAGGATTCATGTGTAACCTATTGAATGAGAGCGCTTTTAAGTCACGAATAAAAACGCCCGGCTGAGCCGGGCGTCGTAGCGACGGGGCGGAGCGTCAGATGCGCTTGGCCTGGGCCGCGGCGTTACCGATGTAGGAAGCTGGAGTCAGCTTCTTCAGTTCAGCGCGGGCTTCGGCTGGCATGTCCAGGCCGTCGATGAAAGTTTGCAGCGCGTCAGGGGTGATGCCCTTGCCGCGGGTCAACTCTTTCAGTTTTTCATACGGGTTTTCGATGTTGTAGCGGCGCATCACGGTCTGGATCGGCTCGGCCAGGACTTCCCAGCAGGCGTCCAGGTCTTGTGCGATGCGGACTTCGTTCAGTTCCAGCTTGCTGATGCCCTTCAGGGTCGCCTCGTAGGCGATGACGCTGTGGGCGAAACCGACGCCCAGGTTGCGCAGCACGGTGGAGTCGGTCAGGTCACGCTGCCAGCGCGAAACTGGCAGTTTGCTGGCCAGGTGCTGGAACAGGGCGTTGGCGATACCCAGGTTGCCTTCGGAGTTTTCGAAGTCGATCGGGTTGACCTTGTGCGGCATGGTCGAAGAGCCGATTTCGCCAGCGATGGTGCGCTGCTTGAAGTAACCCAGGGAGATGTAGCCCCAGATATCGCGGTCGAAGTCGATCAGGATGGTGTTGAAGCGCGCGATGGCGTCGAACAGCTCGGCGATGTAGTCGTGCGGCTCGATCTGGGTGGTGTAGGGGTTGAAGCCCAGGCCCAGTTCGTCTTCGATGAAGGCGCGCGCGTTGGCTTCCCAGTCGATGTCGGCGTAGGCCGACAGGTGGGCGTTGTAGTTGCCCACGGCGCCGTTGATCTTGCCCAGCAGCGGCACGGCGGCTACCTGGGCGATCTGGCGCTCCAGACGGTAGACGACGTTTGCCAGTTCCTTGCCCAGGGTGGTCGGGGATGCCGGCTGGCCGTGGGTGCGCGACAGCATCGGCACGTCGGCGAAGCGGTGGGCCAGTTCGCGGATGTTCTCGGCGATCTGGCGCATCAGCGGCAGCAGCACGGTGTCACGGCCTTCGCGCAGCATCAGGGCGTGGGACAGGTTGTTGATGTCCTCGCTGGTGCAGGCAAAGTGGATGAACTCGCTGACCTTGGCCAGTTCCGGCAGCTTGGCAGCCTGTTCTTTCAACAGGTACTCGATGGCCTTGACGTCGTGGTTGGTGGTGCGTTCGATCTCTTTCACGCGCTCGGCGTGTTCGAGGGCGAAATCATCGGCCAGGGCGTCGAGGATAGCGTTGGCTTCGGCGGAGAACGCCGGCACTTCGCTGATTTGCGGGTGGGCGGCCAGGCGCTGGAGCCAGCGCACCTCAACCAGGGCGCGGAAACGGATCAGGCCGTATTCGCTGAAAATAGGGCGCAGGGCCTGGGTTTTGCCGGCGTAGCGGCCGTCAACAGGGGAAACCGCAGTGAGCGAAGAAAGCTGCATGGGGTGTTCTCGGACAGTCGGGCAACGAAATGGGGCGCGTATCATACATGAAAATTCATTGCAGGTCGGCAGCCCAGCGCCGACCGCGCCCGTGAGGTGACGAGCGTTAACCGCGCATCATCGGATACAGTTCTTTGAGCAGCTTGCGCCGGCTGAATACCAGTTGCCAGCGGTGGCCGCCCAATTGCCGCCATAAACGCGCCGAACGGATGCCGGCCAGCAGCAATGCGCGTATTTTCGCGGCATTGTTGGGCTGCTGCAGGTTGCGCATGTCGCCCTGCACCTGGATCCGCTGGCGCAGGGTGCTCAGGGTGTCCTGATACAGCGCACCACTGGCGGCGATAACGTTCTCGTGGGTAATGCCAAAATGTTCTACCTGCGACTGGATCTGCGGCAACCGCCGGCCAATCACGTCCAGCAGGTCGTCACGCTTGCCCAGTTGACGCTCCAGGTTGAGCATCGACAGGGCGTAGCGCAGCGGTTCACGTTGCAGGCTGGCCGGGTCGCGCTCAAGCGCGCTGACCAGGGCGCGGTAGCCGTCGCGCAGGTTCAGGTCGTCGCCGCCGAACACCTCCAGGGTGTCCTTGGGGTCGCGAATCAGCAGGCTGCCGAGCATGCAGCCCATGGCGGCCTCGGTGCTCTGGCCGGTCTTGGCGATGCGGTCTACCAGCACGGCGGCCTGGAAGACCGCGCCCAGGGCAATCAATTGCTCCTGAATGGGGTTCATGCAGCGGCGCCTTTGCTGGTCCACGGCTGGGCCACTTCAATGACGCCGCCACCCAGGCAGATCTCGCCGTCGTAGAACACCACGGACTGGCCGGGGGTAACGGCGCGCTGCGGGTCGTCGAACACCGCGCGGTAGCCGCTGGCGGTCTTTTCCAACGTGCAGGGCTGGTCGCACTGGCGGTAGCGCACCTTGGCGGTCAGGCGGCGCGGGCTGCTCAGGTCGATGGGGTTCACCCACCAGATTTCCGAAGCCAGCAGGGCGCGGGAGAACAGCCACGGGTGGTCGTTGCCCTGGCCGACTACCAGCACGTTGCGTTCCAGGTCCTTTTCCAGCACGTACCACGGCTCGTCGCTGGCGTCCTTCAGGCCGCCAATGCCCAGGCCCTGGCGCTGGCCAATGGTGTGGTACATCAGGCCGTGGTGACGGCCGATCACTTCACCTTCGGTGTTCTGGATCTCGCCTGGCTGCGCCGGCAGGTACTGCTTGAGGAAGTCGCTGAAGCGGCGCTCGCCAATGAAGCAGATACCGGTGGAATCCTTCTTCTTGGCGGTGGCCAGGCCGTGTTTCTCGGCGATGGCGCGCACTTCCGGTTTTTCCAGCTCGCCCACCGGGAACAGGGTGCGGGCGATCTGTTCGCCGCCCACCGCGTGCAGGAAGTAGCTCTGGTCCTTGTTCGGGTCCAGGCCCTTGAGCAGCTCGGTACGGCCATCGATGTCACGACGGCGCACGTAGTGGCCGGTGGCGATCAGGTCGGCACCCAGCGACAGCGCGTAGTCCAGGAAAGCCTTGAACTTGATTTCGCGGTTGCAGAGGATGTCGGGGTTCGGCGTGCGGCCGGCCTTGTACTCTTCCAGGAAATGTTCGAAGACGTTGTCCCAGTATTCGGCGGCGAAGTTGGCCGTATGCAGCTTGATGCCGATACGGTCGCACACGGCCTGGGCGTCGGCCAGGTCTTCGCGGGCGGTGCAGTATTCGGTGCCGTCGTCTTCTTCCCAGTTCTTCATGAACAGGCCTTCCACCTGGTACCCCTGTTCGAGCAGCAGGAGGGCGGACACGGAAGAATCAACGCCGCCGGACATGCCGACGATGACGCGCTGGGTTTCAGGGGCAGCAGCTGAATCACGCATAGGAATTGAGTGTGTGTCTGGGAAAAGCACGGGATTCTACCACCAAGCGCCCGGTATGTCTGGGAATACGTGGCGGCCCGGACGCGGCCTGGCGGCCGCTGCTACAACCATCGGCCCTGTAGCAGCTGCCGAAGGCGGCGTCCATGACGACACCTCAGTTGCGGAACAGGAACAGGCTGTTGCCCTAGGTTATGGGGGTGGTGGCTTATGGCTAGTTGTATTTCTGTCAGTATCCAGGCAAGCACGCGCGGATATTTACTCACGGTTCAACGATAAGGAGAAACACCATGAGTAATCAAACCCGAGCAGGTCACCTGGATCCGTCGTTCAACGAGGGCAAGTTGCTCGACCTGCAATTTCCAGGCTTCGAGGGTGTTCAAAGCGGCGGGCTGGTGACAGATCGCAATGAAATCATCTACGTGTCGGGAAGCCGATACCCCACTAAAGATCAAATTTGGATGTCGCAGTACTTCATCGTGGCATTGAATGCCCAGGGTGGTCGGCATGCCAGTTTCGGCAACAATGGCTTGATAGGCGGAGCCTTCTTCAAATCTTACGAGCCGGACGTGTTCGTGAGTAGCACGGGCAGCGCATTGCACTATTGGGAGGGAGACAGCCCTGCAGAAGATCGGCTTTACGTGTTCGGCCGCTATACCTACAAGCAGGGTGAGGGCCCGGCAGCCGCTTATCCTGCCGTGGCGTGCCATCTGATGAATGGGGAGCTGGATGTAGCGTTTGGTACCGAAGGCATTTGCATTTTTTCCGGGCTTGGGCGTGATAGCGAACCTTCCCTTGCCTTGGATGAGTCAATGTTGCCCCAAGCCAGGGGTAGTGATAGCCGGGAACTGCCGCATTCCTACTATTCCCAGCGCTGGACGCAGTTTGAGGGGCGTTTTTATATTCAGGGAATGTCTTACGACCGTAAGATTTTGCTCATGGTGATTGATCGTCAGGGTGTCATCGACTGGAATTTTGGCACGGACGGTGTCCAGGTGGTCAAGCGGGAGGGACTCGACTTTTATCCCGCAAATATTCTGGTGAATGCCGACGGTATTTATCTGACGGGAGATACGCAACGGGCGGGCACTACAACTCGATCCACTTCTGCGCGGCTGGGGCATGACGGCGAGTTGGACCCGTCCTATGGGGTGGGAGGTTTCAAGGATTTTGATATGGGAACCCTCTCAAGCATTCTCGATGGCGTGACCAAGCTCTCGGATGATTTTTTTGTGGCGGCCGGCTGGCGCGAGGATGGTCCGATGCTGTTGAGCTATGACAAGGAAGGTGAGCTCAATTCCAGCTTCAATAATGGGAGCCCATTGGTGATAGAGGGTGGAGATTGGCAGTGGCACAATGTCGCGGTCGATGGGCACGCCATAACTGCTATTGGCGCCAAGTATGTGGCTGGGGACCGCTGGGGTTTTGTCGGACGTTTCCTGCTTGACGGTCAGCTGGACCTTGAGTTTGCAGACGGCGCCGGCTGGCGTCTGATTGATGAGTTGCCTTCGCAAACAGCCGCCGATAAGCTCATCGTGAGGTCAGATCGAAGTATTGTGTTCCTGGGTGATGGGACTGATCCGACGGGGGAGTCGGGTATGGGTATTCTGGGCGTGCTGGCGGGGCAATAACCCTTCCTGGGTACCGCCCTCAACAACGAAGCCCCGGCACATGACCGGGGCTTCCTTGTTGAGGGGCAGCTTGCTTCAGTGATGCGATCGCGCTGTTCAAGGTGATACGTGGTGGCCCGGACGCGGCCTGGCGGCCGCTGCTACAGGTATGGGTGCCATGACGACAGCTCAGTTGCGGATCAGGGACAGGCTGTGCAGCGGCTGATCCAGGTAATCATCAATGCACTGCAACAACAACTCGCTGCGCCAGCGCGGCTTCTGCTCGATGATTTCATCGCGGGTCAACCACTGCGGCCCGATGATGCCGTGGTCCAGCTTGCGCTCCGGGTCGTGGTGCAGCGGCTTGCCGGCAAAGCACACCCGCTGGTAGGTCACGCCGTTGCTGGGCGCCGTATACAAATAAATGCCAATGACGCCGGTCAACTCGACGTCGTAGCCGGTTTCTTCCAGGGTTTCGCGGATGGCCGCCTCTATCAGGCTTTCATCGGGTTCCAGGTGGCCGGCGGGCTGGTTGAGCACGGCGCGGCCGCCCTTGAGTTCTTCGACCAGCAGGAAACGGCCGTTGTCCTCGATGACGGTGGCGACGGTGACGTGGGGGATCCAGGGGCGCATCATTGTTCTCCTGTAGAAAGCACGAAGCCCCGGCACATGACCGGGGCTTCGTGTACTGCGGGCTAGCTTACTTCAGCGACGCGATTGCGGCGTTCAAGGTAGCGCTTGGGCGCATGACCTTGGCAGCCAGCTCGGCGTTGGCGTGGTAGTAGCCAGCGATGTCGACCGGCTTGCCTTGCACGGCGTTCAGTTCGGCGACGATGGTCGCTTCCTGTTCGGTCAGTGCGGCGGCCAGCGGGGCGAAGCGCGCTTGCAGGGTAGCGTCTTCGGTCTGGGCGGCCAGGGCTTGTGCCCAGTACAGCGCCAGGTAGAAGTGGCTGCCGCGGTTGTCGATGTTGCCGACTTTGCGCGATGGCGACTTGTTGTTGTCCAGGAACTGGCCGGTGGCCTGGTCCAGGGTGGCAGCCAGGACCTTGGCCTTGGCGTTGTCGGTGGTCACGCCCAGGTGTTCCAGGGAAGCGGCCAGGGCCAGGAATTCACCCAGCGAGTCCCAGCGCAGGAAGTTCTCTTCCACCAGTTGCTGCACGTGTTTCGGAGCCGAACCGCCGGCGCCGGTTTCGAACAGGCCACCGCCGTTCATCAGTGGCACGATGGACAGCATCTTGGCGCTGGTGCCCAGTTCCATGATCGGGAACAGGTCGGTCAGGTAGTCGCGCAGCACGTTGCCGGTCACCGAGATGGTGTCCTGGCCCTTGCGGATGCGCTCCAGGGAGAACTTCATGGCGTCGACCGGGGACATGATGCGGATGTCCAGGCCCGAGGTGTCGTGGTCTTTCAGGTAGACCTGGACTTTCTCGATCATCACGCCGTCGTGGGCGCGCGCCGGGTCCAGCCAGAAGATGGCCGGGGTGTTGGAGGCGCGGGCACGGTTGACGGCCAGTTTGACCCAATCCTGGATCGGCGCGTCCTTGGTCTGGCACATGCGGAAGATGTCGCCCGCTTCGACTTTCTGTTCCAGCAGGGTGCGGCCCTTGCCATCGACCACGCGCACGGTGCCGTCGGTCTTGATGTGGAAGGTCTTGTCGTGCGAACCGTACTCTTCGGCTTTCTGCGCCATCAGGCCAACGTTTGGCACGCTGCCCATGGTGGTCGGATCGAAGGCGCCGTGCTTCTTGCAGTCTTCGATGGTGGCCTGGTAGATGGTGGCGTAGCAACGGTCCGGGATCACCGCCTTGGTGTCCTGCAGGTTGCCTTCGGCGTTCCACATCTTGCCCGAGTCACGGATCATGGCCGGCATCGAGGCGTCGACGATCACGTCGCTCGGCACGTGCAGGTTGGTGATGCCCTTGTCGGAGTTGACCATGGCCAGCGCCGGACGGGTGGCGTATACGGCTTGCACGTCGGCTTCGATCTGCGCTTTCTGCTCGGCAGGCAGCGACTGGATGCGGGCGTACAGGTCGCCGATGCCGTTGTTCAGGTTGAAACCAACCTGCTCAAGCACGGTGGCGTGCTTGGCCAGTGCTTCTTTATAGAACTCGGCGACTACCTGGCCGAACATGATCGGGTCGGAAACCTTCATCATGGTGGCTTTCAGGTGCAGCGACAGCAGCACGCCCTTGGCCTTGGCGTCTTCGATTTCAGCGGCGATGAAGGCGCGCAGGGCCTTTTTGCTCATCACGGCGCAGTCGATGATCTCGCCGGCTTTTACCGAAGTCTTTTCCTTCAGGACGGTGGTGGAACCGTCGGCGGCCAGCAGTTCGATGCGCACGGCGTCAGCGGTTTCGATCAGTGCGGCTTTTTCGCTGCCGTAGAAGTCGCCGTTGCTCATGTGGGCCACGTGGGACTTGGAGTCGGCAGCCCAGGCGCCCATCTTGTGCGGGTGCTTGCGAGCGTAGTTCTTCACCGACAGCGGCGCGCGGCGGTCGGAGTTGCCTTCGCGCAGTACCGGGTTCACGGCGCTGCCCTTGATTTTGTCGTAACGCGACTTGGCTTCTTTCTCGGCGTCGGTGGCCGGGTTTTCCGGGTAGTCCGGAATGTTGAAGCCCTGAGCCTGCAGCTCGACGATCGCGGCTTTCAGCTGGGGAACCGAGGCGCTGATGTTCGGCAGCTTGATGATGTTGGCTTCCGGCGTGGTGGCCAGGGTGCCCAGCTCGGCGAGGTCGTCAGCGATGACCTGGTCGGCTTTCAGTTGCTCAGGGAAGCTCGACAGGATGCGGCCGGCCAGGGAGATGTCCCGGGTTTCCACGGCAATATCAGCCGAGGCGGTGAAGGCCTCTACGATAGGGAGCAGGGAATAGGTGGCGAGGGCCGGAGCTTCGTCGGTGAAGGTGTAGATGATCTTTGAGCGGGTGGGCATATTCGGATTAACTCTCTTCTTTGCTAAGCGTGCACAGAATCTCGAGATGCGCAGGGTAGGCGCTTTCGTCCAATGTGATCAATGAGCCGAAAGTCGAGGATTCGTCGCGATGATGTGGGGTGCATCAGTAGAGCGTCAAGCGACCGAGTTGCGGTACAACCAGGTCTTTTCAAGCGTTTTCAAAGGCTTGGTGTCTGGTTGCAGACGCCTCGGCCCCCGGTGACTCGATGGTCACTGCGACAGTATACCACTGGTGATGGGCGATAAATGATGCTCTTCGGCAGATTCACCTCGCAAACAGGTGGTTGCGGTCTAGGGCAGGTGGGTTACGCTCAGGGATAGCCAGGATGTTCAACCCACAAAAACGGAGTCCAGCATGGGATACCAGAAGATTCAGGTACCAGGCGTTGGCGAAAAGATTACCGTCAATGCAGACCATTCTCTCAACGTTCCTGACCAACCGATCATTCCGTACATTGAAGGCGATGGCATCGGCGTGGACGTCACGCCCGTCATGATCAAGGTGGTGGACGCCGCAGTGGCCAAGGCCTACGGCGGCAAGCGCAAGATTTCGTGGATGGAAGTGTACGCGGGTGAGAAGGCCACCCAGGTCTATGACCAGGACACCTGGCTGCCCCAGGAGACCCTGGACGCCGTGAAAGACTACGTGGTGTCCATCAAGGGCCCGCTGACCACGCCGGTGGGGGGGGGCATCCGCTCGCTGAACGTGGCCCTGCGCCAGCAACTCGACCTTTATGTATGCCTGCGCCCCGTGGTGTGGTTCGAAGGCGTGCCCAGCCCGGTGAAAAAGCCTGGCGACGTGGACATGGTGATCTTCCGCGAGAACTCCGAGGACATCTACGCTGGCATCGAGTGGAAGGCCGGCTCGCCGGAAGCGCAGAAAGTCATCAAGTTCCTCAAGGAGGAGATGGGTGTCACCAAGATCCGCTTCGACCAGGACTGCGGCATCGGCATCAAGCCGGTGTCCAAGGAAGGCACCCAGCGCCTGGTGCGCAAGGCCCTGCAGTATGTAGTGGATAACGACCGCAAGTCGCTGACCCTGGTGCACAAGGGCAATATCATGAAATTCACCGAGGGCGCCTTCAAGGACTGGGGCTACGAAATTGCCCGCGACGAGTTCGGCGCCACCTTGCTCAACGGTGGCCCCTGGATGCAGTTCAAGAACCCGAAAACCGGGCGCAACGTCGTCGTCAAGGACGCCATTGCCGACGCCATGTTGCAGCAGATCCTGCTGCGGCCGGCCGAATACGACGTGATCGCCACCCTCAACCTCAACGGTGACTACCTGTCCGACGCCCTGGCGGCGGAAGTGGGCGGCATCGGCATTGCCCCCGGCGCCAACCTGTCCGACACCGTGGCCATGTTCGAGGCTACCCACGGTACCGCGCCCAAGTACGCGGGCAAGGACCAGGTCAACCCGGGTTCGGTGATTCTGTCGGCGGAAATGATGCTGCGCCACCTGGGCTGGACCGAGGCGGCAGACCTGATCATCAAGGGCACCAACGGCGCCATCGGCGCCAAGACCGTGACCTATGACTTCGAGCGGCTGATGGACGGCGCCACGCTGGTGTCCAGTTCAGGCTTCGGCGAGGCGCTGATCAAGCATATGTAACTGCAGGCAACAAAAAAACCGGCCGTCCTGGCCGGTTTTTCTCGCCCTCAATAGAAAACCCCCGTGTGGGTGCTGCCTTGCCTGCGCGCTTTTGGGGGCCCCCCAAAGCTCGCTGGCAAGCCAGCTCCCACAGGTGTCAGTCAGGCAGTGATGGTCTGCTGCACAGCCTGCGGGGCGGCGTGCTGGGCGGGGCTGTCGGTGGCAGCGGAAATGTCGACGGCGTGCAGGCCCTTGGGGCCCTGGATGATTTCGAATTTGACAGGCTGGCCGGCCTTGAGGGTCTTGTAGCCATCCATCTTGATGGCCGAGTAGTGGGCGAACAGGTCTTCGCTTTTGCCCTCTTCAACGATGAAGCCATAGCCCTTGGCGTTGTTGAACCACTTGACCTTACCGTTTGCCATGCTCATATCCCTCTGCAAAGGACTCCATCTCTGGAGTATCATCCACTTCATCCGGCATTCGGACCGATCAAAAAATTTGGTTGACTGCGCGGACCTTTATTCCCCAATGTGGGTTCTATTGTTTGTAACACCGTTTTGCCGATAGTCAAGGTCATGCGGCGGCCGAGCTTACAGTCGGTCACAAGGTCAACACACAACCCTATTCGCTCAACCATGAACCTTCTTTCCATGCATGCATTCAGCCAGATTCGACTAACATTCAATCAGGATCGCCCGGAATCGCATGAGGACGATTCCGCAGGCGCAGGCCTGGCCGTAGAAGAGGCCAAGCCGGCGTTGAAGGCGCCACCCATGTATAAGGTGGTTTTGTTTAACGATGACTACACACCGATGGATTTCGTCGTCGAAGTGCTCGAGGTGTTTTTCAACCTTAATCGCGAGCTGGCGACCAAGGTCATGCTCGCCGTCCACACGGAAGGGCGAGCCGTATGTGGATTGTTCACCCGCGACATCGCCGAGACAAAGGCCATGCAGGTCAATCAGTACGCCAGGGAAAGCCAGCATCCGCTACTCTGTGAAATCGAGAAGGACGGTTAATCGCCGACCACTTGGGTATGAGGTGAAGCTATGTTAAACCGCGAGCTCGAAGTCACCCTCAATCTCGCCTTCAAGGAGGCACGCTCCAAACGTCATGAGTTCATGACCGTCGAGCACCTCCTGCTGGCATTATTGGATAATGAGGCCGCCGCCACCGTTTTGCGTGCTTGTGGCGCAAACCTCGACAAACTCAAGCACGACTTGCAGGAGTTCATCGACTCCACCACGCCGCTGATCCCCGTCCACGACGAGGACCGCGAAACCCAGCCAACCCTGGGCTTCCAGCGTGTGCTGCAACGTGCTGTCTTCCACGTGCAGAGCTCGGGCAAGCGTGAAGTCACCGGCGCCAACGTGTTGGTCGCCATCTTCAGCGAACAGGAAAGCCAGGCCGTGTTCCTGCTTAAACAGCAGAGCGTGGCCCGCATCGATGTGGTCAATTACATCGCCCACGGTATCTCCAAGGTGCCTGGGCACGGTGATCATTCCGAGGGTGAGCAGGATATGCAGGACGACGAGGGCGGTGAGTCTTCTTCCTCTGGCAACCCGCTGGATGCCTATGCCAGCAATCTCAACGAACTCGCCCGCCAGGGCCGCATCGACCCGCTGGTCGGTCGCGAGAACGAGGTGGAGCGCGTCGCGCAGATCCTGGCCCGGCGCCGCAAGAACAACCCGCTGCTGGTGGGTGAGGCCGGCGTGGGCAAGACCGCCATCGCCGAAGGCCTGGCCAAGCGCATCGTCGACAACCAGGTGCCGGACCTGCTGGCCAACAGTGTCGTCTATTCGCTGGACCTGGGCGCCTTGCTGGCCGGTACCAAATACCGCGGCGACTTCGAGAAGCGCTTCAAGGCGTTGCTCGGCGAGCTGAAAAAACGCCCGCAGGCCATCCTGTTCATCGACGAGATCCACACCATCATCGGTGCGGGTGCAGCGTCGGGCGGGGTGATGGACGCCTCCAACCTGCTCAAGCCGCTGCTGTCCTCGGGTGATATCCGTTGCATCGGTAGCACCACGTTCCAGGAATTCCGCGGCATCTTCGAGAAAGACCGGGCGCTTGCGCGGCGCTTCCAGAAAGTCGACGTCAGCGAGCCTTCGGTGGAAGACACCATCGGCATCCTGCGCGGCCTGAAAGGGCGTTTCGAGCAGCACCACAATATCGAGTACAGCGACGAAGCCCTGCGCGCCGCTGCCGAGCTGGCCTCGCGCTACATCAATGATCGGCACATGCCGGACAAGGCCATCGACGTGATCGACGAGGCCGGTGCCTACCAGCGCCTGCAACCGGTGGAAAACCGGGTCAAACGCATCGAAGTGCCGCAGGTCGAGGACATTGTCGCGAAGATCGCGCGCATTCCGCCAAAACACGTCACCAGTTCCGACAAGGAGCTGCTGCGCAACCTGGAGCGCGACCTGAAGCTGACCGTATTCGGCCAGGATGCTGCCATCGACTCGCTGGCCACCGCCATCAAGTTGTCGCGCGCAGGCCTGAAATCGCCGGACAAGCCAGTGGGTTCGTTCCTGTTCGCAGGCCCCACCGGCGTCGGCAAGACCGAGGCTGCGCGCCAGTTGGCCAAGGCCCTGGGCGTGGAGCTGGTGCGTTTCGACATGTCGGAATACATGGAGCGGCACACCGTGTCCCGTCTGATCGGCGCGCCTCCGGGCTACGTCGGTTTCGACCAGGGCGGCCTGCTGACCGAGGCCATCACCAAGCAACCGCATTGCGTGCTGCTGCTGGATGAAATCGAGAAGGCCCACCCGGAAGTCTTCAACCTGCTGCTGCAGGTGATGGACCACGGCACCCTGACCGACAACAACGGGCGCAAGGCGGACTTCCGCAACGTCATTCTGATCATGACCACCAACGCCGGTGCCGAGACTGCGGCGCGCGCTTCGATTGGCTTCACGCACCAGGACCATTCGTCCGATGCCATGGAAGTCATCAAGAAGAGCTTCACGCCAGAGTTCCGCAACCGCCTGGATACCATCATCCAGTTCGGTCGCCTCAGCCACGAAACCATCAAGAGCGTGGTCGACAAGTTCCTCACCGAACTGCAGGCCCAGCTCGAAGACAAGCGTGTGCTGCTGGAAGTGTCGGATGCGGCGCGCAGCTGGCTGGCGGCCGGTGGCTACGACGCCACCATGGGTGCCCGGCCAATGGCCCGGCTTATCCAGGACAAGATCAAGCGGCCGTTGGCCGAGGAGATCCTGTTCGGCGAGCTGGCCGAGCACGGCGGCGTGGTGCACATCGATGTGAAGGACGGCGAGATGACCTTCGACTTCGAACCCCGGCCGCACCGGCCCGCACCCCCCGCGCGGCCACGGCGGGAACATACATTCGTCGTAGGAGCCGGCCTTGGCCGCGATGGGAGCGACGAGATTTCGGATAAAACCAGCGCCCACACAAAAACGCCCGGCACATGCCGGGCGTTTTCGTTTGTGTCGCTTAGCGAGCGCGGTAGGTGATGCGCCCTTTGCTCAAATCGTAGGGCGTCAATTCAACACGCACCTTGTCGCCGGTCAGAATACGAATGTAGTTCTTGCGCATCTTACCGGAGATATGCGCGGTTACGACGTGCCCATTTTCCAACTCCACGCGAAACATGGTGTTTGGCAGGGTGTCGACGACAGTGCCTTCCATTTCGAAGCTGTCTTCTTTCGACATGCAGTAAAGCCCTCGGTGTCCAGTTAATGGCCCGGTGCAACTGCGCCAGGCAAAAGCGGCGTGCATTGTGCCTGAAAAAGGGGCGTTACGCCAAGACTCTTCAGTTAAGAGTCACCCAGCGCTGGTTGATCAGCAGTTCTATGGGGCGATACTGGGTCTTGTAATTCATCTTTTTGCAGTTCTTGATCCAGTAGCCCAGGTACACCGCGCCCAACTCCAGGCGCAGCGCCTCGCCAATTTGCCACAGGATGGCGAAGCGCCCTAGGCTGCGGCGCTCCTCGGCTGGCTCGTAGAAGGTGTACACCGCCGACAGGCCGTTGGGCAGCAGGTCGGTGACGGCCACGGCAAGCAACTGGCCGTCGCGGCGGAATTCGTAGAAGCGCGAGAAGGGCAGGTCGCGCACCAGGAAGGTGGAAAACTGGTCACGGCTGGGCGGGTACATGTCGCCGTCGGCGTGGCGCTGTTCGATGTAGCGCTGGTACAGGTCGAAATATTCCTCGCTGAACGCAGGCTTGGTCGAGGTCACCTGGATGTCGGCGTTGCGCTTGAGAATGCGTTTCTGCTGGCGGTTGGGGCTGAAGCTGGCCGCCGGGATGCGCGCCGGCACGCAGGCGTTGCAGCGCTGGCAGTGCGGCCGGTACAGGTGATCGCCGCTGCGCCGAAAACCCATTTCCGAAAGGTCGGCGTACACGTGCACGTCCATCGGCTGGCTGGGGTCGAGGAACAGGGTGGTGGCCTGCTCTTCGGGCAGGTAGCTGCACGAATGGGGTTGAGTGGCATAGAACTTCAACCGCGCCAACTCAGTCATGATCAACCCTCGGATCGAAACCTTTGGATAAGTGTAAGCCAGCCGCGACAAACTCGCCTAGCAAAGCCAGGTCGCCATGCTGGGTTGGTCGAGGTAGGTGCGCAGGTGCCAGGCGAAGTCTTCGCGGCTGATGGAGCGGGCGCCCAGGCTGATCAGGTGGTCGGTGGGCATCTGGCAGTCGATCAGGGCAAAGCCGGCCGCCTGCAGGTGCCGTACCAGTGCGGCGAAGCCCACCTTGGAGGCGTTGTCGGCATGGCTGAACATCGATTCGCCGAAAAACAGCCGGCCCATGGCCAGGCCATACAGGCCGCCCACCAGTTGCTCGCCTTCCCATACCTCTACCGAATGCGCCAGGCCCTGCTCGTGCAGGCGAATGTAGGCGGCCTGCATGCTGCCGGTGATCCAGGTGCCGTCGGCGTAGGCGCGCGGGCCTGCGCAGGCGCGGATCACCGCCGCAAAGTCGGTATCGAAGGTGACGCGGTAGCGCTGCTGGCGAATTACCTTGGCCAGGCTGCGTGACACGTGCAGCTCGGCGGGGAACAGCACGGTGCGCGGGTCTGGCGACCACCACAGTATCGGCTGGCCGTCCTGGTACCAGGGGAAGCAACCATGGCGGTACGCCTGCACCAGCCGCTCGGCGCTCAGGTCGCCACCGGCGGCCAGCAGGCCGTTGGGCTCGCGCAGGGCTTTGGCCAGCGGGGGGAAGGTGAGCTCGTTCTTCTTTAACCAGGTCAGCATGGGTTCTTTCTGGCAGGGGAGGGGAGGGCGCTTGAAGCCGCTGAGGTCAGTATTCAGGATAAAAACCCCGGCCTGCAACTCTACGGTCATGCTGCGGTCGTAAACCTTCGGGAATGTAATTGAAAACCCTGCATAAGCCTTTGTCACAAAAGGCAATGCGTGCTCCAATTGTTTAGCACCGGACGCGCTGGGCTATGCTGTGCCGAAGCCGTACAATGCACCGTTCATTTGCATGATTTTTTATTGTTTGGTCAATCATCTGTTGTTGGCGCCCAAGGGCGCAGGAAAAGACTTGTTTTGAAGAAATCCACCGCGACACCCAATCCCGTAGTGCCCCTGTGGCGTCAGCAAATGCACTACCGGCTCAAGGAAGGTGCCCTGATTGCCATGGGTGCCCTGTGCCTGTACCTGTGGATGGCGCTGCTCACCTACGACCAGGCCGACCCGGGCTGGAGCCATACCAGCACCGCCCACGACGTGCAGAACGCCGCCGGCCGCGTCGGTGCCTACGCTGCCGACATCCTGTTCATGGTGCTGGGCTACTTTGCCTACATCTTCCCGTTGCTGCTGGCGGTCAAGACCTGGCAGATTTTCCGCCAGCGTCATGAGCCCTGGCAGTGGAGCGGCTGGCTGTTCAGCTGGCGCCTGATTGGCCTGGTGTTCCTGGTGCTGTCGGGCGCAGCCCTGGCACACATTCATTTCAAGACCACCAGCCTGCCAGCCTCGGCGGGGGGCGCGCTGGGCGAAAGCCTGGGCGACCTGGCCTATCACGCACTCAATGCCCAGGGCAGCACCTTGCTGTTCATCGCCCTGTTCCTTTTTGGCCTGACCGTATTCACCGACCTGTCGTGGTTCAAGGTCATGGACCTTACCGGCAAGATCGTCCTCGACCTGCTGGAGCTGGTGCAAGGCGCCGCCGGCCGCTGGTGGGCCGCGCGCAACGAGCGTCGCCAATTGGTGGCGCAGCTGCGCGAGGTGGACGTGCGCGTGCACGACGTGGTCGCGCCCATCACCCCGGACCGCCGCGAGCAAGCCAAGGCCCGCGAGCGCATCATCGAGCGCGACCAGTCGCTGGCCAAGCACGTCACCGAGCGTGAGAAGCAGGCACCGCCGGTGATCATGCCGGCCCCGGCCATGACCAAGCCGCCAGAGCCGAGCAAGCGCGTGCAGAAGGAAAAACAGGCGCCGCTGTTCGTCGACAGCGCCGTGGAAGGCACGTTGCCACCCATTTCCATCCTTGATCCTGCGGAAAAGAAGAAGGTCAACTACTCGCCGGAATCCCTGGCGGGCGTAGGCCACCTGCTGGAAATCAAGCTGAAGGAGTTCGGCGTAGAGGTGTCGGTGGACTCCATCCACCCCGGCCCGGTCATTACCCGTTACGAAATTCAGCCGGCCGCTGGCGTCAAGGTCAGCCGCATCTCCAACCTGGCCAAGGACCTGGCGCGTTCGCTGGCCGTGACCAGCGTACGCGTGGTGGAGGTCATTCCGGGCAAGACCACCGTGGGCATCGAGATTCCCAATGAGGACCGCCAGATCGTGCGGTTCTCCGAAGTGTTGTCGTCGCCGCAATATGACGAGGCCAAGTCGCCGGTCACCATGGCCCTGGGCCACGACATCGGTGGCAAGCCGGTCATCACCGACCTTGCGAAAATGCCGCACCTGCTGGTGGCCGGTACCACCGGTTCCGGTAAGTCGGTGGGCGTGAACGCCATGATCCTGTCGATCCT
Source organism: Pseudomonas sp. JC1203 (assembly GCF_056175065.1). Taxonomy (NCBI): domain Bacteria; kingdom Pseudomonadati; phylum Pseudomonadota; class Gammaproteobacteria; order Pseudomonadales; family Pseudomonadaceae; genus Pseudomonas; species Pseudomonas sp. JC1203. The sequence goes on from NZ_JBWCAM010000005.1 coordinate 206,213, forward strand.
GTTCAAGTCCAGCCCCGAAGACGCCAAGCTGATCATGATCGACCCGAAAATGCTCGAGCTGTCGATCTACGAAGGTATCCCGCACCTGCTGTGCCCAGTGGTCACCGACATGAAGGATGCCGCCAACGCCCTGCGCTGGAGCGTGGCCGAGATGGAGCGCCGCTACAAGCTGATGGCGGCCATGGGCGTGCGTAACCTGGCCGGTTTCAACCGCAAGGTGAAGGACGCGCAGGAGGAGGGCACGCCGCTCACTGACCCGCTGTACCGCCGCGAGAGCATGGACGACGAAGCCCCGCTGCTGAAAACTCTGCCCACCATCGTGGTCATCGTCGACGAGTTCGCCGACATGATGATGATCGTCGGCAAGAAGGTCGAAGAACTGATCGCCCGTATCGCCCAGAAGGCCCGTGCCGCCGGTATCCACCTGATCCTGGCCACCCAGCGGCCGTCGGTGGACGTCATCACCGGCCTGATCAAGGCCAACATCCCCACCCGCATGGCGTTCCAGGTGTCGAGCAAGATCGACTCCCGCACCATCATCGACCAGGGCGGCGCCGAACAGCTGCTGGGCCACGGTGACATGCTGTACATGCCGCCCGGTACCAGCCTGCCGATCCGCGTGCACGGCGCGTTCGTGTCCGACGAGGAAGTGCACCGCGTGGTGGAGGCCTGGAAGCTGCGTGGCGTGCCCGACTACAACGAAGACATCCTGGCCGGCGTCGAAGAGGCCGGCAGCGGCTTCGATGGCGGCGGTGGCGGTGGTGGCGACGAAGACAGCGAGTCCGACGCGCTGTACGACGAAGCCGTCAATTTCGTCCTGGAAAGCCGCCGCGCGTCCATTTCGGCGGTGCAGCGCAAGCTGAAGATCGGCTACAACCGTGCCGCGCGCATGATCGAGGCCATGGAAATGGCCGGCGTGGTCACCCCGATGAACACCAACGGCTCGCGCGAAGTCATCGCGCCCGGGCCGATGCGCGACTGATTGAACTGCCGGCCGCCGAATTGTCGGTGGCCGGTCCTATTCTTTGTACGAGGATTCCCATGCGCCTGATTCGCATGCTGTTGGTTTCTGCCCTGGCCTTCTCCACGCTGCCGGCCCACGCCGACGACGCCGCCGTGAAAAGCCTGACCCAGTTGCTGGAAAAGTCCCAGACCCTGGCCGCGCACTTCTCGCAACTGACCCTGGATGGCAGCGGCACCCAGCTGCAGGAAACCTCCGGTGAAATGACCCTGCAGCGCCCGGGCCTGTTCTACTGGCACACCGCTGCGCCAAACGAGCAGACCATGGTCTCCGATGGCCAGAAGGTCAGCCTGTACGACCCGGACCTGCAACAACTGACCGTCAAGAAGCTCGACCAGCGCCTGACCCAGACCCCAGCCCTGCTGCTGTCCGGTGACATCTCGAAGATCAGCCAGAGCTTCGACATCAGCGCCAAGGAAGCGGGCGACGTGATCGACTTCATGCTCAAGCCCAAGACCAAGGACACCTTGTTCGACTCGCTGCGCCTGTCGTTCCGCAAGGGCCTGATCAATGACATGCAGCTGATCGACAGCGTCGGCCAGCGCACCAACATCCTGTTCACCGGCGTGAAAGCCAATGACCCGGTGGACAAGAGCAAATTTACCTTCGTCGCGCCCAAGGGCACCGACATCATCCAGGAATAAGAGGTAGCCTCGCCCGTCATGGACCTGTTCCGCAGTGAGCCCATCGCCCAGCCCCTGGCCGCCCGCCTGCGGGCGCGCAACCTGGACGAATACGTTGGCCAGGAGCACCTGCTGGCCCGCGGCAAGCCGCTGCGCGAGGCCCTGGAGCAGGGCGCGCTGCATTCGATGATCTTCTGGGGGCCGCCCGGCGTGGGTAAAACCACCTTGGCGCGGCTGCTGGCGGAGGTCTCCGACGCCCATTTCGAGACCGTCTCGGCGGTGCTGGCTGGGGTCAAGGAGATTCGCCAGGCCGTTGAAGTGGCCAAGCAGCAGGCAGGCCAGTACGGCCGCCGTACCATTCTGTTCGTCGACGAAGTGCACCGTTTCAACAAGTCCCAGCAGGACGCTTTCCTGCCCTACGTTGAAGATGGCACGCTGATATTTATCGGCGCCACCACCGAAAACCCTTCGTTCGAACTCAACAACGCACTGCTGTCGCGCGCCCGGGTGTATGTGCTCAAGAGCCTGGACGAGGCGGCGCTGCGCCGCCTGGTAGACCGCGCACTTACCGAAGAGCGCGGCCTGGGCAAGCGCCAACTGCGCCTGGGCGACGAGGCCTTCGGTATGCTGCTGGCGGCCGCCGACGGTGACGGCCGGCGCATGCTCAACCTGCTGGAAAACGCTTCGGACCTGGCGGAAGACGGCGAGGAAATCGCCACCGAGCTGCTGCAAAGCCTGCTGGGTGACACCCGCCGGCGTTTCGACAAGGGCGGCGAGGCCTTCTACGACCAGATCTCGGCGCTGCACAAGTCGGTGCGCGGCTCCAACCCCGACGCCGCGCTGTACTGGTATGCGCGCATGATCGACGGCGGCTGCGACCCGCTGTACCTGGCCCGGCGCGTGGTGCGCATGGCCAGCGAGGACATCGGCAACGCCGACCCGCGGGCCTTGGGCCTGTGCCTGTCGGCGTGGGACGTGCAGGAACGACTGGGCAGCCCCGAAGGCGAGCTGGCGGTGGCCCAGGCCATCGTCTACCTGGCTTGCGCGCCGAAAAGCAACGCCGTGTACATGGGCTTCAAGCAGGCCATGCGCGAAGCCACCGAGTACGGCTCGCTGGAAGTGCCGCTGCACCTGCGCAATGCTCCTACCAAGCTGATGAAGCAACTGGGCTACGGCGAGGAATACCGCTACGCCCACGACGAGCCGGATGCCTACGCTGCCGGCGAAGACTACTTCCCCGAACAGCTGGAGCCGCGCGCCTACTACCAGCCGGTGCCCCGCGGCCTGGAACTGAAAATCGGCGAAAAGCTCAGGCACCTGGCCCAGCTGGACCGCCTGAGCCCGCGCCAGCGTCGCAAGCCCTGAAGGGCTGGCACGTTGCAACAGGCTGCGGCACCCATGACGCGGCTTCGGCCGCTGCTACAGGGGGTATGCGTAGCAGCTGCCGCCAGGCTGCGTCGCGCCGCGCAAGCGGCGCTCGATCTCAACATTGCCCCAGGCTACGCGCATGTCTTGATTGTCAGGGTGTTGCCGAGATCGCCCGCTGCCAGCCTCGTTTGCCCGGTTCTGCAACACGCAACTGGAAACAGCCCTTCTATCCCGGTACGCTGGCCGTTAATATGGTCGGCTGCCCGGTGTCCTGCCCGCAACAAGGGCTGACCAAGACTTAATTTGATAACGAGAGACCGACATGCTCGATCCCCTGATTTTGCGTACCAAGCTCCACGAAACCGCGGATCGCCTCGCAGCCCGTGGCTTCAGCCTGGACGTGGCGCGCCTGGAAGCGCTGGAAGCCCAGCGCAAGACCGTACAGACCCGCACCGAGCAACTGCAGGCCGAGCGCAACGCCCGCTCCAAATCCATCGGCCAGGCCAAGCAGCGCGGCGAAGACATCGCCCCGCTGATGGCGGACGTCGACCGCATGGCCGGCGAGCTGGCCGAAGGCAAGGCCGAGCTGGACAAGCTGCAATCCGAACTGGACGCCATCGTGCTGGGCATTCCCAACCTGCCGCACGAGTCGGTACCGGTCGGCGAAGACGAAGAAGGCAACGTCGAAGTGCGCCGCTGGGGCACCCCGGCCGACTTCGGCTTTGAAGTGAAAGACCACGTGGCCCTGGGCGAGAAGTTCGGCTGGCTGGACTTCGAGACCGCTGCCAAGCTGTCCGGTGCACGTTTCGCCTTGCTGCGCGGCCCTATCGCCCGCCTGCACCGCGCCCTGGCGCAGTTCATGATCAACCTGCACGTCACCGAGCACGGTTACGAAGAGGCCTACACCCCGTACCTGGTCCAGGCCCCGGCGCTGAAGGGCACCGGCCAGCTGCCCAAGTTCGAGGAAGACCTGTTCAAGATCAGCCGCGAAGGCGAGGCCGACCTGTACCTTATCCCGACTGCCGAAGTGTCGCTGACCAACATCGTGGCGGGCGAGATCCTCGACGCCAAGCAACTGCCGCTGAAGCTGGTCGCGCACACCCCGTGCTTCCGCAGCGAAGCCGGCGCATCGGGCCGTGACACCCGCGGCATGATCCGCCAGCACCAGTTCGACAAGGTCGAGATGGTGCAAGTGGTCGAGCCGTCGAAATCCATGGAAGCCCTGGAAAGCCTGACCGCCAACGCCGAGCGCGTGCTGCAGGCCCTGGAACTGCCATACCGCGTGCTGGCCCTGTGCACCGGCGACATGGGCTTCAGCGCCGTGAAGACCTACGACCTGGAAGTGTGGATCCCTAGCCAGGACAAGTACCGCGAAATCTCCTCGTGCTCCAATACCGGTGATTTCCAGGCCCGCCGCATGCAGGCGCGTTTCCGTAACCCGGAAACCGGCAAGCCGGAGCTGGTACACACCCTCAACGGTTCGGGCCTGGCCGTGGGCCGTACCCTGGTGGCCGTGCTGGAAAACTACCAGCAGGCCGACGGTTCCATCCGTGTGCCGGAAGTGCTGAAGCCTTACATGGGCGGCATCGAGGTCATCGGCTAAATGGAGTTCCTGCCGCTGTTCCACAAGCTCAAGGGCAGCCGCGTGCTGGTCGTGGGCGGAGGCGAGATCGCCCTGCGCAAGTCGCGTCTGCTGGCCGACGCTGGCGCGCTGCTGCGCGTGGTCGCCCCACAGATCGAGGTGCAACTGGATGAGCTGATCCAGGGCAGCGGCGGTGAAGCGGTGCGCCGCGGTTATCAGGAAAGCGACCTGGACGGTTGCCAGCTGATCATCGCCGCCACCGACGACGAAGCCCTCAACGCCCAGGTCTCGGCCGACGCCAAGCGCCGCTGCGTGCCGGTCAATGTGGTGGATGCGCCAGCCTTGTGCAGCGTGATCTTCCCGGCCATTGTCGACCGCTCCCCCTTGGTGGTGGCGGTGTCCAGCGGCGGCGACGCGCCGGTGCTGGCACGCCTGATCCGCGCCAAGATGGAGGCCTGGATTCCGGCCGCCTACGGCGAGCTGGCCGGCTTGGCCGCGCGTTTTCGTGCCCAGGTGAAAAGCCTTTACCCGGACGTGCAGCAGCGCCGCGCGTTCTGGGAAGAGGTGTTCCAGGGGCCTATCGCCGACCGCCAACTGGCCGGGCAGGGCGCCGAAGCCGAGAAGATGCTGGTAGAGAAAATCAACGGTCAGCCGCCCCACGCGCCGGGTGAGGTTTACCTGGTGGGTGCCGGCCCTGGCGACCCCGACCTCCTGACCTTCAAGGCCTTGCGCCTGATGCAGCAGGCCGACGTGGTGCTGTATGACCGCCTGGTGGCCCCGGCCATCATCGAGCTGTGCCGCCGCGATGCCGAGCGCATCTACGTCGGCAAGCGCCGCGCCGACCACGCCGTGCCGCAGGACCAGATCAACCAGCAACTGGTGAACCTGGCCAAGCAAGGCAAGCGTGTGGTGCGGCTCAAGGGTGGCGATCCGTTCATCTTTGGCCGTGGTGGCGAGGAAATCGAGGAACTGGCGGCCCATGGCATCCCGTTCCAGGTGGTGCCGGGCATTACCGCGGCCAGCGGTTGCGCGGCCTACGCCGGCATCCCGCTGACCCACCGCGACTACGCCCAGTCGGTGCGCTTCATCACCGGCCACCTCAAGGACGGCACCAGCGACCTGCCCTGGGCAGACCTGGTGGCGCCGGCCCAGACCCTGGTGTTCTACATGGGCCTGGTGGGCTTGCCGAGTATCTGCGAACAGCTGATCAAGCACGGCCGCGCCGCCGATACCCCGGCAGCGCTGGTGCAGCAGGGCACCACGGTCAACCAGCGGGTGTTCACCGGCACCCTGGCTGACCTGCCACGGTTGGTGGCGGAGCATGAAGTGCATGCGCCGACGCTGGTCATTGTGGGTGAAGTGGTGCAGCTGCGTGAAAAGCTGGCCTGGTTCGAAGGCGCCCAGCAAACCGTCTAACCCCGTAGCAGCAACTGTCTTGAAACGGCGTCGTCTGCATCGCGACTAAAGTCGGCTCCTACGCTGTACATGGTAGGAGCCGGCCTTGGCCGCGATGCAGGCGACGCGATAGACGAGGTACACGGGGCTCCGTCTCAGCGGCGGGGCGGCCATCCGCCGTAGGCCGCGTCCGCAGCCGCCGCGCATGGGCGGGCGGACCGCGCATAGGCCGGACGCCGCCTGGCGGCAGCTGCTGCGCGAAATCCTGCGCACATCGCATCTGTAGCAGCGGCCGAAGGCCGCGTCCTGGAGCAACGCAGGACCGCCGCCGGACGCAGCCTTCAGCAGCTGCTACGCGAAATCCTGCGCACATCGCACCTGTAGCAGCGGCCGAAGGCCGCGTCAGAGGCACTGCGTAGGGCCCTGACGCGGCCTGCGGCCGCTGCTACGGGTTTCAGGCGATGCCTTTGCCGGGCAGGCGCGCGCGGTCATGGGGCACGGTGAAATCCTGCGCCGGGCCCTTCGGCACCACCCCCGTCGGGTTTATGGTGGCGTGGCTTGCGTAGTAATGATGCTTGATGTGCTGGAAATCCACCGTCTGCGCCACTCCCGGCCACTGGTACAGCTCGCGCAACCAGTTCGACAGGTTCGGGTAATCGGCAATGCGCCGCAGGTTGCACTTGAAGTGCCCGTGGTACACCGCGTCAAACCGAATGATCGTGGTAAACAGGCGCACATCCGCTTCGGTCAGGTACTCACCGGCCAAATAGCGCTTCTCGGCCAGCAACCGCTCAAGCCGGTCCAATTCCGCGAACACATCATCGAACGCCGCCTCATAGGCTGACTGCGACGTGGCAAAGCCTGCGCGATACACGCCATTGTTCACCGCCGGGTAAATCGCCTCGTTCAGCGCGTCGATAGTGCCTCGCAGCGCCTCGGAGTACAGGTCCAGGGTGTTGCCGGTCAGGTCGTTGAACGCGCTGTTAAACATGCGGATGATCTCCGCCGATTCGTTGCTGACGATGCGCCCCAGCTTTTTGTCCCACAGCACCGGCACAGTCACGCGCCCGGTGTAGTCCGGCGTCTCGGCCGTATAGCGTTGGTGCATGTATTGCAGGTCGTCGAGCTTGTCGCCGGTGGAGCCCAGCGCTTTGTCGAAGGTCCAGCCGTTCTCGCGCATCAGCCAGCTGACCACCGACACGTCGATCAGGCTTTCCAGGCCCTTGAGCTGCCGCACGATGAGTGTGCGGTGCGCCCAAGGGCAGGCCAGCGACACGTACAAGTGGTAGCGGCCAGCTTCGGCCTTGAAGCCACCTTCGCCGCTGGGGCCGGGGCGGCCGTCGGCGGTCACCCAGTTGCGGCGCTTGGCCGCTTCACGCTGGAAGGCGCCATCTTTGGCGCTTTCGTACCACTGGTCATGCCAGCGTCCTTCGATCAACAGGCCCATGTGCTGGACTCCTCGCAAACTCTATAAGCGTTGGAGCCCAGTGTACGGCCGTCAGTTCGAATAAATAGCGCAAAAAACCCGACGAACCTATCGGTTAAATCGATCTGTCGCGGGCGGCCCAGTACTCACGGGCCTTGGCGAAGGCTTCATCGCGGGTCTGGCCCAAGCCACGCAGGGCTAGGGCCATGGTCGATATCAGCGCCATCTCGCCATAGCTGTCCTCGGCCTCGCCGCGCCACACCGCCAGCAGGTGCGCAGGCTCCAGGGTGGCCGGTTTCACGTGGCGTTGCGCCGCCAGCTGCGGCCACTCTTCATCCCAGCTCTGGCCGCCGGTGGTGCCGTACAAGTGGCTGGGGCTGTCGGGGTTGACCTCGATCTCGCCGCCATCGCCCTTGATCACGATGGCGTGGTCGCCCAGCAGCCCGCTGGCATCGCGGTGCACCGCCTGGTAGCCGGGGTGGAAAATGCTCTGCAGGCCGCAGCGCGCGCCCAGCGGGTTGAGAATGCGCGCCAGCGAATGGATCGGCGAGCGCAGGCCCAAGGTGTTGCGCAGGTCGATCATGCGCTGCAGCTGTGGCGCCCAGTCCACCAGCGGCGCGAACGCCAGGCCGTGGCTGTCCAGCGCCGTGCCCACTGCGTCCCAGCCGCGCGCCAGGGGAATGCCCAGCGTGCCCAGCAGTTGCTCGGTGTACAGCCGGCCTGCGGTGTGCGCGCCACCGCCATGCATCAGGATGCGCACGCCGTTGCCGGCCAGGCATTTGGCCGCCAGCAGGTACCAGGGCAGGTGGCGTTTCTTGCCGGCGTAGCTGGGCCAGTCGATATCCACGGCCAGGGCGGGGGCCTTGAGGCGTGCGCGCAGGGCCTCGGTGAAACCGGCCAGCTCTTCAGCGCTTTCCTCTTTATGCCGCAGCAACATCAGGAAGGCGCCCAGCTGGGCTTCTTCCACCTGTTCATCTAGCAGCATGCCCATGGCCTCGCGGGCTTCCTCGCGGGTCAGGTTGCGCGCGCCGCGCTTGCCCTTGCCCAAGGCGCGAACGAATTGGGCGAACGGGTGTTCGGCAGGGGTTTCCAGCAGCAGGGCGGGGTAGTCGGTCATATGCAATTGGTCGGCTTGGGCAGGCCCGCCAGCTTGGCGGCAAGTTTGGCGGGAGTGCCGTTGAACAGGCGGTTCAGGTGCGGGCTGTTGCCTTTCTCGGCGCCCAGCTTCAGCGCCGTATATTTGATCAGCGGCCGCGTGGCCGGGGACAGCTGGTACTCCTGGTAGAACTGGCGCAATACCTCCAGCACCTCCCAGTGTTCGGCCGTCAGGGCAATGTCTTCCCGCGCGGCCAAGGCTTCGGCAACGGGTTTCGACCACTCGGTCAAATCTTCCAGAAAGCCGTTCTGGTCCAGCGCAATCGCACGGCCTTCTACAATCAGTTCACTCATAGCCAGGTGTTGACCTTGTCAAAATCGAGGGTGAGCTGCACAAAGCCCGGGTAATCCACCACCTGCGCCGCGCCATTAATGATGGCGCGCGCCTGCACATCCTCGTCCAGGGCGTACACGCGGCCTGGCAGGTGCGCCAGGCTGTCATTGAGCAACGCGTACACCGCGTCGCCGGTCAGCAGCAGGGCATCATCAGCACCCAGCAGGCGCAGGCAGCTGGCCAGGCGGTTGTCGCCGAAAGGCGAGTGGGACAACACATGCAAAGTAGCCATCAGAGGGTAATCACCTGATCAAAACGGTCGACAAGGGCGGCCACGGCGGCGTCTTCCAGCACCTCGGCGGCAAGGCTCAAGCCGTCGGCGGCCAGGCCGCGTTCGCGCAGGCTGCTGCCCGCCACGAACAGCTCGTCCACGCCAAACATGGGCAGCGCCTGCAGGTTGGCGGTCAGGTCTTTCTGCTGCACCTGCGCCGGCTGCTGGCCTGGCAGCAACTGAAACACGCCGTCGTCGAGAAACAGCATGGCCAACGGCAGATCGAACGCGCCGCCAGCCAAAGCGATGTCCAGCGCCTCGCGCGGGCCCGGGCCCGACCACGGCGCCTGGCGGCTGATAATCAACAAGGACTTGGCCATGTCACTGCCCTCCAAAGGTCACGAGGCGGTCGGCCAGCTGGGCCGCTTCATGCAGTTGCCCCAGCCCGGACAAATCCCACGGCGCCGGCAGGTTGGCTGCGGGGCGGTTCCAGCGTTTGGCTTCGGCCTCGTTGAGCACGCCACGGCGCAGGGCGGCAGCAATGCACACCACCGCGTCCAACTGGCGCTCGGTAATGAAGGCACGCCATTGGGCGGCCACGTCCAGCTCATCCTGCGGGGCAACGACGTTGCCCGAGGCGCTGTGTACCCCGTCCTGATAGAAGAACAGGCGGACGATTTCATGGCCGCCCGCCAGCGCCGCCTCGGCAAACCGCAGGGCGCGGCGCGAGGAGGGCGCATGGGCGGGGGAAAATACAGCGATGGCGAACTTCATGGCGCGGCTCTATCAGCAAATCTGCCGGAATGATAAAGCCTGCACGCGAAAAAAGCCCGCCGCACCCGCCTCAGCGGGCGCTGTTGTCACGCAGTTCCGGCAGGAACCAGTTCAGCACCAGGGCGCAGATGCCACCGGTGGCCACGCCCGACTCCAGCACGTTGCGCAGTGCCGACGGCATGTGCGCCAGGAACTCCGGCACCTGCGCCACGCCCAGGCCCAAGGCCAGGGACACGGCAATGATCAGCAGCGCACGACGGTCCAGGTGAATGCTCGCCAGAATATTGATGCCCGAAGCCGCCACGGCACCAAACATCACCATGGCCGCGCCACCCAGCACTGGCTCCGGTACGGCCTGGATCACACCGGCCACCGACGGGAACAGCCCCAGAATCACCAGCATGCCGGCGATCCACACGCCAATGTGGCGGCTGGCAATGCCGGTCAGCTGAATCACGCCGTTGTTCTGGGCAAAGATCGAGCTTGGGAAGGTGTTGAACACGCCGGCCAGCAGCGAGTTCGCGCCGTTCACCAGCACGCCGCCCTTGATGCGTTGCATCCACACCGGGCCTTCCACCGGCTGTTTCGACACCTTGCTGGTGGCCGTCACGTCACCGATGGACTCCAGCGAGGTCACCAGGTAAATCACCAGCATGGGGATGAACAACGCCCACGAGAAGCCCAGGCCGAAGTGCAGCGGCACCGGCACCTGGAACACCGCGGCTTCATGCATGCCAGTGAAGTTCAAGCGGCCCATGTAACCCGCCAGGGCGTAACCCACCGCCAAGGCAATGACGATGGCGCAGCTGCGCATCCACACCACCGGCACACGGTTCAGCACCACGATAATCGCCAGTACCACACCCGACAGCAGCAGGTTGTCGCCGTTGGCGAACGTGCCATCGGCCATGGCCGAGAAACCACCGCCCATGCTGATCAGGCCGACCTTGATCAGCGTCAGGCCAATCATCAGCACCACGATGCCGGTCACCAGCGGGGTGATCAGCCGCTTCACGAACGGCAGGATGCGCGAAATGCCCATCTCCACGAACGAGCCGGCAATCACCACGCCGAAAATCGCTGCCATCACGCCTTCAACCGGCGTGCCCTGCTTCACCATCAGCGCGCCACCGGCAATCAGCGGCCCGACAAAGTTGAAGCTGGTGCCCTGCACAATCAACAACCCCGCGCCAAACGGCCCGAAGCGTTTGCACTGCACAAAGGTGGCGATACCGGAAATGACCAGCGACATCGACACGATCAGGTTGGTGTCATGGGGCGACACCCCCAGCGCCTGGCAAATCAACAGCCCCGGCGTCACGATCGGAACAATGATCGCCAGCAAATGCTGCAGCGCAGCCAGCAGGGCAATCAACGGGCGGGGGCGATCTTCCAGCCCCAGCACCAGGTCTTGGCTAGGGGGCGGGGAGGGCTGTTGATGAACAGTCATGGCAGGGCCTTGGCGAAAAAAGAGCGCAATTCTACGGATAAGCACCCCACAAGGCCACTACCGTTGCGCAGCCCCTTTTGCCGCCCTGCGGCGCCATGACGCGGCCTGGCGGCCGCTGCTGTTGAAGGGCACGAAAAAGCCCGCCGAAGCGGGCTTTTTCAACACAACCACTCAATCAGTCGTCACGGCTCATCAGGCCGAACAGTTGCAGCAGGCTGACAAACAGGTTGTAGATCGAAACATACAGGCTGATGGTCGCCATGATGTAGTTCCGCTCACCGCCCTGGATGATCGCGCTGGTCTGGAACAGGATGCACGCCGACGAGAACAGCACGAAGCCTGCGCTGATGGCCAGCTGCAGCCCGCTGATCTGGAAGAACATGCCGGCAACGGTCGCACCCAGCAGCACGAAGAAGCCTGCGGTGATGAAACCACCCAGGAAGCTCATGTCCTTGCGGGTGATCAACACGTAGGCCGACAGGCCGCCAAACACCAGCGCCGTCATGGCAAACGCCGAGCTGACCACCTCGGCACCGCCCTGCATGTGCAGGTAACGGTTGAGGATAGGGCCCAGCAGGTAACCCATGAAACCGGTCAGGGCGAAGGTGGACACCAGGCCCCAGGCCGAGTCACGCAGCTTGGTGGTGAGGAAGAACAGGCCGTAGAAGCCGATCAGCACCACGAAAATGTTCGGGTAGCCCACGTGCATCTGCTGCGACACGTAAGCGGTCACGGCGCTGAAGGCCAGGGTCATGGCGAGCAAACCGTAAGTGTTGCGCAGGACCTTGCTGACCTCTAGCTGGTCGGCCTGCTGCCTGCTATTGACTGCGTAATCCTGTTCGCGCATGGCGAGACTCCTTTGGGTTGAAAACCGCGTTTGAAACGTTCAGATGCAAAGATCATAACAGACCTGCTGCAATGGCCCATGAAGAGAGTTTGACAGTGTGTTTCAATCGGGTATTATGCACGCCGCAACAAGCTGGAAGCGTGGCCGAGTGGTTTAAGGCAACGGTCTTGAAAACCGTCGATGGGCAACTATCCTAGAGTTCGAATCTCTACGCTTCCGCCACACATTCTTCGTTAGAGCCCTGATTATTCAGGGCTTTTTCGTTTCTGGCTCGCGACGATATCCTGTTGCCTAGCCGTGGTTTTTCAATTCCTCCTGACGCTTCTCTTGCCGTTATACGAAGGCTGTCCATATGGGTACGGTTGCCTCCGATGTGGCGCAATAAATAGCGCAACCAGTCCCGTTAAACTGATCGATTAGCTTGCTATGCATTGTGTGAGGAAGTTGTCAAGGTGAATTTGACAATCCTCCTTGACTTCGACAGACTCGCGCCTCATTTTTATCCCCGGCAGTGTTCTGGTCTGGAAGACCGAGGAGGGCTTGGAATGCCAAAATGCGTAGACGTGGCTGACTACTTTCTTTCCCTCTCGGGGGATGGTGAGGGCATGTCCAACCTGAAAGTTCAAAAGCTGGTCTATTACGCTCAGGGATTTAGTCTCGCGTTGCTCGGGCGCCCGATTTTCGACGAGCGAATTGAAGCCTGGATGCATGGGCCGGTGGCCCCCGCCCTTTATCGCGAATTCAGCAAATTTGGTGCCCAGCCAATTCCATTGGCGGGAGACTTCGACCCATCGGTTTTTTCCCCTGAGCAAATGCAGTTGCTGGACGAGGTGTTCGACAATTACGGCCATTATTCAGCATGGCAACTTCGTCAGTTAACGCATGATGAGGATCCGTGGAGGAACAACTACCTGGAAGGCGCGCTGAGTCGAGAGATTCCTCTCGATGAAATGCAAGAGTACTTCAAGCAAAATCTCGTCAACTGATCCATGGCGAGGATCAAGGTTAGATCGCCGCAAGCTCCGAAGATAAAGCCGCGCAACCCCCCTCCCGAGCCACAAGATACTGATTCGAAGCCACCTGTCTTCTCTTTCGAATTCCTGCAGCCAGGCTGGTGTATCCAGGATTGCCAACAAGAGGAGCGGTCCAAAATGCTGGACAAGCTTCGAAGGTTGAGCCGTCTATCCTGGCAGGAGATCCGTCAGCAGGGTCGGCATGCATTGGGTACGGAGAAGATCGCCCAAGGGAGCATCAAGGCGGCACTTCCTGGCTTCCTTACAGCTGACGTGAACCTGATCGCCTTCAGGGCCTACGATAAAGTTGCGATGGTCGGATACAAAAATGGCAGGATTTTCCATGTGATTTGGATCGATCGAGCTTTTAATTTGTACAACCATGGCTAAGTCGCCAGGGGGAAATGTGGAGCACGTGACGGCGCTGAGGGGGTAAGGCCTAAAGGTACGGAAAGGCGCACAACCCTTTGAAAAATTTGATAATTATTGGGCGTGCGCAGAACTTTTATTTTCATTCTGGTCTATCTGATGAGGTTCGTGTCGTAGTCGACACATTTGGAGGTGTGTCGTCACAAGGCCATCCCAAATTTCAGTTCTTATCAGAGGCATGCCTGAACGATGAAATGTTACAGCCCCCCGATGATGTTCGCAGCGCTGCTGGCACTGATCACTACGTGTGGTGCTTCCGCAACCCAAATGACGGCTCCCCTGGCCCAACCGCAGTCCCATCCACCTGCGCACACAACGCCAGCCCAAGCACCAGCCAACCCCTGGCCAAGCCTTGCCAGCCTGGGCGCTCAACAGCAAGCCCCACTGCTGGCCTACGACGACCACTACCGCCATGACGGCCGCTGGCATTCGCGCCGCGAAGAAGCGCGCCGAGCCGAGTGGCGTCGCGAGCAGGCCCGCCGGGAAGCCGAGCGTCGCCGCCAGTGGGAGCGTCATCACCACCATCGCCGCTAGGGCCGGCTTGACCGCTGCGTTCATACCGGGGATGGTCGAGGGGGGGATCAGCCAGGTCCACCTCGAAAATCTTGTCGTACGGAGGAGCGGATGCAGCGGATTGGCGTGCTAGGCGTGGGCGAGTTGACAGAGAAGTTCGTCATTGGTCTGCGCCGCAGTGGCTTCCAGGGTGAAATCAGGCTTTCCCCTCGTAATCAGGCGCGGGCCGCCATGCTGGCGGCCTCGTGGGGCTGCCAGGTCATGGCGTCCAATCAGTCGGTTGTCGATGAGGCCGATATCCTTATCCTGGGTGTCAGGCCGGATGCGGTAGCGCTTGTTGCGCAAGAGGTGCGCGTGCCGCCGGGTGTGCTGCTGGTGTCCCTCGTTGCCGGCATGAAAACCGCAGCGCTGGCGCCGCTGTTCGATGGGGCAGTGGTGGTGCGGGCGATGCTCTCGTATGCCGCCCAGATCAATCAGTCCACCGTGGTATTGACCCCCGCCAACCCCGAGGCCGAACCGCTGCTGAAGCGTCTGGGCACATTGGTGGTGCTGGACAGCGAGGCGCACTTCGAGCTCGCCACGGTGACTGCCTGCATGAATGGCTGGTTCTATTTCTTCTTGCACGACCTGCAGCAGTGGCTCGTGACGCAAGGCATTGCACCGGAACAGGCGCTGCAACTGGTGACGGGCAACATGCAGGATTGCCTTGCCGTTATTCAGGCCAATCCGGGGCACAGCGTTGAGGCGCTGGGCACTGCGATTGCCACGCCTGGCACCTATACGGCAGCAGGGCTGGAAGTGCTCAGGCAACAGCAGTCAAGCGGCGCGTGGCTAGCCGCGAGTGAGAAGGTTCTCCGACGTTTGACGGATGACTAGGGCTGCTACACCTCAAGCGATTCGTACCACTGCGCATAGGGGCTGTTGGCGACCTGTCGGCGGTTGAAGTCCGGGCTGCCGTCGCTTCACCACACCGGCCCTCGCTCGCCCAGCGCAATTTTTGCCTTGTTCACGGCAGCCCGCGCTGCTGACAAGTCACTTGCCGCACCTGCCTTTTTCGCAGCCTTAACGGCTCGCCTGGCCGTCATGAGGTCGGCTACAAGGCGGCTGCGCGTTGCGTCGTCCAGGGTGGGGTTGCTGCAACGCCACAGTTGTTGCCGAACCACGAAATAGCGGCCATCAGGTGTGATGGGGTGCATGGCAGCGGCGCCCGTTAATGCGATGCTCCCAAAAATTGCAGCACTCGGGTTGGCTGCACGGCCTGGCGTGTGACGGGTACGCGCCGGCGGATAATACGCAGCATGCCCCAAAGCATTGCCAAGGCAATCGCCAGCCAGGCTGCGATCATGCTGAAGATAGTCATTGAAAGGCTCATGCCTGCCTCCTCTGGTTTCTCGTCGTCATGTGCTCTCCTTGATTGACCTGCCGAGCTTCGGGGGATTCCATTTTTTCGTCTGGGGTGCCCAAGGATGAAGCTTGGGCGGAAATCGTTGAGCAGAAATGTAGTTGGTTGCTATCTGTATGTCTATACAGTATTGGCTTTCGATTAAATCTGTCATGTTTTCTGTCGGATTGGTCGTTCACCCACGCATTGCCACCCGCGACAGCCGTGCCAATACCGCACAGGCCCTGTATCCTCGGCAGCGTTATCGAGCCGCCTCCTTTTGCCAGGAATGCAGGCGTTCAGCTCAAGGAGACGTTGATGAGCATCAAAATCGAGGCGGTGATCGCCCGTAAAATTGGCTTTGCCTCGCACCAAAACGCAGTACCTCTGTTGCGCGAGCTGAATATGAGCAGTGGGGGCGATGCCCCTCGACAAGGTCTTGTACTCAGCCTCACGACCGATCCCGAGTTTGTCGAACCCCGCACCTGGCATATTGACCGCATTAATCCCGGTGATCGCCTGACGGTCAGCGACCGCGATATCAAACTCAATGCCGGTTACCTGGCAGGGTTGAGCGAGAGTCTGGGCGCCGAAGTCGTCCTTCGGTTATGCCAAGGTGATGAATTGATCACTGAAGTGCGTATGCCGACGGAGTTGCTGGCGCGGGCGGAGTGGGGTGGCCTGAGCGCCATGCCGGAGCTGCTGCCTGCATTCTGCCTGCCTAACGACCCGGCCGTGGACCGTGTGCTGAAGGCTGCTTCCGAGGTGTTGCGAAGGGCTGGCAAGAAAGACGGCATCGATGGTTATGAAGGCAAATCACGCACCCGGGTCTGGGAGCTGGCTTCAGCAATCTGGTCAGGTGTGTGCAGCTTCAGGCTCAGCTATGCGCTTCCACCAGCCAGCTTCGAGCAGCAAGGACAGAAGATTCGTTCGCCCAGCCAGATTTTGGAGAACGGCGTAGCCACGTGCCTGGACAGCGCGTTGCTGTTTGCTGCAGCACTGGAGCAAGCGGGGCTGAACCCGCTGCTGATCATGACCAAGGGGCATGCCTTCACTGGCGTCTGGCTTCAGCCCCAGGAATTCTCGCAGCTGTTGACGGATGAGGCTTCGGCGGTCCGTAAACGCATCGATCTAAAGGAGCTCGTCGCATTCGAAACCACCCTGGCGACGCAGTCGCCGTTTGCGGGCTTCAGCCATGCGGTTTCGACGGCCCAAGGCCAGCTTGATGATGAACAATTCATCATGGCGATCGATATCCACCGCGCGCGCATGCAAAAGATTCGCCCTTTGGCTGCCAGTGTGCCGGTGCAGGATACTTCGGTTGCCCCAGGGCAGGCGCCTCGGCAAACCGAAACATTGGAAGACGCCCCAGCACTGCCGGGCTTCGACGTCGAGGTCGATGTGCAACCCGTCGGCACTGCAGGCAAGCTCGTTCTGTGGCAACGCAAGTTGCTCGACCTCACTACGCGTAACCGCCTCTTGCACCTTCCGGACAGTGCGAAGGGGATTCGGCTGGTGTGTGCCGACCCGGCAACGCTTGAAGATCTGTTGGCCGGTGGCAAGCGTATCAGAGTGGTGCCGGTGCCGGATCTGGGTGTCGGTGGTCGTGATGCCGCTTTGTATGAACAGCAAAACCGGGAGAGCCTGCTGGAGGAGGTAGCCCGCCAAGCCCTGGACCGTGGCGAGGTGCTCGCGAGCCTGGAAAAGACCAAACTGGATGCCACCTTGGTCGAACTCTATCGAAAGGCGCGTACCGACCTCGAAGAGGGTGGTGCCAACACATTGTTTCTTGCCATCGGCTTCTTGAAATGGAAGAAAAGTGCAGATGATCCCAAGACTTATTCTGCGCCGCTGGTGCTGTTACCGGTAAAGCTGGAGCGCAAAAGTGCGCTGTCGGGCGTGACGCTGAGCATGCTCGACGAAGAACCACGTTTCAACCTGACGCTGCTCGAACTCCTGAGGCACGACTTTGAATTGGTGATTCCAGGGCTTGACGGTGAGTTACCCGCTGATGAAAGCGGGATCGACGTTGCTGCTATCTGGAACATGGTGCGCCGCGCCGTGCGTGATGTACCGGGTTTCGAGGTGGTTGCCGACGTAGTGTTGGGGACCTTTTCGTTTGCCAAATACCTGATGTGGAAAGACCTCGCCGCACACTCCGCCCAGCTGATGCAAAGCCCCATGGTCAAACACTTGCTGGAGCGTGTTGCGGGTGGCGGGGGCTTGGGGGGAAGCGATGAGTTTCCCCGCCCCGAGCAGCTGGATAGTACTGTGACGCCCGCGCAGTTGTTCACGCCGCTGCCTGCGGACTCATCGCAGCTGGCGGCGGTTGTTGCATCGGCAGGCAACCATAGTTTTGTTCTCGATGGCCCTCCCGGTACAGGCAAGTCGCAGACTATCGCCAACATGATTGCGCAAAATCTGGCGGTGGGGCGCCGAGTTCTGTTCGTGGCAGAAAAGCGCGCGGCGTTGGAAGTGGTGTATCGACGTTTGGCGGAAAAGGGCTTGGGAGAGTTCTGTCTTGAGCTTCATTCGAGCAAGGCCTCGAAGGTTGAAGTGCTCAAGCAGCTCGATCGTGCCTGGGACGTTCGCGATACATTGACCGCTGAAGAGTGGGCGCGTGAAGCCGGGCGCTTACAGACGCTTCGTTCTCGCCTGAATCAGGTGGTCGAAGTGTTGCACCGGCGGCATGCCAACGGCCTTTCTCTACACCAGGCCATTGGCCGGGTGGTGCGCGACCACGACACTACCACGCCAAGACTGCAATGGCCGGAGGGGACTGAGCATGACGCGGCGCACTATGAAACGTTGCAAGACCTCGCGCGTCGCCTCGGCCTGAATGGCGGCGCAGCCAGGGACTTGGCCCCAGCTTTTGCGGGCCTGGCGCAAACACAGTGGTCCAACGCCTGGCAGTCACAGATAGCAGCGTGCGCGCGTGATGTGCCTGTGGCTCTGGATGCTCTCAACGAGGCCTGCGATCGATTGCTGGCGCTCACCAATGTATCGGTGGCACGCACTGAGGCCGTTCATTTCCAGCACATAGCGGCGCTGGCTTCGCTGCTGGTCAAATGCCACGGAGTAAATCTGGCGTTCGCATTCGCGCCGGATGCTCAGGCACGTATTGGTGCTGCACGTCGTGCTTGTGGGCTGATTGATCAATACAAAGCGTTGGAGCAAGCCCTGTCGGTCGGCTACGCCGAGGAGGCTTGCCGTCGTGTCCCGATTGAGGAGGTTGAGGCAGCCTGGCAAGAGGCATCGGGCAAGTTCTGGTTCTTTGCTTCGCTCGCTAAAAAGAAAGTTGCCAAGCGCCTGGCGGCGCTCGGCGGTACAACCGAGTTCCCGGATACTCTCCAGGACCTTGGGTTGTTCAAGCAGCAGCGGGCGCTTTTGGCCGAGCTGGACGGCCTCGGTGCTGACCTGCAGTCCCTCCCCGGCTGGCAGGGCGTCAAGAGCGACAGCGGCCGGTTGGCTCAGGCCGCGACGTTGGCGGAGCAGTTGCGAAGCAGCATCAGCACGCTGGCCGAATCACCAGACGCGCTGATCTCGTTGCGTGGGGCCATCCAACGGGTGGTCGTGGACGCCAACGAACTCTTGGGGCCGGATACCCAGATCGGCATTGCTACTGCCGCGTTGCAGCGTGCGCATAGCCGGTACGAAGAGGTATCGGGTCAGTTCAGTGCTTTGGCAGTGGCAAAAACCGAAGCTGTTTCGACCATCAGCCACCTTCGGGATACGTCCATCAAGGTCGCGAGCCAGGAAGGTCAACTGAAGGCCTGGTGTGACTGGTGTCGTGTTAAAGAGCAGGCCAACGAAGCAGGGCTGGGCTCCATCGCCAGTGCACTGGAGCAGGGCAGCTTGGCACCTTCTGCTGCGATTGACGCCTTCCAGACAGCCTATGCCCATTGGTTTGCAACACAGGGTATCGACAGTGAGCCCCTGTTGCGCACCTTCGTTGCTGCCGAGCACATGAGTGACATTGCCACGTTCAGTCAGCTTGATGACGAACTGGGCAAGCTCACCGTGCGCTACATCCGCGCTAAATTGTGTGGGCAGATCCCCTCCAAGAATGACGTGGCAAAAAGCAGCGGCTTCGGGACGCTCAAGCATGAATTACAGAAATCCCGTCGCCACAAGCCTGTTCGGCAGTTGGCGATCGAGATGGGCGATGCGCTGAACCGGCTGGCGCCTTGCATGCTGATGAGCCCGCTGTCGATCGCGCAATTCCTGCCGGCAGACCTGCCGCCGTTTGACCTCGTCATCTTCGATGAGGCTTCGCAAATAGCGCCGTGGGACGCCATCGGCTCCATTGCTCGCGGCAAACAGGTCATCATTGCTGGTGACCCCCGGCAAATGCCGCCTACCAACTTTTTCAACCGTGGCGCGAACGCTGCGGATGACGATACTGCAGAGGACATGGAAAGCATCCTTGACGAGTGCCTGGGGGCAGGGGTGCCGAGCCACAGCCTCAGTTGGCACTACCGCAGCCGCCACGAAAGCCTGATTGCGTTTTCCAACCATCGCTACTACGACAGCAACCTCATCACCTTCCCGGCAGCGGAAACACGCGCGAGCGCGGTGGAGTGGCGTCGAGTGGATGGCACCTACGCCAAGGGTAAAGGCCGGTATAACCAGGCCGAAGCAGAAGCGATCGTGAAAGAGACGGTAAAACGGTTGACCGACCCAGCGTTCGTCGCAGCTGGGCATACGATCGGCATCATCACGCTCAACTCGGACCAGCAAAGGCTGATCAACGATTTGCTTGATGCCGCCCGGGCGCAATACCCGCAAATCGAACCGTTCTTCCAGGAAACCCGGACGGAACCGGTGGTGGTCAAAAACCTGGAGACCGTTCAAGGTGACGAGCGTGACGTGATCATGCTCGGCATCGGCTATGGTCCCACGGAGGCAGGTGCGCTGACCATGTCGATGAATTTTGGCCCGCTCAACAAAGACGGTGGATGGCGGCGTTTGAATGTGGCAATCACCCGCTCGCGCCGCGAGATGCTGGTGTTCTCCTCGTTTGATCCATCCATGATCGACCTCAACCGCACCAACGCCCGCGCAGTTCGGGACCTCAAGCATTTCATCGAGTTTGCCCAGCGCGGGCCCAAGGCGCTTGCCGAGGCCGTGCAGGGTTCGGTTGGTAGTTACGACTCACCTTTCGAGGAGGCGGTGGCACAAGGTTTGAGGCGTTTGGGCTGGCAG
The DNA here is from genome assembly GCF_056175065.1 of Pseudomonas sp. JC1203. Taxonomy (NCBI): domain Bacteria; kingdom Pseudomonadati; phylum Pseudomonadota; class Gammaproteobacteria; order Pseudomonadales; family Pseudomonadaceae; genus Pseudomonas; species Pseudomonas sp. JC1203. The sequence goes on from NZ_JBWCAM010000005.1 coordinate 226,940, forward strand.
GTTGTCCCTCAGATTGGTGTGTCCCGGTTCCGAATTGACCTGGGCATCGTTCACCCGGACCGTCCCGGAGATTATCTGGCAGGCATTGAGTGCGATGGCGCCACCTACCACAGCGCCGCAACCGCCAGGGACCGGGACAAGGTGCGGGCGGCCATCCTGCGCGGGTTGGGCTGGAGCCTGGTCCGTCTGTGGTCCACTGACTGGTGGGTCGATAAGGAAGGGGCGTTGCAACGCCTGCATACCTCGCTGAACCAACTGTTGGATGCATCGCGCGTGACGCCTGGGGTTGTTGCGGCCGCTGATCAGCTACCGCTCGAGGTATTGATAGATTTCCCCGTCGCCTGTGAAACGGACGAGGCGCTTTCGGAGCAGGCGGTGAATGAGCCTGCCGCCCAGCCCCTCGCGGCCTCCGAGCTTCGCATTGCTCGCGCAGCCAACGCGGGCGGTGCAATGACGCCACAACGCGGCGAGTATCGGGTTGCGGACCTTTCCTCGCTTGTCGCGCTGATCGAGGCCGATCAGTTTCATCAACCGGCGTATGTCACCGTCTTGAAGCAGATCATTGCGGAGGTACTGCGTCAGGAAGCGCCGATGCTCGATGCAGTGCTGGTGCAACGTGTTGCTCGCGCCCATGGTTTCCAACGGTCTGGGCGGCTTATCCGCGACCGTGTCCTTGATCTCGCGGAGCAGCACCATCATGTGCAGGTCACGGGAGCGGAAGAAGCATTCATCTGGTGTTCGCAGTCGGATATCGCCACCTGGTCGACTTGCCGCGTGCCCGCTTCAGACGCAGACAGCCGCTCGATAGAGGAGATCGCGGCTGAAGAGCTTCGTATCGCCGCGGCGCTTATTGATGGTGGGGACCCTGCGCTGGAGGTAGCGCGGTTGATGGGGGTTAAAAGGTTGACGGCACCCGCGCGCGAGCGCCTTGGCCGCATTCTGGGAGCGTAGATATTCGCTTGCGATGATGGTTTGCCAACAAGCACGTTAAAGGATGAGACAGTGCATAAATTCGTCTGGTCGTTGATTCTGGTTATCGTGGCCTGGAAGGCCACGCCGCATATTCAAGGGTGGTTAGCCCCTGCATCGTCAGCGTCTGGCAATGCGACTCAACCGGTCTCGTACCCAGCGAGTAGCCATGTTCAGCCCCAGACGCTTTTCAGTTGCGATGGGCGCACCTACTGCTCGCAGATGAGCTCTTGCGCGGAATCAAAGTTCTTCCTCACCCACTGTCCAGGCACCAAAATGGACGGTGATAACGACGGTATCCCGTGCGAATCCCAGTGGTGTCAGTGAGCTGCCGCCACATCGCGTCACCCCATCACAACCAACGCCACAACCGGCTCCAGAACCCCCGCTCCAGATCATTCTTGCACCCCGCATACTGCTGCGCATACATCTGCGAACGGGCCTGCACCTTGCCCGCTACCGCCGGCAGCCAGGCCTTGCTGGCATAGGTGCGCTGGCGGTAGCCGCCCCAGCCCTCGTGGTAATTCAGGTACTGGTCGTACGCGTCGTACTTGGCCACGCCATTGATGGTGTAGGTCTTGTCCATGTACCAGCCCACGAAGTCGATGGCGTCGTCGAAGTCCTTGCGGCTGGCGCCGCTGTGGCCGGTGCTTTTGCGGTAGTCGTTCCAGCCTTCGTCCTTGGCCTGGGCGTAGCCGGCGGCGGTGCTCACGCGGCCCCAGGGGATAATCCACAACAGGTATTTGCGCGGCGCCCTGGCGTCCTGCCGGAACCCCGACTCCTGGTACATGATGGCGAACGGCACCTGGATAGGCACGCCCCAGCGCTGCTGGGTGGTCTTGGCGGCGTCGTACCAGCTGTCCTTTTCACGGAAGATGCCGCAGATGTCGTCCGGTGTGCGCGGCGGCGAGACGCTGCACGCGGCCAGGCATGAGGTGAGAAATAAAAGTCCTGCGGCTTTGCCAGTGCTCATTGGGCATCCGTTCAATACGCGTAAAAAGCCGCAATTCTACGCACTGGGCTCGGTGGGTGGCGATATGTCATCGCCGCACGTGCCCGCCGCACCGGCTCAACATGCGCAGGCAACGCCATCGGCGGCGGCCGAAACGTTGGTGCCGTGCAACGCCAGCCCTTCGTCGAGCCAGCCGGTAACGCCCCCCAGCATTTCCTTTACCGGGTAGCCCAGGCCCGCCAGGCGAATGGCCGCCCGGTGAACGCCATTGCAGTGGGGGCCGGCGCAATATACGACGAAGAGGGTGTCAGGCGGGTACTCCGCCATGCGGGCAGCAGTGATGGTGCGGGTGGGGATATTGATCGCCCCGGGCACGTGGGCCTGGGCGAATACTTTGTTGCCCCTGACATCGACCAGCACATAGCCCGGGTTGCGAAGCTGCTGGCTTTGGTGCACATCGGAGCAATCGGTCTCGAAGGCCATGCGCCGGCTGAAGTGCAGCAGCGCCTGCGCAGGGCTGGCGGCGGGAATTTGCGTGATCAAGCTGGTCATGGGCAACGCTCCTGGTGTGAAAGTGGGCCCATTGTAGGAAGCCGCCCGGTGCCGCTACAGTGGCGTATTCGACAGTGAACGGTAGTTTTCCGCCAATGTTAGATTCCCCTGGTTTAGTCGCCGTGCTGGCCTACGACGGGCTGTGCACCTTCGAATTCGGCATTGCGGTGGAGATCTTCGGTCTGCCGCGGCCCGAGTTCGAATTTCCCTGGTACCAGCATCGCATCGTCGGTGTGGACCCCGGCCCCATGCGCGCGTCTGGCGGCATGCAGGTGGTGGCCGATTTCGGCCTGGCGTCCCTCGTGGATGCCCGCACCATTATTATCCCGGGCTGGCGTGATCGGCACGAACGCCCTCCGCAGGCATTGCTGGACGCCTTGTGCAGCGCCTATCAACGTGGCGCCCGGCTGCTGTCGATCTGCTCTGGTGTGTTCGTGCTGGCCGCCGCTGGGCTGCTGGACGGCAAGCGTGCGACCACCCACTGGCGGTACACGGATGAACTCGCCACGCGCTACCCCGAGGTGGAGGTGGACCCGGAGGTGCTGTACGTCGACAGCGGCCAATTGATCACCTCCGCCGGCAGCGCCGCAGGTATCGACGCTTGCCTGCACCTGGTGGGCCGGGACTATGGCACCCATGTCGCCAACACCGTTGCCAGGCGCCTGGTGATGGCGCCGCAGCGCCCGGGCGGGCAGATGCAGTTCATACCCGCGCCCGTCGCCCTCAAGCCCCGCGACGAACTGGCAGCGGTGCTGGAGTGGGCGCGCCGGCATCTGGATCGGTCGTTGGCGGTGAAGGACCTGGCGGACAAGGCGCTGATGAGCGAGCGCACCTTTCTGCGCCGCTTCAAGCAAGTCACTGGCGTGGCGCCGAAGGCCTGGCTGCTGCAAGTGCGCATGAACCTTGCGCGCGACTTGCTGGAAAGCAGTGCCCTGAGCAACGAACAAATCGCCGGGCGTTGTGGTTTCGCCTCGGCAGAGAGTTTTCGTGCGGCGTTTCGCAAGGCCGTGGGGTTGGCGCCCATGACGTACCGCGGGCAATTTGGCGGTGGTTGATGCGTTGGTGTCATGCGTCGTGATTGCTTCTTGCGCTGCCCATGACGCGGCCTGGCGGCCACTGCTACAGGGGTTGCGCTGCGACGGCAGCAACAACTAGCTAAGCAAGTTAGTTATATGGTAGCTTGCTGCAACGTAGCCCTCGCCGAATCCGGACAGCCCCACGCATGCAGCATCCCCCGAACGAAGATCCCCGCACCCTGCAAATCGCCCATGACCCCCTGGGCCAGCAACTGCAGGAGATCGCCATCCTCACCCGTGCAGCCGCCAGCCACTTGGCCGCCACGCTGGGCATCAACCAGACAGACATGGCAGCCCTGGAGCACATGATCACCGACGGCGCCCTGGCGCCCACCGAGCTTGCCGCGCGCCTGTCAGTGACCACCGCCGGCATCACCCAGGTCATCGACCGGCTGGTGCGCGCCGGGCACGTGGTGCGCCAGCGGCAGCTCGACGACAAGCGTCGGGTGCTGGTGTGCCCGGTACACGCGTCGGTGGCGCAAGCGTATCGGCACATCTCGCCCATGCTCACCGGCTTGAGTACCTTGCTGGGCGGGCTCGATGGCCGCGACCGCACGGTGATCGAGGCCTTCCTTGGCCAGGTGATCGGCGTCTACCGCAGCACGCTGCCAGGCCAGGCGCCTGCCACCCCTGAACACCAGGACGCATGATGAAAACGCAGAAAATACTCGTCACCGGGGCAAGCATCGCCGGGCCGGCGCTGGCGTACTGGCTGGCGCGGCAAGGCATGGACGTGACGGTGGTGGAGAGGGCGCCTGCGTTCCGCGATGGCGGGCAAACCATCGACGTGCGCGGCGCAGGGCGCACGGTGGTGCAGTGCATGGGGCTGGAGGCGCTGATCCGCGCGAACACCACTGCAGAGCAGGGCATCGCCTTCGTTGACCAGGCCAACCACACCAAAGCGTTCATCGGCGTGGATGCCTTCGACGGCAAGGGGCCCATTGCCGAGTTGGAGATTCTGCGCGGCGAGCTGGCCAAGCTGTTGATCCAGCACAGCCAGGCGCGCGTCGCCTACCGCTTTGGCGACAGCATTGAACGCCTGTTGGATGACGGCGAAAAGGTGCATGTGCGTTTCGCCCAGGGGGCCGAGCAGGCCTACGATCTGGTGCTGGTGGCCGAAGGCATTGGTTCGACAACCCGCAACCAGGTGTTTGGCGACGAAGTGCAGCGCCGGCCGTTGAATCTCTACACCGCCTATTTCACCGTGCCGTGGCAGCCCAGCGATGGCCAGGTAATGCGTTGGTACAACATCCCAGGCGGCCGCTGCGTGTGCCTGCGCCCGGACAACCTGGGCACCACGCGCGCCTTCCTGTCGTTCCAGCAGGCGCCCAGTGGCTACGAGAAGCTTGCGCCGGGCGAACAGAAGGCCCTGCTCGAACAACTGTTCGCCGGCGCCGGCTGGGAGACGCCCCGCGTGCTTGCCGCGTTGGCGGATACGCCCGACCTCTACTTGGAAAGCGTGGGCCAGGTGCAAATGCCGCGCTGGAGCAAGGGGCGTATAGCGCTGGTGGGTGACGCCGCCTACTGTGCATCGCCCATCAGTGGCATGGGCACCAGCCTGGGCCTGAGCGGTGCCTACGTGCTGGCCGGCGAACTGGGGCGCCACGCCCGCCACGCCCAGGCATTTGCGGCGTACGAAGCATTGATGCGGCCCTACGTTGCGCAAGCGCAAAGCGTGCCCGCATTCGCCCCCCGGCTGGCATCGCCGCATTCGCGCCTCGGCATTGCAGCAGGGCACGCGGTGCTGCGGCTGGCGACCTTGCCGGGCTTCAAACGCCTCTTCGGCAAAGTTCTTTCGCCGAAGGCAGACGCCATCGAGTTGCCGAACTACCCGTTCCCAGGCGCGCCGGGTGATGGTCTTGGCTAAGCCGCCAATGGGCATTCCGGGCGGTGGCGGACGATTGCGCAAGCGAAGTCATTGGGGTTACGCCTCACCCTCCTGGTACAGAAACCTGCGCATGGCCTCAGCCGTTTCCCCCGCGCTGGTGGCCACGAAAAAATGCCCCTCACCCCGCAGCATATGCACCTGCGCATCGCCAATGGCGCGTCGCAGGACCGTTGCGTTGTAAGGCCGCACCAGGGTGTCGCTGTCGCCAGCCAGTATCAGCGTGCGCTGGCGCAGGCGGTGCAAGCGCAGCAGGCTGGTCCAGCCCGTCAAGGCGGCTAGCTGGTAGTAATAGGCGCGCGGGTTGGCGGTGAGCATGCCTTTCGCCACGCCGACGCGCATCAGGGTTTGCAGTGAATTGCGTGAACGCCCCTGTGCGCCGCCGTTGTTCACGCCAAGAAAGCCGAGGATGTCGGCCGGCTTCACCAACATCGCCGGCCCGGCCGAAGTGGCCGCCAGAATCAGCCGGCGCACCTTGCCGGGGTAGCGCAGGGCGAATTCCTGGGCCAACGCGCCGCCCCAGCTCACGCCGAACACATCGACCTGTTCAAAACCCAGCTGCCGGAGCATCTCGGCTATCACGTCGGCATGGCCGGGCAGGCGCAACGGCCAGCGCGGCGCCTGCGACTGGCCGACCCCTGGCACGTCGAGGGTGATGGTGGTGTGGTCCGGCAGCGCGTCGCGCAGGGGGTCGAAGGTCGGCATCAAGCCGCCCAGGCCATTGAGCAACAGCAGCGGTGCGCCTTGGCCGCGTATGGAAACGTTCAATTGCAAGCCGTTGACGGTGAGTGTTTGCGTTGTCATGCGTAAGGTGCCCCTGGTCATTCCCTGACCGCCCGTGACCGCAAGCAATCAATTCATCCCTACACCATAGCCGTCATACACGCGGGTGCCGTTGAAACGCGCTGTCGAGATAATTTCCTCCCCGGTTCCGCAGCTGCCACGGAGGGAAGTGGCATACTGGCGCGGTAAGCCGTCCTGTCAGCAATGAGCGTGTATGCACCCCGAACATCTTGACCTGTCCAGCCCCCTGTTCCTGCCCGTCACCGAGGAGACCTGCGCACGCCTGCTGTCCGACGACGGTGCGGCCGGGCTTGCGTCCCTCAGCAACCCGGAGCTGGCCGCGGTGCTGGTCATCCAGAACCTGGCCCAGGCCGCGGAAAAGGACCTCAACCCCGTGGCGGCAGAGAAGGTGCTGGCCCGGCTGATCGGCTGGGCAGCCGTTGCAAAGGCGCCGGCAGGGCTGTTGGCCGAGGCGCAGCGGCTGTTCGACCAGGGCAAGCTGTATTTCGGCCTTGATGCCATCAAGCACCTGCCACTGCGCTTTCTGGAGGCCGACGAGGTAGCGGCGCAGGCGTACCTGTTGCCAGGCGGCGAATGGGACGCCGGCTTCTGCGTGCGCCATCACAAGGCCAACAACCCTTACCGCGAGCACGTGGTCACCCCGCGGCACCGCGAACGCTGGCTCAGCGACGCCCAGGACAAGCTGGTGCGCACCTTCCGCGCCAACCTTGATGAAGACCTGCATGTGCAGGGTTACGCCGGCGTCGGCAAGAGCCACCTGCTGGGCGCCTTGCTGGAATTTCTGCGCCCCGAGGCCACTCTGGTGCTGGCGCGCACCAAAAGCAAACTCGAAGTGCTGCGCCAGCACATGGGCGGCGAGCGCGACCGGAAAGCCGGCGCCACGTTCGAGGGCTTCGCCTATGCGCTGTTGAAGCGCTCACGGTTTGCTGCGCCGGCCAAGCCCGCCCGGTTGCCGACCAAACAGGCACTGGCGGTGGAGCTGAACATCCTCGGGTTTCGTGGCTACGACGCCCAGGCCACCCTCAACCTTTGCCTCAAGGTGCTGGAGCGCTATTGCAGCTCCCGGGACTACAGCCTGGGCGCCGCGCACCTGCCGCATTTCCAGTTGGCGCTGAGCAGTGTCGACACCAACGTGCTGCTCGAATACTCCAGCCGCCTGTGGGGCTACCTCGACACCACGCCTGCGTGGGCGGGGCAGGGGGACTTCGCCACGCTGTTGATGATCAAGCGCGCCAGCCTGGCGGACTGCCTGGTGCCGGCGCGCTTTACCCACGTGCTGATCGACGAAAGCCAGGACATTCCGGCGTCGCTGCTGCAAATCATCGAGCGCGGCAAGCAGGTGCTCATCACCCTTGGCGACGAATACCAGCAGGTGAAGGGCGCGACCGTGCGGCGCACCCGCGAAGTGCGCCGCAGTGACCTCAGTTATTCGGTACGTTCGGGGCGCAACGTCGAGCGGCTGGTGAACCCGCTCATTTCCCGGCACTCGGCCAAGAGCAAGGTGTATTTCGAGGGTGCCCGCAACGCCGACGTGGGCGTGGAGCACTACCCGCAAGGCTTCGTGCCGCCCGAAGGTTGTGCGGTGCTGACCGCGTCGCGCTGGGACACCATGAAGTGGGCGATGCAGCTGGACGAGGCCCGCTGTGGCTTTGGCCTGCCGGACAAGAAAGCGCAAGAAGACCTGCACCTGTTCATGACCACCGCCATCGCCCGCTTCAAGCCCGGTTACTACAGCCTCGACCACACCGACAAGGGCGCCCACGAAGACTTCAGCGAGCTGCTGGACTGGCGGCAGGTGCGCGAGGCCAACCAGTACGATGAGTCATTCCTGTGGGTGGAAGCGGCGCTGCAAAAGGGCTTCAACCTGGCCGACATCACCCGCCTGAACCGCCTGCAGGGCCAAGCGGGCAAGGGTTGCCTGCTGATGATGGCGCAGGAGGCGGGCGGCATGGAGTTCAACCGTGTGCTGCTGACGCCCGAGCTGCTGACCACGGTGAAGTTCAAGGATGCCTACGCCTTTGACGAGCGCATCTGCGCGGTGTACATCGCCATTTCACGCGCCCGGCAGCAGCTGTACATCCCCTTCGACGTGGTGGAGTGGGTGGAGTACCACAAGGAACAGAAGTTTCGCGAGTTTCACGGCTATTGATGGCCCGGCACTCCCCGTAGCGGCACCTGTCTTGACGGAGATTACGGCATCCGTCTCTGTAGCCGCTGCCTCAGGCTGCGCTGGCCTTCAGCCTCGCTGGAGACCTTCAGTGAACTCAGGGGCCAGCGCAGCCTGGCGGCAGCGGCTACGCGAATTCCTGCGCACATCGCACCTGTAGCAGCGGCGGGGCGGCCATCCGCCGAAGGCCGCGTCCTGGAGCAACGCAGGACCGCCGCCGGACGCAGCCTTCGGCAGCTGCTACGTGGGCGTGCGGAGCCCTCCGATCGCGTCGTTTGCAACGCGGTTTCAAGACAGTTGCTGCCACACGTCAGCCGGGCTGCGCCGCCAGGCTATTGCTGACGTTGCGCCCCAGCACCAGCACCGTGGCAAAGCCTGCGCCCACCAGGGCGGTGGCCAGGCTGAGCAGCACTGAAGTGCCCATCTGGTCGACGATCTGCCCGCCGAAGAACGAGCCCACGGCAATGATCACCTGGAACATCGCCACGAACAGCGGCATGCCGCGCTCGACATCCTTGGGCGCCACCACGAACATCCAGATGCTGGCGCACGCCGGGAAGGCGCCGAAGGCGAAGCCCCACAGCGCAATCAGCATGGCAGCGCCGGTCATGCCGGTGGCGAAGTGCGGGAACAGCGCGGTGCTGACGCCGATCATCAGCGCCACCAGCAACAAGGTGTGGCGCACGCTGCGGTTGGCAGCGAAGCCGGCAAAGATATTGCCCAACACCCCGGCCACGCCGTAAAGCAGCAGAAGCGAGCCAATGGTCGGGCCATCGAAGCCCGAGCTTTGCTTGAAGAACGGCGCGACGTAGGTGTACGCGGCAAAGTGTGCCAGGCCAATCAGCAACACGGCGATCAGGCCCACCCGGGCTTGCGGGTTGATGAACAGCGCCGGCAGGTCACTGACGCGGATGGCCTTGTCGGGGTTAAGCCGCGGCAGCAGGAACACCTGCGCCAACAGTACCGGCACGCCCACCAGCGCGGTCACCAGGAACGTCATGCGCCAGCCCATCAGGCCACTCAGCCAGGTGCCCACCGGCACGCCCAGCACGGTGGCCAGGGTTACGCCCACCATGATGATCGACGTCGCCTGCGCCACGCCGACGCCCTTGGGCGCCAGGCGCCCGCTGAGGGCAATGGCCGTGGCCCAGAAGCCGCCGATACTCACGCCCAGCAGCACGCGGCCGAACAGCAGCAGGTTGAAGTCGCTGGCGTAGGCCACCACCGCGTTGGCGATGATCATGATCAGCGTCAGGCCGATCAGCAGGTAGCGGCGGTCCATGGCACCAATGCCGATCGACAGCAACGGGGCGGCGAGGGCGGCCATGATGCCGGGCAGGGTCACCATCAGGCCGGCGTGGCCGGCGCTGATGCCCAGGTCACTGGCGACGTCGTTGAGCACGCCCACCGGCAGGAATTCGCTGGTCACCAGGGCGAAGGCGCCCACGGCGACGGAAAGAATCGCCAGCCACTGCTGGGCGACGCTTTGCTGGTTATGTTCGGGGAGGCCGCTGGGGGCCTGGCTTGCGCTTGGCATGGTACTGGGTTCCAAGGGGAGAATGCCGCCTGTGCAGGCGGGAGGAGCGGGGGGAAAGTGACGGCGATTATAGGGGGCGGGCCGGGCAACCCGACAGGCGGCCCGTTCGATAGTAAACATCAGTGCCGTTGATAAAACGCCCTGGCCGGCAATAAAAACCTGTCGGCACCCCGCGCGGTTCCATTAGCATGGCCACGCCGAGCTTAGGCGCTGTATGAACAATACGCCGTGTTTTGGCGTTTTATGAACAATACGGTAGCGCTGCACAAAACAAGTGGGAGCTGGCTTGCCAGCGAGCTTTTCGGGCCTTCAAAGCTCGCTGGAAAGCCAGCTCCCACCTTTTGGCAGGCGCCCCCTCCAAAACCAAGAATCTGCCCTGCCTGCCAATGACTGCCTTCTACCTGAAACTGCTCGTCACCCCCACCCTGATGCTGGCCATCTCCCTGGCCGGCAACCGCTGGGGCACGCGCCTCGCCGGCCTGCTCTCGGGGTTGCCGGTCACCTCCGCGTTGATCATGTTGTTCCTCACCCTGGAACAAGGCAATGGCTTCGCCCTGCAGGCCATTCCGGGTGCATTGGCCGGGCTGGCCGCGGTGCAGGCCACCTACCTCGCCTACGTGCTGGTTGCGCAACGTGTTCGCGTGCCGACGGCCTGCGTGGCGGCCCTGGCCACCTACGGCGTCATGGCCACGCTGATGAGCCATGTGGGCAGCCTGCCGGTGTCGGTTATCGTTACGCTGATACTGCTGGCCTCGATCATCGTCGTCACCTCAAACCCGTCACAGCCGGCCGCTGCACGCCTGGTGCAGGTGCCACGCTGGGTGATCCCCATGCGCATGCTGACGGCGACCTTGCTGTTGCTGGCCATTACCGCCAGCGCCACCTGGCTGGGCCCGGTGGCCAGCGGCATGCTCGCACCGATCCCGGTAATCGCCTGGCCGTTGGCGGTGTTCGCGCACGTGCAGGGCGGCCGCCAGGAAATGGGCAAGATCATCCGTGGCAACGCCATTGGCGGCGTCGGGGTGCTGGGGTTCTACCTTGCGTTGGAAATGGCGATGGTGCCGTGGGGCGGGCTGCCGGCCATTGGCGCTGGGGTAGTGTTGGCGGTGGTGGCGACGTTTGTGCTGGCGCGGGTGTTGGACAGGGGGTGATACGCCCCTTGGTTGTCACGAAAAGGCCAGCAGCCGCTCAGCCGCGAGCAACACCGCAATCACAACCATGGCCGCGCCCGACACCCGGCTGACCATCATGGCAACCCCTGGCCGCGAGGCGAGCACGGCGCGGGCGCTGAAGCCGACCGCAAGGTACACCACCCCACAGCTGAGCGCATGCAGCAGCCCCAGCGCCACGATCTGCGCCGGCACCGGCCAGGCGGCCAGGGGGTTGGTGAACTGCGGCAGCAGGGCCAGGAACAGCAACAGCACCTTGGGGTTCAGGCCGCTGATGCACAGCACCGAGCTGGCCGAGCGGGTGGGGTTGAGCCTGTCGCCCTGCCACCGCCGCGTGCGGGCGCTGGAAGAGGCGGGGGTGATTCAGGGGTACCGGGCGCACCTGTCCGGGCCCGCGCTGGGCCTCAACTTTTCATCGTTGGTGTTCGTCACCTTGCGCGAAGGGCACCAGCAGGCAGTAGCGGATTTCGAGGCTGCACTGCCGCGCCTGGCCGCCATCGTGCAGGCCCAGCGTTTGTTTGGTGACCCCGATTACCTGCTGATGGTGGTGACGCAAGACTTGCCGGCGTTTCAGCGCTTGTATGACGAAGAGTTGTCCCGGTTGCCGAACGTGCAGCGGCTGACTTCGACCTTGGTGATGAAGCACGTTATTACGGACAGGCCACTGCCGTTGCCTTGAATGGTTTTGGCGGGGCCAAGCTTGCTGAAACGTTTCTGCGAGGCTATAAAAAGGGACAACTCCAAGAAAGGCTCCCGTCATGACCCCGCTTAAACTCTTTGCCGCCCTCAGCGCCCTGGCCGCTGCCCCCCACGCCATGGCCTGGGATTACGTACTGCTGGACACCGACAAAGCCGCTCAGAACTGGCACGTCACCAGCCAGCAACTGGGGGTAAAAGCCGCCAAACCCTTCAGCGTCACCCTGCGCACCTTGCATGGCGGGCGGCAGGAGGGTGTCAGCATCGTCGACATCGATAACGGTACGATGAAACTCTCGGTAGTGCCGACTCGCGGAATGAACGTGTTGCAGGCCGCGGTGGGCGATGTGCGCATGGGCTGGGATTCGCCGGTCAAGGAAGTGGTCAACCCGTCCTTCATCGAACTCAACGGCCGCGACGGCCTGGGCTGGCTGGAAGGCTTCAATGAGCTGGTCGCCCGCTGCGGCTACGAATGGGTGGGCCACCCCGGCGTCGACAACGGCGAGCTGTTGACCCTGCACGGCCGCGCCGCCAATATTCCTGCAAGCAAAGTCACCCTGCACATCGATGAGCAACCGCCGTACGCCATCACCCTGCGTGGCGAACTCAAGGAACAGGCGTTCAAGAAGGTCGACTTCTCGGTGGCCACCGAACTGGTCACCGAGCCGGGCAGCGTGGTGTTCGCCCTCAACGATACCCTGACCAACAACGGCGACTATGCGAAGGAGTACCAGGCGCTGTACCACAGTAACTTCAGCACCCCGTTCCTGGAGCAGGGCGCCCGTTTCGCCGCGCCGGTGAAACAGGTGTCGCCGTTCAACGACAAGGCCAAGGGCGACCTGCCCGATTGGCAAACCTACCGCGCCCCCACCAAGGATTATGACGAAACGGTTTACAACGTGGTGCCCTATGCCGATGCCAAGGGCGATACGTTGACCGTGTTGCATAACAAGGCTGGCAGCCTGGGTGTGGCGGTCGGTTTCAACACCCGGACGCTGCCGGTGTTTTCCCTGTGGAAAAACACCGATACCCAGGGCCAGGGCTATGTCACGGGGCTGGAACCGGGCACCAGTTTTTCCTACAACCGCCGTTACCAGCGGCCCCTGAACCTGGTACCCACCATTGGGCCGAAAGAACACAAGCAGTTCCACATCAGCTACAGCTTGTTGGCCGATAAAGTGGCAGTGGACAAGGCCTTGAAGCAGGTCAGTGATATTCAGGGTGGGCGCGAAACCGAGGTGCGGCAGACGCCGTTGGTGGATTTGAGCAAGGGGTAGCGCCGGTTGGGTATAGGTAGCGTGGCGCGGGGAACCGCGCCATCCTCATGCTCAAACCTATGCATGCTCGGTCAACTTATTGAATTCCGCCAATGCCGCTTGAAACCGCACCCTGTGGGATGCCGCTCACCATTAGCCTCATCACTCCTCCCCGCAAGCGCAGCAGCTCAAGGCTGCTTACCGCTCCAGAACACTCCAGTTGACCTTCCGGCCAGCTATAGGCCGCGCCTATGTATGGCACTGGAAACACACCGTTCATCTCACCGTAAAAAGAGCGCAACAATGGGCAATCGGCTTACCGATGCCGCGCGCTTTATCGGCCCGAAACGTCTTTGCAGAAGATCGTAGCCACGACTCGATCCTGCTGTTCCGGCCGCAGGGATGCATCGCTTGCTTGCACCCGATTCTCACACTGCCACGAACTACAATAATTTCAGAGGCGTGCACCATGAACGGTATCAATACAGCAGTACCCGGCGCTCAGGACAGTGGCGCCGGCCTGGCCCGGCGGCAGGGTCAGCAGGCCAGGAGCAAACCCTTGAACAAGGCCGTGCTGGGCGTGACCCTCGGTAACATGGTGGAGTGGTTCGACTTCGCTCTCTACTCGTCAATGGCCGTGCTGATTGGCGACATCTTCTTCCACAGTGAAAGCCGTACCACGCAACTGATCGCCATCTATGCGACGTTCGCCGCCGGCTTCCTGATGCGGCCATTGGGCAGCCTGGTGTTTGGGCCCATTGGCGACCGTTTCGGTCGGCGCACGGCATTGACCCTGAGCATCGCCCTGATGGCCGTTGCCACCTTCTGCATTGCGCTGATCCCCTCTTACGAAAGCATCGGCATCCTGGCGCCGATCCTGTTGGTAGCCATGCGCATGCTGCAGGGGCTGTCGACGGGAGGGGAGTACGGTGGCTCGGTGATTTTCATTGCCGAGCATGCACCGGATAAAAGCCGCAGTTTCCTCACCAGTTGGTTGGAGGTGGGCATCCTCTCAGGTTTTTTGCTGGGGGGCGCGGTAGTCAGTGCGCTGATGCTGGCGCTGGGCGAGGACACCATGCGTGCCTGGGGCTGGCGTATTCCCTTCGTGATCGGCGGGCTGTTGGGGGTGATCGCGCTCTACCTGCGGCTCAACCTTGAAGAAACTCCGATCTTCAAGGAAATGCAGGAAAACGAGCGCACGCTCGCTGCCAACAAGCGCAGCCTGGCGTCGATGCTGGTGGAGGAGTGGCCACAACTGCTCAAGAGCGTCGGCTTGGTGGCCATTTACAACGTCTGCTACTACGTGGTGCTGGGCTACATCCCGGGCTATCTGACCAATGAACTGGCCTACTCCAGCAGCTTTGGCAGCGTGCTCGGCATGGTGGGTACGTTGTGCATGTTGGTGCTGGTGCCGTTCTCGGGGCTGCTGGCGGACCGTGTTGGGCGCAAGCGCCTGGTGGCCTTGGGCTGCATGCTGTTGATCGTGTTTGCCATCCCCGCTTTCAAGTTGCTGCAAACCCATAACGTGGTGCTGGTGTACGGCGCGGTACTGAGCCTGCTGTTGGCGCAACTGCTGTTCGAAGGCGCCATGGGGGCCACCCTGGTCTCGCTGTTCAAGGCCCCCGTGCGCTTCAGTGCGCTGGCGCTGAGTTACAACCTGTCGGTGTCGCTGTTCGGTGGTACTGCGCCGTTGATCAACACCTGGCTGATCGGGCGCATCGGCGACACCATGATTCCGGCCTACTACTTGATGGCGGCCGCGGTGGTGGGGCTGATCGCGATACTGCTGGTGGAGGATCGCACTGGCAAACCCATGCCCTGAGCCGGCTCGCCCCCTGACCGGCGGCTGGCCCGCCGGTTTTTATTGGCCAAAAGGAAATGCCCGATGAAACTGTGCTGGATTCACCCCACGGCCCGAAACCCGGCCCTGGAGCCCCTGTGGGCGACCATTCATGAGCGTGTGGGCGCTGTGGTTGCCGCGGACGTGCAACTGGACTTCCGCTTCCTGGCCACCAGCGGTGGTTTCACTCGCTCGCAGTATGCCGAGCACCTGAACTCGGTGTTGATGGTGGAAGCGGCGCTGCAAGCCCAGGCCGATGGGTATGACGGCGTTTACCTGGGGTGCTGGAACGACCCCTTGTGGGAAGCGCGCGAGATGCTCGACATTCCAGTAGCCTCGGTGGGCGAGCAGTCGATGCTGGCTGCCCTGGCCATGGGCCAACGGTTTGCGGTGGTCACGGTCTCGGACAAGACCGCCGTGGCCATCGAGCGCGACATCATCGCCTACGGCCTGCAAGAGCGCTGCATCGCTAGGCCGGCACGGTCCATCACGCCCTATTCCGACGCGCAGTTATTGCTCGAAGCCGTCCATGCGCCTGCGCAGCAGTTCATTCCCCGCTTCGAGGCAGCGGCACACGCGTGCATCAGCGAGGGTGCGGATGTGATTCTGGTGGGGTGCGCCTATTACGGGCCACTGCTGCGTCGCGCAGGCTACAGCCATGTGCAGGGCACGCGGGTGCCCGTGGTGGACTCCTCCACCGTGGGCCTCAAATACCTGGAGGCAATGGTGGGGGTTGCCCGGTGTACCGGGCTGGTGAAAAGCCAGGCGAACCTGTTCGCCGGCATTGCGCCTGAGTCCATTGCCCAGGGCCGCAAGGCCCTGGGTTTGCTGTAGCGATTTACGCGGTGGTGGCGGCGAAGCCGGGCCGAGGGATCTTGCCCATCAGCATGCAATCCAGGCCGCCATTGACCGCCACCTCGCTGCCGCTGATGTACGAGGCGCGGTCGCTGAGCAGGAACAGCACGGCATTGGCGATGTCCTCGGGGGTGCCGATGCGGCGCGTGGCGGTAAAGCCTTCGCGGGCCTCGGTGATGCCGGGGTACTCGTAGTAGGCCGCCGTCAGGGCCGTGCGAATCATCCCCGGCGCCACGCAATTGCTGCGCACACCGTGTGGGCCCCACTCAACGGCCAATTGCTGGGACAGTGCCGACACCGCAGCCTTGCTGGGGGTGTACGCACCGCTGTAAGGCTGGGGGTGGTGGGCCGCAATCGAGCTGATATGCACGATGCTGCCATGGTGCTGGGCGCGCATCTGACGGCCGAACTCGCGGGCGCACAACAGGTAACCGTTGAGGTTGACCGCCAGCAGGGCATTCCAGTCGGCCAGTTCGATGTCGGCCAGGTTCACCGAGCGCAGGATGCCGGCTGCGTTGACCAACGCCCCGCAAGCGCCCAGCTCGTTTGCCACCGCTTCGGCGGCCGTCCTGACCTGGCTTTCGTCGGCAATATCGCAGCCCAGGCTAAGGCGCAGGCCCGGAAAGTGCGCCAGCTTTGCCTGCAGTGTTTCGCAGCCCTGCACATTGCGGTCCAGCAGGGCGACATGGGCGCCGGCTTCGGCCAGCGCCGTGGCGATCGCCGCGCCGATGCCGCTGGCGGCGCCGTTGACGACGCAGACCTTGCCGGCGAGGCCGAGCCAGTCATTGTTGATGGGAGAGGCTGCTGAAGGGGTAGTCATCGTCGAGCTCCTGATGGCGGAAGAGGCTAGCGGTGCCATTGTTGTGCCGGGGCCGGGCGCAGGTAAGGGACGAAGACGGCACGGAACAGGACAATTTCTAACTTCACGGAAGAGGGGCGGATCAACCATGACGCAAGCGTTGCTGCGGGCTATTCCAACGTTCAAGCTGTACGGCGAGACCACACCGTGGGCCGGTCATGCCGTGCTGCACTGCGAGCTCATCTGCGAGCGCAGCAGCTTGCATGGCTGGCACATAGCTAACCACCGGCACGGCGACCTGGTGCACATTGTGTACCTGCGCAGCGGTTCGCTGAACCTGCACCTGGAGGGCGCGGACTATCACGTCGAAGGCCCCTGCGTGATGTTCATACCGGCCATGGCCATCCATGGTTTCCAGCTGCAGGCCGGGGCGGACGGCTATTCGTTGGCGGTGGTGCAGTCGGTGCTGGAGCAGCTCGACCCACAAGGTGGACGCCAGGTGCCGGGTGGGGCCTACCCCTTGGCAGGGACGCCGCAAGCAGGCGCCCTGGAGGCCTTGTTCGGGTTGCTGCACAATGAATACGTCACTGACGACGACGGTAAGGACTGCGCGCTGCGGGGCTTGCTGCAAGCCCTGTTCGTGCAGGTGATGCGCCGGGTGTTTGACGGCGCTGGGCAACAGGTGCCCAATCGCAAGGGGCAGCATTACCTCGCGCGGTTCCAGCGGCGTGTGGAACAGTGCTTCCGGCAGCACCCGGGCATCGAGACCGTGGCGAGCGAACTGGGGATTACCGGCACCTACCTCAACCTGCTGTGCCAGCGGCTGACCGGATGCAGCGCGCTGCAGGTGTTGCATGCGCGAATCATGCTGGAAGCCAGGCGGTTGCTGATCTACACGCCCTTGACCATCGGCCAGGTGGCGGATGACCTGGGTTTTGAAGACCCGGCGTACTTCACCCGCTTCTTCAAGCGCCATGCCGGGGTGTCGCCCAAGGCATTCCGCCTGCAGCGGCATTGAGTGCCGCTGACGCAGCCTGCGGCAGCTGCTACGGGGTTTTTGCGATAGGCCCTGTAGCAGCGGCCGCCAGGCCGCGTCAGGCGGGAGTGCGCTATACCTCCCGGCTCAGTACCTTGATGTCATGGTGCAGAATGCGGTCGTTGTCCGAATAATCCACCAGGCAGTCAATCACGTGCACCCCTGGAGTGCCCAGGCATTCGCGCACCAAGGGTGCGAACGCCTCGGCGCTTGCCACTCGGTGCCCGTGTGCGCCGTAGCTTTGGGCATAGCGCACGAAGTCCGGGTTGCCGTAGTCCAGGCCATAGTCGTTGAAACCCATCTGCTGCTGCTTCCACCGGATCATGCCATAGCCATCGTCACGCAGAATGACCACCACCAGGTTCATCTTGAGCCGCACGGCAGTCTCGATTTCCTGGCTGTTCATCATGAAGCCGCCATCCCCGCACACGGCCACGATGGGAGTATGGGGGTGTACCAGGCGCGCGGCCATGGCCGAGGGCAGGCCGGCGCCCATGGTGGCCAGGGCGTTGTCCAGCAGCACGGTGTTGGGCATGTAGGCCTTGTAGTTGCGGGCAAACCAGATCTTGTACACGCCATTGTCCAGCGCCACGATGCCGTCGGATGGCAGCACGCTGCGCAGGTCGGCCACCAGGCGCTGCGGGTAGACCGGGAAGCGCGGGTCATCGGCGCCTTCAGCCACGTGCGCCTCGTTGGCTTCGCGGATGTGCAGCAGACGCTCGAAGTCCCAGGTCGACTGCACGGTGATGCTGTCCTTGATCTGCCAGATGGCGTTGGCGATGTCACCCACCACCTCTACTTGCGGAAAGTACACCGGGTCCACCTCGGCCGAGCGGAAGCTGATGTGAACCACCTCGGTGCCGCCACGCACCATGAAGAAGGGCGGCTTCTCCATCACGTCATGGCCAATGTTGACGATCAGGTCCGCCGACTCCAGCGCCCGGTGCACGAAGTCACCGGCTGACAGTGCGGTGTTGCCCAGGAAGCGCGGGTGACGCTCGTCGACCACGCCTTTGCCCATTTGCGTGGTGATGAAGGGGATGCCGGTTTTTTCGATCAGCTGACGCAACATGCGTGCAGTCATCTTGCGGTTGGCGCCCGCGCCTATCACCAGCACCGGGCTGCGTGCGGCCTCAAGCTTGGCCACGGCCGCGCGCACGGCTTTCTCTTCGGCAATGGGGCGGCGGCACAGGCTTGGCGCAATGGGCGTACTGTCGGTGAATTCGGCGGCGATATCCTCGGGCAGTTCCAGGTGCACCGAGCCAGGTTTTTCGTCCTCGGCCAAGCGGATGGCCTCGCGAATGCGCGAAGGGATGTTGTCGGCCGAGGCCAGTTGGTGCGTGTACTTGGTCAGTGGCGCCATCATCCCGCAGACGTCGAGTATCTGGAACCGGCCCTGCTTGGACTTCTTGATCGGCTTTTGCCCGGTGATCATCAGCATCGGCATGCCCCCCAGGTAGGCATAGGCCCCGGCTGTGACCAGGTTGGTGGCGCCTGGCCCCAGCGTCGACAGGCACACGCCGGTCTTGCCGGTGAGGCGCCCATAGGTGGCCGCCATGAAACCGGCGGGTTGCTCGTGGCGGGTCAATATCAGCTGGATGGAGGAGCGTGACAGGGAGTCCAGCAAGTCGAGGTTTTCCTCGCCGGGGATACCGAACACATACTCCACGCCTTCGTTTTCCAGGCACTGCACAACGAGTTCAGAAGCTTTGATCATGGCGGCTCAATCGTTCTCAAGGGAAGGGACGGGGCAAAAAAAAGCCGCGACAGGGGTCGCGGCCGCTGGTGCAATGCAGTGGTCAGTCGGCGACGATGGCGTAGGTCTCGATTTCGACCTTCTGCCAGGGGCGCAGCATGGAGTCGACCTGAATCAGGCTGCTGGCCGGGCGGATGCCGTCGAACACTTCGCTGTGGGCCTTGGCCACCTGGGCGGCATCGTTGATGTCACGCAGGTAGACCACGGTGCGCACCACGTCTTCCACGCTCATGCCAGCCTCGGCCAGCACGTTGCGCACGGTGGCCAGGATGGCCTTGGCCTGTTCGCCGGCATTGCTGTGTTCGTGGTCCGGCGAGGCGCAGGTGCCGGAGATGTGCAGGTGGTTGCCGACGCGCACGGCACGTGAGTAGCCGAACACCGATTCGTACTGGCCGCCCGAGGAAATGTTTTGACGCGAGGTTGGAGTAGTCATCATGGGTCTCATTGTGGGAGAGGTTTGCCGGTGGAGTCCTTGACGAACAGGACGGAAATCAGGCCGACCACGGCGCCGGCGATCAGGTACCAGGCCGGTATCATCTGGTTGCCCGTGGCGTTGATCAGCCAGGTATTGATCAGTGGGGCGGTGCCGCCAAACAGCGACACGGCGATGTTGTAGCTGATGGCCAGGGCGCTGAAGCGTACCCGTGAGCCGAACAGCGACGTCAGCGTGGCCGGCATGGCGCCTTCGAAGAACAGTTGCGCCAGGGTCAAGGTCAGCAAGGCAGCCAGCAACAGCGGCAGCGACTTGCTGTGCAGCAGCATGAAGCAGGGAATGGTCAGCACGATCAGCAGGGCGCAGCCGGCGATGATCATGGTCTTGCGGCCGATGCGGTCCGCCAGCAGGCCGGATACCGGGATCAGCACCAGCATGAACAGCGTGGCGGTCATGCCCACGCTCAGGCTGAAGCTGTTGCTGTAGCCCAGCACGTTCTCCAGGTAGCCGGGGATGTACCCCAGGATGATGTAGTAGGTCACGTTGAACACCGTCACCAGGCCCATGCACTTGAGCAGTTGCGGCCACTCATTCAACAGCAAGGTGAAGAGGCTGGCCTTGGCACCGGCGCTGGCTTTCTGCGCGGCTTCGTTTTCCTGCATTTGCTGGAAAACCGGGGTTTCTTCCAGGCCGAGGCGCAAGTACAGGGCGATCATGCCCAACAGGCCGCCGACGGCAAAAGGCACGCGCCAGCCCCAGTCAGCCATGGTGGCTTCGCCCAGCGTCAGGGTGAACAGGCTGACCACCGCGCCACCCAGCAGGAAACCGGAGATATTGCCGAACTCCAGCCAGCTGGTGAGGAAACTGCGGCGCTTGTCCGGCGCGTGCTCGGCGATGAAGGTGCACGAACCGCCGTACTCGCCGCCCGTTGACAGGCCTTGCAGCAGGCGCATCAGGATCAGCAATATCGGGGCGAACGCGCCGATGCTGGCGTAGCTGGGTATCAGCGCAATGGCGAACGTGGCCACCGCCATCAGCGAGATGCTCAGCGACAGCGCCATGCGTCGCCCGTACTTGTCGCCGATGGGGCCGAACACCAGGCTGCCCAGGGGGCGGATGAGGAAACCGGCGGCGAAGGTTGCGTAAATCGCCAGCAGTTGCGTGGTGGGGTTGTCGTTGTGGAAGAAAGTCTTGCCGATGATGCCGGCCAGTGATGAGTACAACGCAAAGTCAAACCATTCGACCATGTTGCCCAGGGTCACGCCGACCACGGCCTTGGTCATTGGTTTGCGCGAGGTCGATGCCTTGGCGCGCGGGGTGGACATGTCGTGCGAGGTTGAGGAAACGTAGAGTTCGCCCATGATCTTGCCCTCTGGAATAATTGTAATGAGGCAGCAGTCAGGAGGAAGGGCAGGCCCACGTCTTGGCGCGTGGGGCCTGCGATCGGGTTAGCGCATGAACACACCGCCGGCGATGCACAGCGATTCGCCCGTGACGTAGGACGGCTTGGCGCTGAGCTGCCACACCCAGTCGGCGATTTCGTCAACGCGGGCGGCGCGCTTGAGTGGGATCGACGCAATGGCCGCTTCGATGCGGCCACCGGCACGGGTGCCTTCGGTGTCAACCCAGCCCGGCGCCAGGGCGTTGACCACGATGTTGTGGTCGGCCAGTTCAATCGCCAGCGAGCGGGTCATGGACACCACGGCGGCTTTCGAGGCGCTGTACAGCAGTTGGTTCTTGGACACCGTGAAGGCATCCACCGAAGCGAAGAACACGATGGCGCCGCCACCGGCGGCCTTCAAGTGCCGGGTGCCGATGCGGGCGATGTTCAGCGAGCCCAGCACGTTGATGTCGAAGATCTTGCGGTACAGCGCGTCGCTGTAGCTTTCCAGCGACGAGGTCGGGAAGATCCCGGCCGCGTTGATGACGGCTTTCAAGGGTGCCTTGCCATCAAGGGCGGCGTCGATGGCACTGGTCAGCTCTGCTTCGCGGGTGATGTCACCCACCACGGGGGAGAACAGGGCGCTGGGCGCCTGGGTGCTGGGTGCGACGTCGACGGCCACCACGTGCCAGCCTTCGGCCTGGAAACGTTGGGCGACAGCCTGGCCCATGCCGGAAGACGTGCCGGTGATGATGACGCTGGCGGTAGGTGCAGTAGTCATGATGAGTAATCCAGTCAGGCCAGTTGAGCGATAGGGGCGGCGGGTTGCAGGGACAGTTCCATGACATCCAGTTGGCTCTGGGTGTCCTTGTAGCTGGCCAGCCATTCGCGCTTGATGATGTCGATGCGCGAGTCTGCCGGTTGCAGCCTGGCGAACTTGGCAGCCAGGCCATTCATGCCGGCGGCGCGCAGTTTCAGGAAGCGCATAACCAATTTGGTCTGGTCGCAGTACACCGGCCATTGCGGGCCGCGCGGGGCGCCCAGGCCGATGTAGAACAGGCCTTCGACGTTGGTCGGCAGGGTCATGGCGGCGGTGCGCAAGGGCGCACCGTCGCGCCATTGCAGCAGGTTCTCGTCCATGAACGGCAGGCGGGTGTTGAAGCCGGTCGCCCATACGATGGTGTCGTAGTCACCCTGGCTGCCATCGCTGAAGGTGACGGTCTTGCCTTCAATGTGCTCGATGCCCGGGGCCACCTTGATGCGGCCGTGCTGAATCCAGTACAGCAGCAGGGTGTTGACCACCGGCGGCTGTTCGTCCAGGTCATAGCTTTCCGGGGCGGGCAGGCCGGGGTAGTTGGTGTGCGAGCCGACGGTGGCCATGATCAGCATGTTCATGACCATGTTCTGCTGTTCGGGCGGCAATTGGCCAAGGAAGGGCAGCTCGCCACGGGGCACGCCGAAGATGGTCTTGGGCTGGAACAGCTGGCCGCGGCGGATCACGATGGTGGTGTCCAGGCGCGCCTGGGCGGCGTCCACCGCCAGGTCGCAACCGGAGTTGCCGAAGCCCACCACCAGGACCTTGCCTTCCACCTGTTTGACGTTGCGGTATTCACCCGAGTGAATGGACACGCCGGTGAAGCCTTTACCCACCTCGGGGATCTTGCAGTCCCACAAATGGCCGTTGGCAACCAGCACCCCGGCGTAGCGCTTGCTGGTGCCGTCGGCCAGGGTGACCTGCCAGCCTGCTTCGCCGTTGTCGCCCAGGGGTACCATGGTGCGCACTTCGGTGTTGAAAGTGATCTTCTCGCGCAGGCCGAAGGTGTCGGTGTAGGCGTTCATGTACGCCTTGACCTGGTCGCGGCTGGGGTACACCGGGTAGTCCGCGGGCATCGGGAAACCGTCGAAGCACGAGCTGCTTTTTGGGGTAATCAGGTGCAGTGCGTCGTAGTCGGTATTCCAGTGGCCGCCGATGTTCGCCGATTTCTCGTAACAGTCCACCTGGAAGCCGGCGTCGGTCATGGTCTTCAGCGCTGCCAAGCCTGCGGCCCCCGCGCCAATGATGCAGTACTGCAATTGAGTGGACATGGTTGACTCCCCATTCATCGAACGTTGGAAGCGCCTGTTGTCGGCGTCCGTGGGGTCAGTATCCAACCGGCCCGCGTTCGGATGAATGGGCAAAATAAAGTGCTTCGTATAGGCAAAGCCTATGCCTACTGCGACTCCAGGTGGGCATACAACGCCTGGATACGACTCAGGTGGCTGCGCATCAGGTTCATCAGCACCCGTGTGGGCGGGGAGATGGGCGTGTCATGGCGGTGGATGAAGCCGAATACCTCGAAGATGGGCGGGTTGATCGGCACCCAGCCCAGGCGGTCGTTGAAGCCCAGCTGATGCAGGATAGGGCGGGTGGCAATGACGTCCCCAAGCCCCCGTGCGGCCAGTTCGAAGCCGGTGACCTGGTGCTCCACCTCGATGATCGGGTCCAGCACCTCGCCGCCCTTGGCGGCCAACTGGGCGAGCAGGCGGCGGATTGGGTCGGCGGTTTTCCAGCGTGCCTCGGTCAGGATCAGCGGCGCCGTGGCCAGGTCGCTGATGGTTTTCGGGCCCTGCAGATGCTCGGGGTTGGCGCTGATATAGCCCACCTGCGCCGACCAGACCGGCTCGCTGACGGTCAGGTTCTGCTGCTTGATGGGCAGCATCACCAGGCCCGCCTCGATCTCGCCGTGGCTGACCAACTCAGCGATCTCGGACGAGTTGTAGCCCACGATCTTGATGCGCATGTCGGGGTGCTGGGTGCGGAATTGTTCGATCAGGTCGGTGAGGAAATAATGGTGCGCCGTGCCGAAGGTGCCGAAACTGGCAACCCCGCCACTGAGTTCACGCACCGCTTGCACGGCCTCGTAGCCCTGGCGGGCGGCGGTGACCATGCCCTGCGCGAAAGGCTGCAGGCGCCGCCCGGCCTCGGTAAGCACCAGGCGCCGGTTGGTGCGGATGAATACGTGAGTGCCCAGGTGCTCTTCCAGGCGCAGAATCTGCTCGGACAGCGAGGGCTGGGCGATGTGCAGGCTTTCGGCGGCCTTGGAAAAAGTCCCGTGCTCGATTGCTGCCAGAAAATAGGTCAGTTGCTGCAGTGTCATGTGAGGGGTCAACCGTTCTTTGCCTGTTCTCGGTAGGGGCTAGGCGCTGCCTTGCATGATGACCGAAATCGGCGGGGAACGGCTTGCCAAAAGCGCCGCTGCCGCGCACCCCCAGCGTCCGCTGAAGGGTTGTAGCAGCGGCCGCAGGCCGCGTTCGCTGGCGCTGCAGTACATATGGGCAGCGCCTGCCTTCGGCAGCACCCCGTGGCTGGGCCGCAGCGATCAAGGTGGAAAGGCAGCCAAGGCTGCTAGTGCCGCATTGTGTGGATGCTCTTTACTCAGCTTTTGAAGCCAGCCCAGTGACTCTTGAGCGCGCCCCACATTCCTCAGGGGCCCACGCAATTTCATAGAAGCGTAACGCCTGATGCTCATTGCCTGCTTTTTTCACCGTCCATGACAAATAGTTCCTATTGGTGTTGAGTTGCTGAACCACTTGAAGTCAACGGCTTCAACAGCGTGTGACGCCCCCAGGGGCCGCAGTACTGTGGTAAATGTGCGATCACCTGGTAGCCGCATCGCTCGTACCACCGAGCCACATGCTCATCAAGGGTTTCGATAAGTGCTTCCAGGCAACCACGTTGCAGTGCGAGCGCCTCAATCTTGTGCAATAGTTCGGTTCCGAGTCCCTGTTTACGGCACCGGGTATCTACCCAGAGGTAGTTGATAAAGAGGCGGCCAAACTCAGTTCGGCCCGTGACGCCGGCAATCAGCACGTCATCATCCATCAGCATGCACGCTAAAGGCTCCGCGTAGCCGCCATGCGCACGTGATAAAGCCTGGCCATGTTGAATAACCCCTTCGCAGATTGCCTCACGGTGCATCTCGTGAATATCGTCGTTGGTACGCCACTCTCTCATGTCGCTTCCTTGTGCCTGGTGTAACCGCCTGTGTGGCAAAAGGCGTGCCGGTATACAGAGATATGGGAAGACAGCCATCTGTGGGGCGCTTCCAACAGTGCGCCAGCATCGGCCGTGACTCAGATGACTTGACGCTTTTTGAATATGGCCTCTTGATTCCAAATGGCGACTTCTGGCCGAGAGCGGGCCTTGGCAGCCGATAGTCTTGGCCATTTCCGAGGTGTCCATTCAGCCAATCTGCTCATACACAGGCTCGCTAGCCACTGCCGGGCGCTGGGCTGAACCTTGAATGCACCGGAGAGTTTCAGCATGTCCCGAGGCCAGCGCAGCCTGGCGGCAGCTGCTGCATGTGGCTGAGACGTGGTGCTATTGTGCGCCACGAAATTTGACACTCCTTTCCGAAACATCAGATGATGCTTTCATGACTACTTGCAGCCGCGTAACCATGATGCGTCCCATGATGACCGCCTTCGGCGGGCCATAGGGCGTTGCGCGCGTAAATTCCACGCATCCCCGAAGCCCCGCCATCAATGGTCGGGGCTTTTTCATGCTCCGGTCATGAACATCCATGACAAGGAGAGCGAGCATGTTGCAGATCCGCCCAGCCAGGTACAGCGACGCCGAGGTCGCTTTCGAAATCCGGCTTCAGGCCATACGACACCAGTGTATTACCGTCTACACGCCAGAGCAGGTTCAAGCCTGGACGCAGGTGCCGCTGACGGACCGGTACCGGGCTAGTGTGGAGCGCCAGTACCACATTGCATGGTGGGGCGAAGTGGCGGTCGCCACCGGGCTGATCGATTTCCAGTCCCGGGAGCTGGGCGCTCTCTTTGTGCTGCCCGCGTACATGGGGCAGGGCATTGGCAAGGCCATGCTCCAGCACCTGGAACAACTGGCGCTTGCGGCTGGACTTGCTGAAATTCATCTGGACGCGACCCCGAATGCCACTGCGTTCTACCGACGGTGTGGTTACCAGGGGGAGGTTGGCGGTATCTATACCTCGCCTTCGGGGCTTGAACTGGCTTGCACGCCCATGCACAAGCGTTTGGTCGGGTGAATCCACAACCCAAAGCGCACGGCCTGTAGCCTAACGGCAGCGGCTACAAACCGTGTGCAGCAGCGGCCCCCAGGCCGCGTCCTAGCGCTGCGGTACATCTGGAAGCAGCGCGTGCCTTCGGCAGCTTTTGGCCGAAAACGGTCCTGGTCAACCGATGGTTTTGGCCATTTCCGAGGTGCCCATCCAGCCTATTTGCTCATACACGGGCTTGCCAACCGCGGTTGCGTGCAGCACGGCGAAGGTGATGCCTCGCCCAGCAAACTCGGCCTCGGCGAGTTGCATCAAGGCTGAAGCCAAGCCGCAGCGGCGGTAGGCGGGCTCGACAAATACATTGAGCACGTACCCACGCCGGTCCATGGTGGGGTGCGATGGATGGGGCGGCCAGTCGATGGTCATCAGACCAATGCTCGCAACGGCCTGCTCAGCATCACAGAGCGCGAACCCGTAGTACCGGCCGTCATCCAGCCGCTCCTGCAGCCATGGGCGAAAGTGTTCAGTCATGACGCGCAACGTGTCAGGGGCCCCGCCAGCTTCAAGAAACATCGTATGCCGGTGCCTGGCGATCATGTCGGCGTCAGCTGGCCCGACAGGTCGGCATGTCAGCCCGGAAAGCTCGATACGTCCTTGTGCTTCGTTCATCACTGCCTCGTCGATGGTGGGTGGTCAAGAGCCAGAGGCTATGGCATTCGAGCGCGCCAAGGCAATGCTCGGAAATCAGCCTGATCTGTACCTGTCCGCCGCCCCATGTGTTCGTTACGATTCAGCTCCAGTCTTCGTTTGAGATAATCATGCAACTCACCGACATCCCGTTTGGCACTACCGATTGGTCGGAGATAGAACCAACTGTTCATCCTGGCGAAACTGGCATGGCGCTCTGGCGTACCTGCCAGTTCGGCAATGCAAGAGTGCGAATGGTTGAGTACAGCCCTGGCTATCTGGCCGATCACTGGTGTAGCAAGGGGCACATTCTGCTCTGCCTGGACGGCCGCCTGGAAACCCAACTTGAAGACGGACGCACCTTCACCCTGACGCCCGGGATGAGCTACCAGGTTGCCGACAACGCTGAGGCTCACCGTTCCTCAACTGCCACGGGTGCAAAGTTGTTTGTGGTGGATTGAGACTCGACCCATAGGGCTCTTGCGACCCGACGCGCTCGGCCAACTTCTGCACTGTAGCCGCTGCCGCAGGCTGCGCTGGCCCTCGACCGCGCTGGAAATATTTTTGGCGTACTCAGGGGCCAGCGC
The DNA here is from genome assembly GCF_056175065.1 of Pseudomonas sp. JC1203. Classification (NCBI taxonomy): domain Bacteria; kingdom Pseudomonadati; phylum Pseudomonadota; class Gammaproteobacteria; order Pseudomonadales; family Pseudomonadaceae; genus Pseudomonas; species Pseudomonas sp. JC1203. Next base: position 254,398 of record NZ_JBWCAM010000005.1, read on the forward strand.
AGCCTGGCGGCAGCGGCTACGGAGTAGGGTTGCTTCTGGCCGAGAGCGGCCTGCTCACCAGCTGCGAGTTCCCCAGCATCCCCCATCATCATCCCAGTGGCAGCGAGGCCCGTAACGTCGCCAGTTCGACTGCCGGAAGTTCGAAGTTTTCCAAGGCGAGCATGCTGCCGTTGGAGAGCTGCCAAGTGTAGAAGTCGGAAAAGTCGCCCCTGGCCAGTGCGCGGATTGTCTTCGCAACGAAGCCATGCGCAACGAGAAGAATACGCTTCGATGAATATCTCGACTCCAGCTCGATCAACCCGCCTCTGACCCGTTCCACAACGTCAACAATCGTCTCCCCGCCAGTGGGGGCAAGCGCCCATTGGCGCGTTATATTCCGCGACCAAAGCTGCGGATGTCGCTCCTTTGCGTCTGCCTGCGTCAACCCCTCGAAAACCCCCACATGACGCTCGCGAAAGCAGTCCATTATCTGCACCGGAAGAGCGAGTCTCTCGTTCAGAATACTGGCGGTTTCCATTGCCCGTAGCCGTGGGGACACGACAAGCACGTCCAGTTCAGCGGGCATATTCGCGGCCAGCGCTTTAGCTTGTTCACGTCCTCGTTCTGTAAGCGAGGGATCGAGCGAACCCAGGTAACGTTGCTCGGCATTCGCCCAGGTTTCTCCATGCCGCACCACGTACAAATCCATGAATTCCATCTCATCAGGCTAGAGTGGGAATTGTACCTATCTGGAAGTGGCTGGCGCTGCTGATCTGGAACAGCTTGCGGTCGAATACCAGATCAGCACTCCTTTCGACGCGGGCAGCCAGCCAGGGATAGGCATCTACAGCCGGAAGTCAGATACCCGCGCGAACGAGCATGTCGATAAGCCCTTCCGGAAAGACCCTCTCCTCAGTGGACCTTAATTCCCGCGAAACGCGTGTAGCTGGTTTTGTAATGACGTTATCCGAAAAAAGACTGTTGTAATCCGCGAGCTGTGGTCATGAAAGTGGAACCTCACTCATGGATCATGCTGGGTATTACCGGAGGAGGGATACCCCATGGACTGGAAGTTAGCTCTAGTATTGCCGGCTTTGGTTTTCACATACCAGGCCCACGCGGACTCAGTCGCACAAGTACTGGGAGGCGCGCTCGGCTCGCTGGACTGTGTTGATATTAACGATGTGGGTAGTCAACGTGTGTGCGAAGCACGCGCTGTATCAAACGGCGGCGGATGCCGTCAGCTTTCCTCCTCTGCCGATCGTGAAGCCTGCCTGGATAGCTCCCTCTTTCCACGGAAGGCGAGGCTCGTACGGCTTGGCGGTGATCCGATAAAGGCAGATCTGCGATGGCCACCGAGTGAACAGGTCGCGTCTGCTGCGCCACACCTGCCCAGCACCGAACTTGACCGCATCGCGGGCGGCTTGGGGATAAGCCCATTGCGCACTACGGCCCTAAAACCCTGACACCGTAGCGAGTTACGACGATTATAGGGCTGCCGTGCTGTTCACCACTGCACATTAATGTTTTCGCGGGGGCCGCTTCTGGCCGAGAGCTGTCAGTCACAACCAACTGCGGCATACCGCTCAATCGCCTGCCATCACCCGCGCTTGCCCATGGATTCTGCTCGCATCCTGCGAGGGAGGAAGCCCAAACACCTTCGCATAGTCCCGGCTGAACTGCGTCGCGCTTTCGTAGCCAACCTCGAAAGCAGCCGCCATGACACTTTTCGCATTGGCCACCATCAGTGTTCTGGCCTGGAGCAGGCGCACGCGTTTCTGATACTGCAACGGGCTCAGGTTGGTGACGGCCTTGAAGTGGCGATGAAACGCCGAGACGCTCATCGACGCTCGCTCGGCCAGGCGCTCGACGCCGATGGTCTGGGCGAAGTCGCGACGAATCCACTGCACCGCGAGGTTCACACGGGCCATCGCGCTGTCGGGCGCCGCGATCTCTCGCAGCATCCAGCCAAGGGGGCCTTGAAGCACGCGGAAGATGATTTCACGCTCGTACACCGGCGCAAGTGCTGCGATGGCATCGGCGTCACCCATGAGCCGCAACATCCGCACCCAGGCGTCCATGAGATCAGCGGTCATTGATGCGACTGAAAAACCAGGGTGGGCGTCAACGCGATTGGCAGGTTTGGGCAGGTCGGCGAACAGCGTGGACAACACTGCTGGGTCGAGTGTCAGGCTCACGGCCAGGTACGGCTCGCCGGTTTCGGCGGGGTGCACCGAGCCCACGGCAGGCAGGTCGATGGACATGACGAAGTAGGTCGCGGGGTCATACCGCAACGTGCGGTCGCCCACGGTCATGCTTTTGCTGCCTTGCAGAATCACGTTGATCATCGGGTCGTAGACCGCCGCCAGCATATGCTCGGGGATCTTGCCCTTGACCATGGCCACGCGAGGAATGCCGGTTTCGGTACGCCGATTTTCAGCCTTGGCCGCAAGTGATCTGAGTTCGTTCAGTTGATTGTCCATGGCGGGCATGCTGACGGCAGATGCGGGTGCGCTGCAAGTAAAAAGCAGAAACAGGCAGGTTTCGAGCAGGAACGGGTGCGCTCCGGGGTGGGGAGCTCAGTACGCTGGGCCCACATTCGAACACCAGAGGAACAGCACATGAGCGTTATCGTCATTACGGGAGGGAGTCGCGGCATCGGGGCCAGCGCCGCCGAGCATATTGCTCAACGGGGCATGGGCGTCATCCTGACCTATAACAGTCATCCAGAAGCAGCCGCTTCGGTCGTCGAGCGCATCGAGCACGCCGGAGGCAAGGCGGTTGCGCTCAAGCTTGATGTGTCTGATGTTGCCACCTTCGCCGGCTTCCGCGACTCAGTGGCACTGGCCTTGCGCGAGACCTGGGGCCTCACCACCCTCAGTGGCTTGGTCAACAATGCCGGATATGGCCTGTTCAACCCCTTGGGCAGCGTCAGCGAAGCGCAATTCGACGGCCTGTTCAATGTTCATCTCAAAGGCCCGTTCTTCCTCACGCAAACATTGCTGCCGCTGCTGGCGGACGGCGCGAGCATCGTCAACCTCACCAGCGCGACCACCCGCGTCGCCACGGCGGGCGTGGCGCCTTACGCCGCGTTCAAGGGCGGGCTCGAAGTGCTCACTCGTTACATGGCCAAGGAGTTTGGCGAACGACGGATTCGGGCCAATGCCGTGTCACCCGGCGCGATCCGTACCGAGCTTGGCGGCGGCTTGAACGATGAATTCGAGGCCTTGCTGGCGGGGCAGACCGCGCTGGGCAGGGTAGGTGAACCGCAGGACGTCGCCCGGGTGATTGCCATGTTGCTGTCGCAGGACGGCGCCTGGGTCAATGCCCAGACCATCGAAGTCGCTGGCGGCTACACCATCTGAGGATTACCCCATGCTGGACCATGTCTTTTTGTCGGTCAGCGACATCACCCGCTCCATCCGTTTCTACGAAGCGGCCTTGACCCCGCTGGGCATCACCGCGCGCCTGGACTATGACGGCAAGGACGGCCCGCCGGGGCATCCCGACCTCAAAGGCTTCGGCGCCCATGGCCGGATGTTTTTCTGGCTACGTGAAGGGCTCACTGCGGGGCGCGCCGCCCATGTGGGTTTCGTCGCCAACAGCAAGGCAGAAGTGGACGCCGCCTACGCTGCGGCAATGGATGAGGGCGCCGTCGATAACGGCGCGCCGGGTGCGCGCCTGCACTACGACCCGGACTACTACGCCGCCAATGTGCTGGACCCGGACGGGTACAGCCTCGAATTCGTTTACAAGAAATGGCAGCACGTCCAATGAGCACTCTTCTGATCTACGGCGCCACCGGCTACACCGGGCGCATGGCCGCTGAACGGGCGAAAGCGCTGGGCCTGCAGTTCGAACTCGCTGGGCGCAATCACGTGCGTCTGGCGGCACTCGCTGCCCAACTGGATGTGCCGTTTCGGGTATTCGATGCCGACGCGAATGCGGCGAGCGGGTTGTCCGGCATCTCTGTCCTGCTCAATTTCGCCGGCCCCTTCGCGCACACCGCAGAGCCGTTGATGCGCGCCTGTATCAAGGCTAGGGTCGACTATCTGGACATCACGGCCGAGATCAACGTCTATCGGCTGGCCGAGCGGCTCGGCGCAGAAGCCGCTTCGCATCAGGTCATGCTATTGCCCGGTGTGGGTTGGGACGTTGTACCGACCGATTCGCTGGCGGTGCATGTGGCCAGGCGTGTCGAACAGCCTTTTGCGCTGAGCATCGCGCTGCAAGTGCCAGGTTCGATGTCCCGTGGCTCGGCCATGAGCGTCAGTGAAATCATCGGGGCAGGGGTGCTTGCGAGGGTGGATGGCGAACTGGTCTCTACGCCTGATGCAACGCCGCGTCATTTCGATTTCGGTGACGGCCCGGTGCTGTGCGTGCCGCTGTCGTTTGGTGATCTGGTGACGGGGTGGCATTCGACCGGCATCCCGAACATCGCGATGTTCGTGCACATCTCGGGTGAGGCGTTTCCAGAAGGCGATCTGGCGCAACTGCCTGATGGTCCGACGCCTGGGGAAAGGGAGGCGCATCGGGCCCGTGCAGTGGTTGAGGTCATTGGCGTTGACGGAGCAATCGCCCGGTCTGTGATCGAGACCGTGAACGGCTATTCCTACACGCCATTGGCGGCAGTGGAGGCAGCGCGTCGGGTGGTGAAGGGCGAGCGCGTGTTGGGCTTCGCTACACCCTTCAGGGTTTTCGGCGATGGGTTTGCCGAGAGTATTGAGGGGACACTGATCACGAACTTCTGAGGCCATAGGGCCTGGCTTGCACTGCGTCGATCTTTCGTGGGTCGAATTACCTACCCGGAGTTTCTCATGCCATCTACCTACCAGACACACACCGCCGACCAGCTTGCGGCCATTGACGCTCTCTACCGCTTTGCCGCTGGCATTGACCTGCGTGACGCAGCACTGCTGTCCAGCGCTTTCATGGAAAATGCTGTTTCCGACTTCGGCCCTGCCGCAGCAAAGGCAGGTTTTGAATTCCCTGTACTGGAAGGCCGAGAGGTCATTGTTGCAACGTTATTCGGTGCCCTGGGGCATGTCGATACCACCCATTCGGTCAGCAATCCTCGTGTGGCCTTCGAGGGTGACACGGCACATCTGGATGCGCTGGTGGAGGCGCAGCATGTGCTGAAGAATGACCCCTCTCGCCACTACCTCATGAAGAACCGCTATGCCGTCGAGCTGGTCAGGCTCGGCACGGAATGGGGCATTCAGCGGGTGACGGTCGATAATGTCTGGCGGACAGGCGACCCCGGTGTACTCATGGGCGCTTGACCACGAAGCGGAACCTGATATTTCGGCCGTGACCTGGACGTCGCGGTCGGCCTCAAGGGGCTGCTTTCGCCCCACGGCGCGTGGCTGGGCCGTAGACGTGGGGGTGGAAAGGCAGTATTTGGTCGATATACCGCAGCAACGAGCAATAAGTTACTGTTATCTCCAATCGGAGCACCACTGCCAGGGAGTTTGGCTTTATGTCCATTGATTCGCGCACACTCATAATCCAGACATCACGCCTTTCGATCCAGCCTTTCCGTGAAACGGACGCTATCGAGTCCTTCGATAGCCTCACGACCTCGTTAACACGCTACATGTCCTGGGAGCCCCCGGCGTCCCGCGAGGAGTACGCGCAAGTGTGGGCACAGTGGTTACGGTCTATAGCCGATGGCAGCGATATTATTTTCGCGATTCGGCAGCTGGACGATGCGAGCTTTTTAGGGCTGGTCGGGCTGCACAATGTTAATGATCGAACGCCGGAGTTAGGGATATGGATAAGGGAGGACAAACATCGGCGAGGCTTTGGCAAGGAAGCTGTTGGCGCGGTGGTGCAATGGGCCTCTGAACACGTGGCCCCATCCGGTTTCATCTATCCTGTTGCAAGGGAAAATAAGGCTAGTCGGTTAATCGCCGAAGCCTTTGGCGGGATCGTAACAGGGACACGTACAGCGGCTAAATACGACTCGGTGATTTACTCCTTACCGCCACAGGGTGCCGAAAATCGGATGATCTGACTGGCAGCTTCTGGCCGACCGCAGTCGAATACCAGATCAGCAATCTTTTCGAAGCGGGCAAGCAGCCAGGGATAGGCACCCACAGTCTATGCAGCTACCCAATTTGTCCCGCAACATCATTAACGAAGCTATGCGGCTATCCAGATCGCTGCGCCATTGAGTCGAAAGCCGGGCCCACTCCCTGGCGTTTGGAGCGCGATCGGATGGCAGTTCCCCGAGCTTTTCCTTGATATCTTTCAGGGGGATTCCGACTTGCTGCGCGATCTTGATCACCGCAATTCGCCGTATCACGTCATTTCGGTATACCCGTTGATTGCCTGCGTTGCGCTGGGCAGTGATCAACTCTTGACGCTCGTAATAATGCAGCGTGGAGACTGCTACACGGGCTGCCTTGGCGACCTGGGAGGGACTTAACAGGCGACTGTGCTCACTCATGAAGGGCATCCTTGACCTCAACTTGGCTTTAGGTTGCAGACTACCATGACCTTATCTGGAGAAGTCCCATGCCGGAAGCACCTCGTGTAGCGTTTACCCTGTTCAATCCTCATGGTTTGTACGACCCTGGCTGCAATGGCTACTCCCACGTAGCGGAAGTGGCAACAGGTGCCAGGCTGCTTTACATCGCCGGGCAAGGCGGCGAAGACCTCCAGGGAACGCTATCCCAAGACTTCACGGAACAGACCAGGCAGGCGCTGGCCAACCTGGATACGGCGTTGAGGTCCCGAGGTGCAAGCTTTGCACAGGTATTCAAGCTCACGCTGTTGATTGTCGATCATTGCGAGGAGCGCTTGCACGCTTGGGCCAAGGAGGCAAAACTCATTTGGAAAGAAGGGCAAAAGCCTGTCTGCACTTTGATTCCAGTCCCGCGCTTGGCCCTTGACGGAATGTTGATTGAAATTGATGCAGTGGCCGCGCTCACCGGTTGAATCCGCAGCCGGAAGCGGCGACCGTTGGCTGCTTCAACGCAAGGGACGCTCACATGCCTGACCTCACGCTGATGCAGTTCAACGTGCGGAGTTGTCGCTACTGGTCGGCATGCCCAGCCTTGTCAGATACCCGCGCGAACGAACATGTCGATAAGCCCTTCCGGAAATATCCTCTCCTCAGTGGACCTCAATTCTTCCACGGACCACCATTCGAGACGGGCTGATAACGATTAATCGCGCTGCGTTGCGCTCACGCATAGGTGGTTTCTCCTTCAACAAATGCGGACTGTACGAGTCTTGTGCCTGCAGAGGGTGCTCGGTATTCACACACATACAGGCACGCAAAATCGGAGCACAGTAGCCACGCAAATTACCCGCCGATCTCATCCATGAAATCCGCGAGGAACGACTCAAGTCGCGCGTGGCGGATTGCGGCCAAGCGGGCGCCTTCTGCTGTCTTGAAGCCGTGCGCAAGTGTCAGCAGCTTGGTGTGGAAATGTTCGATGGCGAACTGTTTGTCTTGGTAGCCTCGGTCTGCAGCAGTCGGATTGGTGATGTCATACAGCGCCGAACCCATGCGTCCGGCAACATAGAAGCAGCGCGCCACGCCCGCCATGCCAATGGCGTCCAGACGGTCACTGTCCTGGAGGATCTTTGCTTCCAGGGTCTCAGGCTCGAAGCCTGCCGAGAAGCTGTGGGTTTTTACGGCATGTGCAACCATTTCGACTCGGCTCGAACACCAGCCACGATTCGTCAAGATTGAAGCTGCCTTTTCAGCCGAGAGCGTCGAGGCCTTCGCCCTCATTGGCGAGTCTTTCTCGACCGCCACGCAATCGTGCAGCAGGGTCGCGGCAAGCAGCACCTCAAGATCGCCACCCTCGCACGTTTGTATGCGTCTTACGTTAGACCACACCCGGTGAACATGAGATAGATCATGGGAACCATCGCTTGTGTGGTCGGGTAAACAGGAAAGCAGATCGCTGGCCAAGCTGTGATAGGGCGAGAATGGCGGCGTGGGCATCGTTAAGGCTCGCTTGGTAAGTGTCGAGGATATTTGCAGGTGTCTTGGATGGTAAGCCTGCTCATGGGGCACGGCAGCATGGAGGCAGCTACAGGGAGGGTATTTTAATCAGTCGGGAAGGGCGTGTTCCGGCCGATTGCGCTCTGCTGACCAAAGCCATGGCTCGCGATTGCTGGCACCGCATCAGTGATGCCACAATGCCGCGCCACGCCTTGCACGCTAAACGATAAGCGCGATTCACGGACCCTCCACTATGCCCAGCCTCCGTAGCTGCTCCAACACCCCAAGTCAGCCGCAGGGACGTCTGCCGGGGCAGTTGCGTCGACTGCTGTGTTTGGTGCTGTTCTCGGCCCAGGCTGCGTGGGCGAGCCCGGTCACCCAACACAATGACGGCGTACAGGTAATTGATGTACAGCTGCGTTGGAAGCACCAGTTTCAGTTCGCGGGCTATTATGCCGCCATCGCACAGGGCTATTACCGCGAAGAAGGGTTGGAGGTGCACTTGCACGAGGGGGGGCCCAACATCACTCCGGTTGAAGAAGTGCTTTCCGGGCGCGCGCAATATGCCGAAGCCAACAGCGAATTGCTTTACGCGCGCTTGCATGGAAAGCCCCTGGTTGCGCTTGCGGTGATTTTTCAGCATTCCCCCTCTGTGCTTCTGGCTCGCACGGACAAAGGGGTTCGCACCGTGCACGACCTGATCGACAAGCCGGTGATGTTGATGGATGCCCAGACCGACGCCGATTTTCTGGCGATGTTCCGCAGCGAGGGTATACCCCTCGAAAAACTGCAGCTGTTGCCCAGCAGTTATCAGATTGAGGATCTGGCCAACGGCAAAGTGACGGCCTTCAACTCGTACCTGACCAACGAGCCCTTCTACCTGAAACAGCGCGGTGTGGATTACAACGTTATCTCGCCCGTCACCTACGGGATCGACTTCTACAGCGACATCCTGTTTACCACGCAAGCGGAGATTGATGAGCATCCCCAACGGGTCGAGGCGTTCCGCCGCGCCACGCTGCGTGGCTGGCGCTACGCGATGGATAACCCCGAGGAAATCATCGACCTGCTGCTCAATCAGTATTCGGTGGAGAAAAGCCGCGCGCACTTGGAGTTCGAAGCCCACGCCATGCGGCCACTGGTGCAATCGGACTTGATCGAGATTGGTCATATGAACCCGGGGCGCTGGCAACGTATGGCTGAAACTTTCCTCGAACTGGGCATGGTCAACAACATCGACGGACTGGAACACTTCATTTACGACCCCAACCCGCCACAGCTCGTCGAGCGGCTGCGCAAGACGATTGTCCTGATCAGTATTGGCGGCGGGCTTGCCCTGTTGTTCACGCTGGTGCTGTTGAACGCCCAGCGCCATCTGCGCAAAGAAATCAAGTTACGCAAACTCGCTGAGGAGGAAGTCCGCAAGCTGGCCTTCTATGACAGCCTGAGCGGCTGGCCCAATCGCAATAGTTTTATTCCCTTCGTCAGCCAGAAGCTGCTCGACGCCAAGAGTCGTGGAGAGCATTTGGCCCTTTGTTACATCGACTTGAACAACTTCAAACAGATCAATGATCGTTTTGGCCACCAGGCGGGCGATGCCGTTTTGATCCATGTAGCCTCGGCCATCAGATCCCATATTCGCGAATTTGAAATCGCCGCGCGCATGGGCGGCGATGAATTTGTCTTGTTGCTCGACGGCGCGCATCACAAACACGATATCCAGCGAATCACCCAGGCAATCTGCACGGCTGTCGAGCTGCCCCTGCTTTGGAAAGGCCACCAGATCAAGGTCAGCGCCAGCCTGGGTGTGGCCTGGTATCCGGAAGATGGCGAGCTGCTCGACGAACTGATGTTCAAGGCCGATACCGCCATGTTCCAAAGCAAAGCCAGTAACGCTGCGCAGGCCTGAGCCTTTTTTACGAGCTGTTGCTTGGGAAAGGCGCTTATGGCGTTAAAAGGCCGACTACCGCGCGGCGCTGCCGCTGGCTGCGGCTACGGGCGTGGCTGAGGAGCGGTGTTTGAGGGGGAGAGGGCTGCCAGTGGCCTGAAGCCGCCGATGTGTGGCGCGTCCGAATACCGTGGGATGCCTTGGCCAGGTACTGCGTCACTGAGCTGACGGCGCAGACGGGCAGTGCGGCTGACAGTTCAGCGGCGAACGGTGGCAAGGGGCATTTCCATAACCTGGCGGAGATACTGGCAGGGGTTGATACGGGCGTGGAGTGATCCTTCCTGTACACCGCAACCGGGCTTCAGAAGCCCCGCGGCCAACGCCGGAATGCTCGTCGCCCGCGCAGTACCACCCAAGCCATGGCCAGGCCAGCGCTGCCGCTCGCCAAACTCAGCGCAACGTCTCTCAGCAGGTACAAGGTAAAGCGCCATGGCTGGTCGTGGGCCACAAGGTGCTCCCAGGTTCTGAAGGCGCGCCGTCCGGTCACGGTATCGAATTGGCCCAAGGCCAAGGCGTCGCCCAAGGACGGTAGCACCGCCCAGCAGGTACCCAGGCAGAACACCGCGCCGATGAAGCAGTAAATGCGTAGACGGTATCCTGGAATCATGGCCGCTTCCTGGGTGGCTGTGGTTTCAGGCTATCGGCAGGCACGGCGAAAAGTTGTGAATTGCGCACCGTCGGTACTGGCAGGGCTTTTTTCGGCTGTTGCGGTGGCTGGAATCAGAGGGCGGCGGTTGGGTTCATGGGGGTAGCGTTGGCGAGTCAGGATATGCTCGCTCGTAAATCGCGGGTGGGTTAGGCCAACCTGACCCGACCCGACCCACGAAATGCACTGGGTTTGTACCGAGCTTTCCCCAGGCCAGGCTAGGTGCCTCTTTTACCTTGCAGCAATCAGCGCATCAACCAGCCCCTTGGCACCCTCGATATGGTGCAGCGTCGACCACACCAGGCCTTTTTCAACACCTTCGCCGTCGGTGAGCTCGTAGGCGGAGTCGTATGCGCAGCGCAACAGGTGCGCCAAATGGCACAGCGCATCCTCCAGGCTGATCCCCGCGTTGACGCTAAAAAACGGCTGCTGCCGTGAGTCGCGCATGCCGAATGGCACTGCGGCGGTTTCCAGAAATTCGCTCATGTTCAATATCCTTTTGTAAAAACCAGCGTGGCGGCCCGGCGCGTAGGTGGGGCAGGGCGGCCACGTGCACGGCGATTCAACTATCAGGCGTTACGCCAGAATTGGAGAGGGTGATCAGTAGAGGGCTTTTTGCTGAAGGGTGGATCGGGTGTTGGCTTGACCATGATGAAGCTCCTGTTGAGTTAACGGAGCCGCCAGTCAATGTGACCAAACAAAGGGGTGGCAGCTATACGAGGGTTGGTCAACCGGGGCAACAGGATCCCGGCGCATCCGAGGATGCCCCGCGCACAGCTGCCATAAAGCATCATGCCGGCGAATGCGCGGGCAGGAACATGGCGACGCTGTTGCGTCTGTTGACCATCGGGTGACCAAACCCGGCCGCTATCAGTCAGCGGCGAGGGGGAGGTTAGTTACCGGGGCAATCGGACGCAAGCGTGGAAATGTAAGCTAATTATTCGATTATCACGGAAGTTGTGGGAAATTTCCTAGGACTTTTCTGATGGTATTTGTTTCTGGAGATGTGCGGGGGGACGTGACCCCGCCTGGCGGCTGCTACGTCATCGCGGTACCCGCTGTGAGAGGTTCTATGGTTCCAGGCAAACGCTCAGGTCTACCTGGCCCTTTGTAGGAGCGGCCTGTGGCCGCGAAGGCCTCACCGCGCAGTGCCTGAAATCCTGCGGCGCCTGCTTCGCGGGCACGGCCCGCTCCTACAGGTGCCAGGCTGAACCCCGATGCCCACAGTGTTCAACCCGACAGATAGTTGCTGCTACCGGGTTGGGGGAGCGGTGGAGGGGGCTGCGAACACCTTGATGTGGGTGGCGTGCTTATCCAATACCGCCCGAAAGCCGCAAGCGGCATAGAATTCGGCGCCGCTGACGGTATCGGTACTCAAGCGCACCGCGCTGAAGTGTTGGGCGGCATGAGCAACCAGCTGGTTAACCAGCGACCTGCCAATATGCTGGCCTCTGCACGGCCCGTCTACGAACAACCGCCGGAGCCGGCCGATGCCAGGCCTTGCAAACGGGTCGCAGGTAAGCCCACCGATGCCGACCAGACGTTCGCCAACGAACGCCGCCATCAGGCATTCGCCGGGGCCATCGAAACGGTTTGCTCCAGACTCCCACTCACGGATCAGCCGCGTGAGAAACCTGAACCCCTCACCAATGGCTGCCGCCTCCAAATCCACGATCCCCTCTGGCAGGCTTGTGATGAAGTGGAGGTGTGGCTGGTTCGATTCTGTTGACCTCATGCCGGCCTCCACGCTATTGGGCCAAACTCGCTAGCGCCTGAACCACATCCGTCGCCATACCCTCGGCGCTCCCAGCCCCATCCACCCGTAACACCGGAGCCGTTTGCCTGGCCAACCACGCCTCGTGCCACGCGCGGTTGCGGCCTGAGAAGGCCGGGTTGTCGTACTCCGAGGCCCATTCGCGAAATGCCACGTGTATTTCATGCATGTCGCCCCCCGGGGCTATCCGCTCGCCAAAGCGCTGATGTTCGCGGGTAGCCAGGCGTTCAAGGCGAACCGGCGTAGGCGTGACTACGAATACAATCAGCTCGGCATGGCTGATCAGCACGTCGCCCCAGTTCATGCAGGAACCAGTCAGCACCCAATCGTTGCCTCCCAGGTGCTGCTGCAGCAATGCCACCCGCGCATTGATCGGCCGTTTAGTGGTAAAGGCGGGGTCCGTGGGCATCCAGTAGTAGTCATCAACATCGACGTGGCGCAACCCCAGCAACGGGGCCAGGTTCTGCCCCAGGGTTGTCACGCCCGCACACGAAGCACCGGTAATGTAGATGCGCAATTCTTCCTCCATGAAGTCGAGTGCCTGTAGGCGACAGATTTCATAACGCCCAGCGCCATGAATCAAGTCCTCATTTTGTGCTCCACCCGTCGGCGCCTGGGCACTTGCCTCGTTCCCGCACCCTCCCACCTATATGCGCAGATACCCTGCGCCCCAGACGGGAGTAAACGTTATGGTGAACACCACCAACGGACCAGAAGCAGCCTACCCCGGGCCGGATGACAACACGCCCGAAACGGACGAGGGCCATGGTTCAGGCCTGGAACAAACCAGTTCAGAGCCCAGGCAGGGCAACGGCGAGCGCCCAGTGGACTGGGACCCGCCGCCCGGCAACCCTGGCTCTGACCAGGACGCCCAGGTTGATCGGGAAAAAGGCAGCGGCAAAACCGACAGCTTGATCGACGCTGAATAACGCCGGAAACCGGGGGCGCGCAGTTGGCGCCCCCGGCCAGACACTATTTGGGCATCAGCACGGTATCGACCACGTGAATCACGCCATTCGATTGCATCACATCGGCAATCGTCACCATGGCCTTGCCGCCCTTGGCGTCCATTACCCACAGCTTGCCATCGTGCGCCATCACGGTCAGCGGTTCGCCCTGCACGGTTGTCAGCATTGTCTTGCCGCCATGCTTCTTGGCGTCAGCCATCAATTGGCTGGCGGTGTGGGTACCGGCCACCACGTGGTAGGTCAAAACCTTGGTCAGGTCGGCCTTGTGCTCAGGTTTTACCAGGGTGTCCACCGTGCCGGCGGGCAGTTTGGCGAAGGCTTCGTTGGTGGGCGCGAAGACGGTGAACGGGCCCTTGCCGTTCAGGGTGTCCACCAGGCCCGCAGCTTTCACCGCGGCAACCAGGGTGGTGTGGTCATTGGAGTTGACGGCATTCTCGACGATAGTCTTGGTGGGGTACATGGCGGCGCCACCGACCATGACCGTGTCGGCGGCGAACACAGGGGCAGCCACCAGGCACAGCACGGCGAAGCAGGCAGCGGTCAGGCGTTGGGCAAAGGCAAACATGGTGTGTCTCCTTGATTCTTCGGTCCTTCGGTTGAAGGTGATGAATGTACGGAGGCGGGGGCGAAGTGGATGCATCGCCATCGTGACCGCCGGTCAGCTGGCGAATTGCTTGAACAGCCACAAGGCCGCCATGCCGGCCCCCAACGTCAGCAGCGTACTGCGCGTGCGCCAGGCCACCAGCGCGGCCACCACGGCCGCCGGAATTTGCGGGTTGCTCCAGTCCAGCACTGCCTGTTTGTCCTGGTACACCACCGCCGGCAACACCAGGGCAGCCAGCACGCTTGCGGGCACGTAGGTGAGTGCGCGGGTGAACAGCGGCGGTATCCGCAGGCTGCTGTAGAACTCGATGAACGATACGCGAACGGCGAACGTCCCCAGGGCAACCAGCAGGAAGGTGGTCCACTGCGCCAGTTCGCTCATGATGCTTCCTGCTCCAGGTCGTCTCTCAGGGAAGGGCGCGCAGGCTTGCGCAGGTGCTCCACGGTCAAGCCGGCGGCAATGCCGCCGATGGACGCCACCAGCAGCCCGAGGTTGTAGGGCAACTGAATGGCCAGTACGGCCAGCACGCCGGCGACCATCGCTGCCCACAGCAAGGCACGGTTGCGAAGGCCCGGCACCAGCAGCGCCAGGAACGACAGCGGTATGGCGAAGCCCAGCGACCAGGTGTCGGGGATGCCGGTGCCCAGCAGCACGCCCGCCAGCACGGCCAGGTTCCAGCCGGCCCACAGGGTGAGGGCGGTGCCGGCGTAGTAAGGGGCGGCGAACCGCCTGGCCTCGGGGGTGGTCAGGTGCAGGCTGCACAGGGCAAAGGTCTGGTCCGACAGCAGGTAGGCCAGCGGCCATTTGTGCCGGCGCGGCAGGGTGTGCAGGTGCTCGGCAATGGCGGCGCTGTACATCAGGAAGCGCAGGTTGATGACCAGCGCCGTCACCACCATGGTGATGGGCAGCGCGCCATGCTGCAGCAACTGCAGCACCACCATCTGCGCCGACCCCGAATAGAACAGCAACGTCATGCCCATGGCATGGGTGGGCGTCATGCCCAGGCCGATAGCGGTCACGCCGGTGATCAGCCCGAACGGCACCACGCCGGTGGTCAGTGGCAGGGCATCCTGGGCGCCCCTGCGCAGGGCATGCATCGCGCTTCTAAAGGCCATTTGGGGCTCCTTGGCAGGGTAGGCACGGGGGTTGGCTTGCTTTCACGTTAATGCGCGCGGGGGTTGGTATCAACGCCAGATTTCTGGAATATTAGGCCTATAAAAACTAGGGCTCGTGATATGCCACTGCACTCACCGATCAAGCACTCGCTGCCCCTCAATGCGTTGCGTGCCTTCGAGGCAGCCGCCCGGTTGGGGGGCTTTGCCCGCGCCGCCGATGAGCTGATGGTCACGCCCGGGGCCATCGCCGCCCTGGTGAAGACGTTGGAGCGCCAGTGCGGCGCCGCCTTGTTCGAGCGCCATGCCAAGGGGGTCAGGCTCACGGCCTTGGGCGAAAGCGTGAAGGCGCGCTTCATCGAAGCGTTCGACGCCGTCGAGGAAGCGGCACGCAGCCTGCGGCGGCTGGCGGCGCCGCAGCGCGTGCATATCGTCACCTCGCCGGCCGTCGCGCAGCTGTGGCTCAGCCCGCGGCTGCCGCTGCTGACCGAGCTGCTGGCGCCTATCGAGATATCGGTCACGGCGGTGGACGAGGCGCCCAACCTCAAGCGCAGCCCGTTCGACCTGTGCCTGTTCTATACCGCCAGGCCCAAGCGCGGCCAGCGCCTGTTGGTGGCCGAGCAGTTGCTGCCGGTGTGCGTGCCGGCGCTGGCACGGCAGATCAACACGCCCGCAGACCTCAATAGCGTGCGCTGCATTGCCGACGTGGGCTGGAATGACTGGGCGGTGTGGTCTGGCGCGGCCATGCCGGGCGCGCCCTTCGTGGCCCATGGGCCGGGCTTTTCGCTGTACTCCATTGCCGTGCAGCAGGCGTTGCTGGGGGCAGGGGTGCTGATTGGGCGCAAGAGCCTGGTGCAGCGGTATCTGGACAGCGGCGAGTTGGTGGCGCCGCTCGACCCGGCAGTGCCACTGGGCATGAACATCACCGCCTGGACGCTGCCGGCGGCCAAGGGTAGCCGCGCGGTGCTCGCGGTGCTGGAGGCGTTGCTGCGGTTGGCGTAAGGCCCTGGCAAATGGTGTAAGGTCGTCGCCTGCCACCATTGCCCTTCCACCCAGCCACCCACAGAGTCCGCCATGCACACCGCCCCGTTCAACCCCGACGCAACCGCGCACACGCTGCTTTCGGCCTGGCACACGGGGGCGTTGCTGGCCTGCCTGCCGCCGGCATTGCGGCCCCACGACCTTGCCCAGGGCTATGCCGCCCAAGCAGCACTGTTCCAGCAGGCGGGCGGCGAGCGGGCCGGCTGGAAGCTGGGGGTCGGCAGCCCGGCGGCCATGCGCGGCGCCCAGCTGGCGCGGCCGCTGGTGGGGCAGTTGGCACGTTCGCGCCTGCACGCAAGCGGCGTGCAGCTGCGCATGCCGGGCGCCGGCGCGGTGACGGTGGAATGCGAGGTGGCCTTCGTGCTGGCCCGCGATATAGCGCCACAACCGGGCCAGCGCTTCGACGCCCAGGATATCCGCGCCACTTGCGTCACCGTGGAGCTGGTGCGCTCGCGGTTCGTGGATCGCAAGGCGGTGGGCTGGCCCAGCTTCGTCGCCGACAACGTTGGCTTCGAAGCGTTGGTGGTCGGCGCCACGGCGTGCCCGGGGCTGGACCTTGCGGTGTTGCGCGCGTTGCCCGAGCAAACTGTGGTGTACCTCGATGGCCAGCCCAAGGCCGAGGGCCTGTTCGGCGACTCCGCCACCGACCCGCTGAACTCGCTGCAGGCGCTGTTCGACCATGCAGCCGAACAGGGGCTGACGCTGCGTGCTGGCGACATCGTCTCGACCGGTGCCATGTGCGCGCCGTTCGACGTGGAGGGGGCAGGGCATGCCATTCGCGTGACGTACCTGGGGCAGGAGCTCAACCTTTCCCTGTGACGGCGCGTGCGGCCTATTCAATCGAGGGTGAAGCGGCTGTTGTGGAGCACCGGCCGCTTAGGTAGTATTCGAGAATAGTTATCGTTAACAGGCAGCCCACGCGTGTCTATTCTCCCGGCCCCCAACCTCAGCGGCTTCTTCAGCGAACACCACCGCTGGCTGTTGCGCCATATCCACCAGCGCCTGCGCCACCATGAGGATGCCCGGGACACGGCTGCCGATACCTTCGTCGAGCTGCTGGCGGCACGCACCGACCCCGACAGCATCGCGCAGCCGCGCGCCTACCTGTCCACCATCGCCCGCCGGCTGATTTTCCACCGCTACCGGCGCAAGCAGCTGGAGGCGGCTTACCTGGAGCGCCTCAGCCTGCTGCCCGAAGCGCTGGCGCCTTCGCCGGAGGAAACCCTGGCGCTGCTGCAGGCGCTGGAGGCCATAGAACTGAGCCTGGGCGGCCTGCCGGCAGTGGTGAAGGCGGCTTTTCTGTACAGCCAGCTGGACGACCTGGGCTATGCCGAAATCGGCCAGCGCCTGGGCGTCAGCGAGCGCACGGTGACGCGCTACATCAAGCAGGCCCTGCGCCAGTGCTACCTGGCGGAGCTGGCGCTGTGAGCCTGCGCCTGGAGCCTGCGGCCGAGCAGGCCATCGACTGGATGGTGGACCTGCGCGCCAAGCCCGGCGACGCCGCGCGCCGCCACCGCTTCGAGCACTGGCTGGCGGCCGACCCGGCGCACGCGCAGGCGTGGGCCCGCTTGCAGGAGCGCGCCGGCGCGCCCTACGAGCGCTTGCGCAGGCTTGATCAACAGGCACCGGGGCACGCGCGCCAGGCGCTGGAAGTGTTGCTGGAGCCGCCGCTGTCGCGCCGTGCGGTGCTGCGTGGCGTGGCCGCGCTGGGCCTGTTGGGTGGCGCCGGCTGGCTGGCCGCGCGCAGCCCCCAAGGCCAGACCTGGCTGGCGGATTTCAGCACCGGGGTGGGCGAGCGGCGCACCATCGCGCTGCCCGACGGCAGCCAATTGCGCCTCAACGCCTGCAGCGCCGTGGACCTGCGCTTCAACGCGCATGAACGCTGCGTGCTGCTGCGCCGTGGCGAACTGATCGTGGAGGCGCGCGGCGAAGCCCGGCCCCTGCAGGTGCGCAGTGCACAGGCGCTGGTCAGCAGCGCGGCGGCCGGGCGCTGGCTGGTCAGCCAGGAGCAACAGGCCACGGTGGCGGTCAACCTGGGGCCGCAGGTGCAGGTACAGCGCCTGGGCGCTGCGCTGTCACAGGGGTTGGCCCGCGACCAGGCGGTGCGCATCAGTGCCAGCGGCATCGTTGGCCTGGGCGCGCAACCGCACCGCGCCGACTGGAACGAGGGCATTTTCAGCGCCGTCGACGAGCCGCTGGAAACCCTGGTGGAGGCGTTGCGCGCCTACCGCCCGGGCTTTATCCGCGTCAGCCCCCAGGTGCGGCAACTGCGCGTGCAGGGCGTGTTTGCCCTCGACCATCCCGACCAGGCGCTGGCGGCCATGGCGCAGTCGCTGCCGTTGCGCATCGAGCGCTACAGCCCCTGGCTGGTGCTGATCAGCCGGCGCGCCTGAAAAATAATTCACCGCGGCTGTCCGGTTTTTTTCGCTCGTTACACCTCCTTCCTGACGATGACTTTTTCAGGAGCACCTTGTGTCCACATTCCGCCCCCACGCCCTTGCCGCTGCCATGTCCATGACCCTAGTGCTGCCGCTGCTGGCCACCCCCAGCGTTGCCGCCAGCCGCGAACAGGTGCTGCATTTCAACCTGGGCGCCGACAGCCTGGCCAACACCCTGAACGCCATCGCCCGCCAGAGTGGCCGCATCGTGATGCTGGAACCGGCGCTGGTGCGCGGCAAGGCGGCGCCGGCCATCCAGGGCGAGCTGACCGCCGACCAGGCCATGCAGCAGGCACTGCGCGGCAGCGGCCTGGTGCTGCGGGTAACGGCGGCGGGCAGTTACACCGTGCAACCGGCGGCGCCCGGCGACGCGGTGGAGCTGGGCGCTACCAACATCGACGGCCAGGGCCTGGGCGCCACCACGGAAAACACTGGGGCCTACACCACCGGCAGCACCAACACCGCTACCAAGTTCGCGCTGTCGCTGCGCGAGACGCCGCAGTCGGTCACGGTGATACCGCGCCAGGTCATGAACGACCAACACTTGCAGTCGCTGAACGATGTGGTCAAGTTCACCCCCGGGCTGTCCAGCAACCACCGCGACAGTGAGCGCTACACCTTCTACTCGCGCGGCTTCCAGATCCAGAATTTCCAGTACGACGGTATTCCCACGCAAATCGCCAACGAGTCCCAGCAATACACCAGCACGCTGCTGGACCTGGCCATCTACGACCGCGTGGAAGTGGTGCGCGGGGCCACCGGCCTGCTCAGCGGCGCCGGTACGCCCTCTGCCACGCTGAACCTGGTGCGCAAGCGGCCCACCGCCGAGGCCCAGGGCTACGTGTACGGTGAGGCGGGGGCCTGGGACCATTACCGCACCGAGGCCGACGTGTCCGGGCCGCTGACCGACAGCGGCAACATCCGCGGCCGGCTGGTGGGCGTGTACGAGAAATCCAATTCGTTCATCGACTGGTACAAGACCGACAAGCGCGTGCTGTACGGCGCCGTGGACATGGACCTGAGCGAAGACACCCTGCTGCGCCTGAGCATGGACTACCAGAACAACAACAGTGACGGCGCCAGCTTCGGGCATATTCCACTGTTCAACAGCGACGGCTCGGCCACGAACTTCTCGCGTTCGTTCAACCCCGGCGCGCGCTGGAGCACCCTGGACAACAGCCACTACAACTTCACCGCCCTGGTGGAGCACGCGCTGGCCAACGACTGGAGCCTTAAGGCTTCGTACAGCCACCAGTACGCCTACCGCGACGCCACCTCCGGCTCGGCCAGCCGCGGCACGCCCGACGTGCAGACCGGCGCCGGCGTGTCCATGTACGTAAACCGGCTGGACAGCTACCAGACCCAGGACAACCTCGACGTGTTCGCCACCGGGCCCTTCACCCTGGGCGGCCGCGAGCATGAACTGGTGGTGGGCAGCAGCGTCGCCTACACCCACCTCAACTACCCCACCTACCAACTGGCCACCCCAGCCGTGGACAACATCTACGAATGGGACGGCAACCCCGGTGGCAAGCCCAGCCTCGACCGCACCCAGGACAACATCACGCGCCTGAGCCAGACCGGCTTCTACACCGCCGTGCGGCTCAAACCCTATGATCCGTTGTCGATTCTGCTGGGCACCCGGGTCAGCTGGTGGAAGCAGACCGACTTCACCAGCGACTTCGCCAGCGGCGAGCAGAGCACCGCGCGGGTGCAGAAGAGCGGTGTGGTCACCCCGTACGCCGGCGTGGTGCTGGACCTCAACGACACTTACTCGGTGTACGCCAGCTACACCAACATCTTCCTGCCGCAGACCTACTACAAGACTGCCGCCGGCACCTCGCTCAAACCGCTGCAGGGCGACAACTACGAGATTGGCCTGAAGGGCGAATACTTCGGCGGCGCGCTCAACACCAGCATTGCGCTGTTCGAGGTGAAGCAGAAAAACACCCCGCAGTTCGTGGGCGAGGCCGACAATGGCGACGAGATCTACCGCGCCATTCCCGGCACCACCACGCGCGGCATCGAGACCGAAATATCCGGCGCGCTGACGCCCGCCTGGAACGTGATTGGCGGCTACACCTACCGCGAGTCCCATGACAAGCAAGGCAACCGGGTAGAGACCAACCAGCCGATGAACCAGGTCAAGCTGGGCACCACCTACCGCCTGCCTGGCGCCTGGGAGCGCCTGACCGTGGGCGGCAACTGGGCGTGGCAGAGCGATATCTACGCGGTGAACGAAGACTTCGGCACCAAGGCCCATCAGCGTGACTACGGGGTGGTGGGCCTGTTGGCCAACTACAAGGTCGACAACCACCTGACCGTGGGCGCGAACCTCAACAACCTGTTCGACAAGAAGTACTACGACGGCCTGGGCACCTTCAACTCCGGCTCCTACGGCGAACCGCGCAACCTGGTGGTCAACGCCCGCTGGGCGTTCTGACCAGCACCTGAACGCGGCCTGCGGCGGATGGCCGCCCCGCCGCCGCTACATCTTGTGGGAGCTGGGGTGGCCCCCCGCCGGTGGGGGCCTGAAACGGCGGGGGGCGGCCCCCCCCCCCACACCCCTACGGGAAGGGGCATCGCCTGCATCGCGGCCAAGGCCGGCTCCTACCATGAACGGTGTAGGAGCCGACTTTAGTCGCGATGCAGACGACGCCAATTCAAGACAGTTGCTGCTACAAACACACCTCCCGTAGCAGCTGCCGCAGGCTGCGTCCGGCTCCTACCACGTACGGCATAGGAGCCGACTTTAGTCGCGATGCAGACGACGCCGTTTCAAGACAGTTGCCGCTACGGGTTCGGCGTGTTGCGCCTGGCTTGCTTGCGGTAGGTGCTGGGGCTGCTGGCCAACTGCTTGCGGAAGTGGTGGCGCAAGGTGGCGGCGGTGCCGAAGCCGCACTGTTCGGCAATCAGCGGCATGGGCAGGGTGCTGGTTTCCAGCAGTGCCTTGGCGTGCTCCAGCCTTACGCCCAGCAGCCAGTTGGCCGGCGTGGTACCGGTGGCATCGTGAAAGCGCCGCAGGAACGTGCGGCGGCTCATGTGGGCAGCGCGCGCCATGTGCTCGATATTGATGTCACCGGCAGGGCTGGCGCGCAGCCGGTCCAGCAGCGGCGCCAGGCTAGTGGCTGGCCGTGGCGCTACCGGCTGCTCCAGGTACTGCGCCTGGCAGCCCTGCCGGTGCAGCGGGGTGACCATCCGCTGCGCCGCGCGGTTGGCCACTTCCGGGCCGAAGTCGCGACGGATCAGGTGCAAGCAGGCATCGAGCCCGGACGCAGCCCCCGCCGACGTCAGAATATTACCCTCGTCCACGTACAGCACCGACGGCTCCACCAGCACGTCCGGGTAAGCCTTGGCCAGCGCCTCGTTATGGTGCCAGTGGGTGGTGGCGCGCTTGCCTGCCAGCAGGCCGGTGGCCGCCAGCACAAAGGTGCCGGCGCAGATGGTGATGATGCGGCAGCCCCGTTGGCTGGCCCGCGCCAGCGCCTCCAGCAGGTGGGGGCAGACATGCTCGGCCAGGTCGCGCCAGCCGGGAATGACAATGGTGCCGGCCTGCTCCAGCAGCTCCAGGCCGCCCTCGACGCTGATCTGCACGCCGCCGAAGGCCCGCAGCGGGCCGGGCTCGGCGGCGGCCACGCGCAGGTCATACAGCGGCATTTTCAGCAGCGGGTCGTCGCGCCCGAACGCCTCGATGGCGGTGCCGAATTCGAACGTGCACAGCTGGTCGTACGCCAGCACGACGAGGCAGCGGTTGAAGGGTTGTGGGCTGGGACGGTGTTTTGGCATGAAGTTGACGATATCTGGCCTGCGCGCCGATTTCCACAAAACCTTGGGGCCCTGATCATCGCCGCACTCGTTCAGCCTATGGAAAGCTACTGCATGAAGGATTCGACAAAGGCGCTGGCGGCCGTGTGCCTGGCGGCCATGATGTTTGGCCTGGAGATCTCCAGTATCCCGGTGATCCTGCCCACCCTTGAAAACCTGCTCGACGCCCGCTTCAGTGACCTGCAATGGATCATGAACGCCTACACGCTGGCCTGCACCACCGTGCTGATGGCGGTGGGTGCGCTGGTGGATCGCTATGGGCGCAAAACCCTGTTTATCCTCAGCGTCGCCCTGTTCGGGCTGGCCTCGCTGGCCTGCGGCCTGGCCGGCAGCGCTACGCAGTTGATCACTGCGCGGGCAGTGCAGGGCGCCAGCGGTGGTGCCATGCTGGTCTGCCAGATCGCCATTTTGTCGGGCCAATTCACCCAGGCGCGCGCACGCGGCAAGGCGTTTGCCCTGTGGGGCGTGGTGTTCGGCGCAGGCCTGGGGCTGGGGCCGATCATCGGCACCGGCATCGTCGCGCTGGCCAGTTGGCAGTGGGTGTTTCTGGTTCACGTGCCGCTGGCCGCAGCCGCCTGCGCCTTGGCCGGGGCAGGGGTGCAAGCGTGCCGGGCGGTGCCGGGCGGCAAGCTGGACAGCCTGGGCATCGTGCTGCTGGCGTCAGCGGTGTTCGGTTTTACCTACGTCATCATCCAGGGCCCGCAACCCGAGATGTCGCGTGTGACGGCCGGGGTGATCCTGCTGTTGAGCCTGCTGGCGTTCGCGGCTTTCGTGGTGTGGCAGCAGCTCCACCGCCAGCCGATGATGGATTTCGCGGTGTTCCGCATACGCGGTTTCTCGGGGGCGTTGCTGGGCTCGGCCGGCATGAACTTCAGCTTCTGGCCGCTGATGATCTACCTGCCGCTCTACGCCCAGGGCGGCATGGGGTTGGGGCAGGGCGGGGCGGGCTTGCTGGTGTTGGCGTACACCCTGCCGACACTGTTCGTGCCACCGCTGGCTGAACGCCTGGCGCTGAAGCTGCACCCGGGGGTGATGATCCCTTCCGGGTTGCTGGTGATCGGCGCAGGCCTGCTGGTGATGTGCGCGGCCATCGGCCATGCCGCATGGCTGGTACCCGGCATGACCGCGGGTTGCCTGCTGGCCGGCACCGGGCTGGGCCTGACCAACACCCCGGCCACCAACACCAGCACCGGCGCCGTGCCTGCGGCGCAGGCGGGCATGGCCTCGGCCATGGACATGAGCGCGCGCATGACCTCGCTGGCCATCAACATCGCGGTGATGGGCTGGGTTCTGCTGCAAGGCATCAGCGCGGGCCTGCGCCAGGCACTGCCTGCCGTGGGTGACGCGGCGACCCTGCAGGCCGCGGCCCAGGCGGTGGCTGCCGGCAGGCAGGCGGTACCGGCGGCCGCCTACCAGGCCGCCCTCGACCTCGGCTTCAGCTGGGTGCTGCTGTACGGCGCCGCCAGCGTCGGCGTGGCCGCCGCCGCCAGCGCGTTGATCTTCCGCCCATGGGCCAGGTTGGCACTAGACTATTGAACGGGGCGGCGCATCTCGCGCCGCCACTGCCTGGGAGCCATGTGATGAACGTGCAACCCTATATATTCCTGCCGGGCACGTGCCAGCAGGCGATCGACTTCTACTGCGCCGTGCTCGGTGCCACGCTGCAGTTCAAGATGACCTTCGGCGAAGCGCCGCAGGACTCCACCAGCGCCGACTGCCCCGCTGCGCCGCCGGATGGCATCATGCACGCCAACCTGTTGGTGGGCAGCACGCAGTTGATGATGAGCGACGACCCCACCCCCGAGCAAAAGCCCCACGCCGGCTACGCCCTGTCCATCGCCACCGATGACCTGGGCCAGGGCAAGGCCTGGTTCGATGGCCTGAGCGCGGGCGGCACCGTGCGCATGCCATGGGGCGAAACCTTCTGGGCGCAGGGGTTCGGCATGCTCACCGACAAGTTCGGTGTGCCATGGATGGTCAACGTCGAAAAACCCGCCCCGTAGCAGCTGCCGCAGGCTGCGTCCTCACCCACGCGGTTCACCTCAAACCAAGGGATGGCCTTGAGCAATCATCATACGATCGCATATGATAACCATTACCATATGCGGATCTGCTCAATGTCATCCACTGACCGCCTCCCGCCCCTCGACATCCAGGCGCTGTACACCGACCACCACGGCTGGCTGCATGGCTGGCTGCGGCGCAAACTGGGCTGTGGCAGCAGCGCTGCCGACCTGGCCCACGATACCTTCCTGCGGCTGTTGGCCAAGCCTGACCCCATCGAGGTTCGCGAGTCGCGGGCCTTGCTGGTGACGGTGGCGCGCAGCGTGCTGAGCAATCACTTCCGCCGCCAGAAGCTGGAGCGCGCCTACCTGGAAGTGCTGGCCAGCTTGCCCGAGCAGGTGATGCCGTCCCTTGAAGACCAGGCCATTCTGCTGGAAACCCTATTGGAGCTGGACCGCCTGCTTGATGGCCTGGCGCCGGAAGTGCGCCAGGCGTTCCTCTGGTCGCAGCTCGATGGCTTGAGCCACGCCGATATCGCCGCCAGGCTGGGCGTTTCGGTCACCACGGTGAAGCGCTACATCGTCAAGGCGGGCGTGCAATGCTTCTTTGCGGCGTGAGCGGGGGGCGGTCATGAGCATTGTCGCGCCGCACATCGCCGAGCGCGCCGTGGAGTGGATGGTGGAACTGCAGAGCCCGCCCGTGCCGCCGGCAACGCTGGCCAGTTGGCAGCAATGGCGCGCTGAACACCCCGACCACGAGCGCGCCTGGCAGCGGATAGAGGCCTTCGGCGTGCGTTTCGCTGCGGTGGCCGACCATGCCCACATTGCCCAACCCACACTGGCCGCCATGGCGCGTGCAGGCACGCTGGAGCGCCGCCAGGCCCTCAAGGCGCTGGCGCTGCTGGTAAGCCTGGGTGCCGGCGTGTGGGCGGGCCGTGACACGGCGGCGTGGCAGAACCTCAGCGCCGATTACCACAGCGCGGTGGGCGAGCAGCGCCGCGTGACCCTGGCCGACGGCACCCGCGTGCTGTTGAACACTGACTCTGCCATCGATGTGCGGTTCGACAGCGGCGCCAGGCTGCTGCGCCTGTTGCGCGGCGAAGTGCAGATCCACACCGGCGTCGACCCGCAGGCCCGGCCCTTCTGGGCGCAGACCGAACAAGGCCGCATCCACACCCTCGACAGCCGTTTCCTGTTGCGCCAGGCGGCAGGCACCAGCCGCGTGGCTGTCAGTGCCGGGCAGGTCAGCGTGCACGCCGGTACCAACCCGGCGCTGACGCTGCAGGCTGGGCAGCAGGTGCTGTTCACCGCACAGACGCTGGGCCCGGTGCGCGCGGTTACCGAGGCTGAAGGGGCCTGGACCGATGGCATCATCATTGCCAACGATCAGCGCCTGGCGGACTTCCTGGCGGAACTGGGGCGCTACCGCCCGGGGCACCTGGGCTGTTCCAGCGCGGTCGCCGACATCCGCGTGGCGGGCACCTACCCGCTGGCCGATACCGACAAAATCCTGCAAACCCTGGGCGCCACGCTGAACCTGCAGGTGCGCCGCTTCACGCCGTATTGGGTCAGCCTGGAAGCGACAACACGGCGAGTCTGAATTTTTTTCACAAAAAATGCCGGGAGGGTGGTCCGTTCAGCGTTCTCGCGAGACATGGAAATAAACAACCCGTTTCCTTCGCCTTTCTCGTGGAGCACGACATGAGCCACCCCCTGCGCCTTCGCTCGTTGACCCTGGCCATGGTCTGCAGCCTGGCCCCCGGTGTTTTCACCGGCGCCTTGCTGCTGGCACCGGCCCTGGCCAGCGCCGCCGATGGCAGCCAGCATTTCGACGTTGCCGCCGGCGCGTTGAAAGACGCCCTGAACCAGTTCGGCCACCAGGCCAACCTGCTGCTGTCCTACCCCGCGCAGCAGGCCGCCGGCCGCCAAAGCCCGGGGTTGCACGGTGACTACAGCGTGGAGCAGGGGTTGGCGTTGCTGCTCTCGGGCTCGGGGCTGCAAGCGGTGCGGCTGAGCAACGGCAGCTACACCCTGCAGGACGCCCCCGAAGGCTCACTGACCCTGCCCACCTCGACCATCAACGGCGCGGCCGAGCAAAGCGTCACTGCGCCCATCGAGGGCATCGTCGCCACGCGCTCCAGCGTCGGCACCAAGACCAACACCGCCATCAACGAAGTGCCGCAGTCTATCTCGGTGGTCACCCGCGATGAAATGGACAAGCGCGGCGTGCAGGACTTCAACTCGGCCATCGCCTACACGCCCGGCATCCGCGCCATCGACTACGTGGGCGGGCAGGGCGCGCCGGATATCTACATGCGTGGCTTCCGCTCGTTCAACCTGTTCGGCATTTACAAGGACGGCCTGCGCACCGGCTTCAACCAGTACGACACCGACTTCGAAACCTTCGGCCTGGAGCGCATCGACGTGATCAAGGGCCCGGCCTCGGTGCTGTACGGCCAGATGGCCCCCGGTGGCATGGTCAACCTGACCAGCAAGCGCCCCACCGACGAGCCCATTCACGAGGTGCAAATACAGGGCGGCAGCTACGACCGCAAGCAGGGCGCCGTCGACCTGGGCGGCCGCCTGGATGACGAGGGCAAGCTGAGCTACCGGTTCGTCGCCCTCAAGCGCGACAGCGGCACCCAGGTCGACCACTCGCCGGACAACCGCACCTACGTGGCCCCCTCGCTCACCTGGAAGCCGGACGATGACACCACCTTCACCGTGCTCGCCAGCTACATGAAGACCCGCGAAGGCGGCGCCGAGCAGAGCTTCCCGGTCAACGGTACTCTGCACAACACTGCGCTGGGCCATGTGCCTTCGAGTACCTACCTGGGCGACCCCCACGTCAGCAAATACGAGGTTGAAAACACCTCCGTCGGTTACCTGTTCGAGCGCCGGCTGGGCGAGAACTGGACCTTCAACCAGAACTTCCGCTACATGGAAGCCAACGTCGACTACATCAGCAACGGCGCGCGCAACAGCGCCCAGCTGGGCAGCGACGGCCGCACCTACACCTTCGGCTACCAGAAGCGCCCGAAGAAGACCGACACCTTCCTGCTCGACAACAACCTGCAAGGCCACTTCAGCACCGGCCCTGTCAGCCATGACGTGATGGTGGGCATCGATTACGGGCACTACGCGGGCCGTGAGTCGCGCACCGGCTCCAACAACCAGACGGTGGATATCTACGACCCGGTGTACAACGCCAACGTGGTGTGGAACAGCGCCAAATCCACCGACGGCAAAAGCGTGATCGTGCAGAAAGGCCTGTACGTGCAGGACCAGCTGGCCCTGGACAACTGGCGCCTGACGGTAGGCGGGCGCAATGACTGGCTGTCCGACCGCGAGTACGACTACCTGGCGAACGCCCACACCACGCAATACGACCACAAGTTCACCGGCCGCGTGGGCCTGGCGTATCTGTTCGACAACGGCATCACGCCCTACGCCAGCTACGCCACCTCGTTCCAGCCCACCTCCGGCACCGCCCAGGACGGCAGCACCTTCAAACCCACCGAGGGTGAGCAATATGAACTGGGCATCAAGTACGCACCGCCCGGCAGCAACAGTTCCATTACCGCATCGGTGTACGACCTGACCCAGAAAAACGTCACCACCACCGACCCCACCAACGCCAGCTACCAGGTGCAGACCGGCGAACAGCGCTCCCGCGGGCTGGAGCTTGAGGGCAAGGCGGAACTGGCCAAGGGCCTGGACCTGATTGCGGCCTACGCCTACACCGACGCCGAGGTGACCAAGGCCAACACCGTGGGCACCGGCACCACCGCCTACAGCCTCAAGGGCAACGTGCCTATTGCCGTGGCCAGGAACACCGCCTCGCTGTGGCTGGACTACACCCTGCAGTCAGGGCCGCTGGAAGGCCTGGGCCTGGGGGCCGGCCAGCGTTACGTGGGTTCCTCCTACAATGCCAAGAACACCGTCAAGGTGCCCGGCTACAGCCTCACCGACGCCTCCGTGCGTTATGACCTGGGCCACCTGAGCCAGGACCTGAAGGGGCTGGCGGTGGATGTGTCGGTGAACAACCTGTTCGACAAGACCTACTTCACCCCCGGCTTCTACGAGGACAGCGTGTTCTACGGCACCCGCCGCAACGTGATCGGTAGCCTGACCTACAAATGGTGACGTGAGCGCGTACGCCCCTGGCATACCGCGGCGCAGCGGGACGCGGCCTGCGGCGGATGGCCGCCCCGCCGCTGCTACGGGTGCGGTGGTGGCGCTTGCTGTAGCCGCTTCCGCCAGGCTGCGGCTACACCGAATCCGTGTAGCAGCAACTGTCTTGTGGGAGCTGGCGTGCCAGCGAGCTCTTAATGGCCCCAACAGCTCGCTGGCAAGCCAGCTCCCACAGGACGTAGCAGCAACTGTTTTGAAACGGCGTCGTCTGCATCGCGACTAAAGTCGGCTCCTACGCCGTACGTGGTAGGAGCCGGCCTTGGCCGCGATGCAGGCGCCGCGGTCCATGGGGTATCCGAATTCGCGTAGCAGCTGCCGAAGGCTGCGTCCGGCTACGGCGCGGTCTGCCAGCCAATTATGGGAGGCGTACACCGTTCAGATACGCCCGCCCATTGGGTATTCCACCGCCAGCCGCACCTGGTCGCCGTCCAGCTCGGCCTGGGCGGTGTTGCCGCGGTGCAGGTTGTGCTGCAACGACAGCCGCAGGCCCTTCGCCGCGCCGGCCTGCACCACGTAGCGCAGCTCCAGGTCGCGTTCCCAGTGCCGGCCCCCTTCGCCATAGCCCAGGTAGGCGTAGCCGCCCTGCGGGTCGACATGGCTGTCGTCGATATGGCCGCCACGGATGTAGGCAGCGGCAAGCGTCAACCCCGGCATCAGCGTCAGGTCATAGCGCGCCTGCCAGGAGCGCTCGTTAGGGGCGTTGAAGTCGGACATCTGCACCGCGTTGGTCAGGTAGATCGCGCCACGGGTGACGTAGTCGAACGGCGTGTCGCCATCCACCTGCTGGTAACCCAGGCTGACACTGTGCGGGCCATGGGCCAGGGTCGACTGCAAACTCCAGGTGGTGTTGTCGATGCGCCCCGACAATGCCTGGCCGGCGTCGGTGGTGCGGTACAGGTTGAGGTTCCACGCCAGGCTGCTGTTGTCATCGATGGCCTGGGTGAAGGTGCCGCCCAGGTAATGCTGGTGCCAGGTGTCCTGGTAGCGCGAGGTGTACAGGCTGGCGCTGAACGTATCGCTGGGGGTGACCACCACGCCTGCCAGGTCGAAGGTGTCGCCCTGCACGCCGTTGGAGTAGTTCACCACGAAACCCTGGTCGTGGCTGCTGGCGTTGCGATCGGTGCTTGCCGTGAAGTGGCCGGCCACCAGCTTCACGCGCTCTATGTCGTTGCTGGTGACGAACAGGCCGGTGGCGGTCTCGGGCAGCAGGCGGCTGTCGGACGAGCTGAACACCGGGGTCTTGACCCGTTGTTCGCCGTACGCCAGCACCGTGGCCGCCACGCGCAGCTTCAGCGCCGCGCCGCCGCGGCTGAACTCGGCCTTGGGATGGCCGTCGTTGTCCAGGCCCAGCAACCGCGCCTTGCCGGCACGGCCGCCGCCGCTGTCCAGCTGGCGCGCGTAGTACAGGTGGGCGTCCATGCCCACGCCGACCAGCCCTTGGGTAAAACCGGACTGGAAGCTGCCCATCAGCCCGTAGCCCCATTCCTGCGCGTAACCGTTGCGCTCGGCGCGGGGTTTGTAGGCATTGCGCGCGCCGCTATTGCTGGCGCCGTTGCGGTATTCGCGGCTGTCGTGGACGCTGCGGTTGAGCACGCTCCAGCGGCTGTCTTCGATGAAACCAGTGGCCTGGGGCAAGGTGGTATCGGCGCAGGCGAAGGGGCTGCCTATGGCCACCAGCAGGGCAGCGGGCTTGGGTAAAACACTCATGGCGAATTCTTTTCGTGGGGTGGCAGGGTCAGAAATACTTCAGCCAGGCAATGTCCCGGCGCCGTGCCTTGAGCCCGGCGAACCAGCGCACTGGCAGGTACAGCGCCGCCGCCAGCAGGGCCGCCGCCAACCACACCGCCTGCACATGCTCGAAGCCGAAATAGCTGCCCTGGTTCAGGCCCAGCACTGCCACGCAGGCCACGTACAGCAGCTTCAGCACATACAGGTGCAGCAGGTAGAAGAACATCGGCGCCGCGCCCATCACCGCCAGCATGGCCAGCCACCGACGCGGCCGGGCCCGTTCGAAGGCCAGCAGCACCAGTAGGCCGATGCCCAGGGTCAATGCCAGGAACAGCAGTGACGGCGGGTACTTGGTGATGTTGAAGAAACTCATCACGGTCAGCAGGGGGCTGTCCACCGCCACCCAATGCGCTTCACCGTAGCCATTGGCCAGGCGCAAAGCGACAAAGCCCAGCAGCGCCCCGGCGCCGGCCAGCAGCAACTTGCGCTGGCGCACGGCCGCCGGGGTGACGGTGCTGAACCACGGGCCCAGGCAGTAGCCGATGGCAATGACGCCGATCCACGGCAGCACCGGGTAGGAGGTGCGCAGCCGCAGGCTGTCCGACACCTGCAGCCAGCCACGGTCGTGCAGGATAGCCCACGGTATATGCAGCACATCGCCCTGGGCAAAGTGCAGGCTGTCGAGCAGGTTGTGCCCGGCCACTATCGCCAGCCCCAGGCCCAGCACCACTGCCCGCGGCAGCCACACCAGCAGCGCCAGGCAGAGCATGCTCACGCCGATGGCCCAGATCACCTGCAGGTAGATCACGCTGGGCGGCAGCTGGAAGGTCCAGGCGAAATTCACCAGCGTGAACTCAAGCAGCACCAGGAACAGCCCGCGCTTGAACAGGAAGGCGGAGGTGGCGCGCGTGCCTTGGTGCTTTTCGCCGTACAGGTAAGCCGAAAGCCCGGTCAGCAGCACGAACACCGGCGCGCACAGGTGGGCGAGGGTGCGGCTGAAGAACAGTGCCGGCTCGGTGGCGTCGACGTTCATCGGGTCGGCAACCTGGCGGTGCAGGAAGAACGTTTCACGCACGTGGTCAAGCAGCATGAACAGCATCACCAGGCCGCGCAGGGCGTCGATGGAAGCGAGGCGTTGCTGCAGGCGTGGGGCAGGAGGGGAGTCGGTCATGGTAGTCGCAAGCTAAAGAAGTGATGGTGCAATGTTATCCTGTAACATTTATGAATGGAAGTTGTTCTCGTTTGTCATGTTGGCCTCACCGTTTCATCCCAGCCAATCCAGGGTCATCAACAGCCGGCCTTGATTGTCCGGCACCGGCGGCGAGCGGTGAATGATGCCGCGCCCTTCGTTGCCATCCCAGCGCTCACCCTTGAACAAGGCGACGCTGCCTGCCTGCAACTGCCGCGGCGGGCTGCCGGGTTCGGCGCCAGGGTCACCCAGGTGTTCGCGCGCCATGGCGCCTTCCTCCAGCCACTGGCTGCCCACGCCTGCGTAGGTGGTGATCAACCGCAGCGCTACCCAATCCACGTGGTAGCGCGGGCACATGGCCTTGTGCAAGGTGCGCAGGCGCAGGCCCACGCGTTTCGCGCCGGTCAGGCAGGCAAACGCGTGGGCCAGCCAGGCCACGTCGGCGACGAAGCCGGCGTGGCCTTCTATGTCGCGCAGCTCGCTGGCAAGGTCGGTCAGTTTCGGCGGCTGGTCCTCGTCCACCGTCAGCACCTGGGAGGCGGCGAATGGCAGCCCGGTGGCGATGACACTTTCGGCGAAGGTGGCGATGTGCACGGGCAGTTGGCGTTCCCAGATGGCCAGGTTGACGTCGTCTTGCAGCACTTGGGGCAGAACGGACAGCTCGGGGCTGTTGAGTTGTCGAGGCATGTTGAAAACCTTATCAAAGGTTATAACGTTGCAGAATGATTGGGCAGCTTTCACTGCCCAACCCTGGCTATCAGAAGGTGGTGCGCAGCCCCACTTCAAGGCTGCGGCCAGGCGCGGGCGCAATGTCGCGCAGGATAGAGCTGGCGTAGCGCACCGTCTGGTTGGTGAGGTTTTCACCCTTCACGAACGCCAGCCATTGGCTGCGGCCGATGTCGAAGTGGTAGCCGGCGCTGGCGCCCAGGGTGGTGTAGCCGTCGGTGCTGGTCTCGTTGGCGGGCACGCGGTGCTGGGCGCTGGCGTGCTGGATGTCCACGCGTGCCTGCCAGCGGTCCTTCTCCCACAGCAGGCCGCTGTTCAGGCGCAGCGGGGCGATGCGCGGCAGGGCCTCGCCGGTGTCCAGGTTGGTGGCGCGGGTGTAGTCGCCCGACAGCTCCAGCGCCCACTTGCCATAGGCGTTTTCACCCAGCGCCCAGTGGTCCTGCGCCTCGACGCCGGCAAAGCGTGCGCGCACGCCCGAGTAGGTGTATTCGGGAATGCCGCTGGCGTCTTCCTGGCCCTCGTCGTTGAGGGTGCGGCCGGTGCCCAGCAGGCCGATGTAGTTGGAGAAGTGGCTGTAGAACACGCCGACGCTACCCTTGTGCACGCCGTTGTCGAAGCGCAGCGCCAGGTCGCTGGACAGCGCCTTTTCCTTGGACAGGTTGGCGTCGCCCACCTCATAGGTGCCGGTGGCCACGTGCGCGCCGTTGGCGTACAGCTCGTAGAACGTGGGCGCGCGCTCGGTGTAGGCCAGGGTCGCGGCCAACGACCAGATCGGCGTGAGGCTGTACACCGCGCCCGAAGAAAGGCTGCCGGCGGTGAAGTCGCTGCTGTGGTCGGCGGCCTCGAAGCGTTCGTTGCCCTGGGCGTCGGGGGACACGCGGGTGTGCTCCAGGCGGCCGCCCAGGTTCAGCTTGAGGCGGTCGGTGGCCTGCCAGTCTTCAAGGATGAACAGCGCAGTGGCGTCGGTGTCGGTCTGCGGCACGAAGGCTTCTTCGCCCAGCGCCTGGAATTCGCTGCGGTTGACCTGCGCGCCGACCACGCCTTCCAGCGGGCCGATGGGCTGGTGACGGGCTTCGATGCGCGCCTCATACCCCTTGTTCTTGAAGGTGGTGCCTACCTCGCCATCCTCGATTTCGCTGTGCTTGTAGTCGGTGTAGCCGGCGTTGACCTTCACCGAGGTGAACGGCCCGTCCAGGTCGCGCACTTCGGAGGCAAAGCCGTAGTGCTCCTGCTGCATGCGGATGCGCACGTCTTCCTCGGCCGGCGAGCCGTAGTTGCTGTCGTAGTTGCTGTACGACACGCCCGCATAGCCATGGTCCCAGGTGTAGGAACCGCCGATGGCGCCGCTGTCCTGGCGGCCATCGCTGTTGGCCAGGTGGTGCTTGCCGCCGTTGTCGTCGGCGCCTTCGCTGGCGCGCTGGCTGGCGCTGTGGGCGTAGCCGGGAATGCTCAGGTCGTTGAAGCTGCGCGCGCTAGCGTCCAGATGCAGGGCGAAAGTGCCGTCGCCCACTTCCAGTTTGCCGGCGCTGCTGCGGGTGGTGTCGGCACCGCCGTAGCGCAGCTCGCCCGCACCGTGGATGCCTTCGATGGCCTCGGTGGGAATGCGGTTGTCGAAGGTATTGACCACGCCGCCGATGGCGCTGCCGCCATACAGCAGCGCGGCCGGGCCGCGGATGATTTCCACGCGGTCGACGTTGATCGGGTCCAGGGGCACGGCGTGGTCATAGGACAGCGACGAGGCGTCCAGCGCGCCCACGCCGTTCTGCAGCAGGCGAATGCGGTCGCCGTCCTGGCCGCGAATGATCGGCCGGCTGGCGCCAGGGCCAAAGTACGACGAGGACACGCCCGGTTGGCCATTGAGGGTTTCGCCCAGGCTGCCTTTTTGCGCCAGGGTCAGCGTGTCGCCCTCAAGCACCGTGCTGGGGGCGGCCAGTTGCGTGCTGCCCAGCGGGTTGGCGGTGATGACCTGCGATTGCAGCTCGATGGCCTTGACGGGGGAGGCGATAAGCAGGGCGGCGGCGAGTGGGGTGAGGCGCAGGCGGGTGGCGGTGAAGCGTGGGGAACGGTGCATCGACAGGAGCTCTGAGTGAATAGTGTCACAATGTTATATCATAACATTTTGTTCGTTCTAAGCATTTCCTTGAACGGTTGCCGCGCCCACGGCAAAGCCGCTGCCAGGGGGCAGCGGCTTTGGGTGGCCTTATTGCAGGTTGATTGGCACTGTCACCGACTTGCCAAACGCCGAGGTGATGGTCGCCGTCGGGTTGGCCGCCGGGCCATTGCCGGTAGTGGTCACCGAGATCCGCCAGCGGGCGCCCGTGGCGGTGGTGGTCAGGGTGGCGGTGCCCAGGTTCAGCGGCCCGCCGGTGGTGGCGGCGGTCACGCTGAGGGTGTTGCCGGTACCGCGCGTGGTAGTGCCTGCCAGGTCCCAGACGTAGCGGTTGTTGCTGCGCGCCGTGACCGAGGCGCTGGTCACCACCAGGTCTTCATTGGTTGCTGCCGGCGGTGGCGACACGGCCACGGTAACGGTGGCCGCAGGGTCGGACACGGCACCCTTGGCGTCGCTGGCGCGGTAGGTGAAGCTGGCGGTGAAGGCCGCGGCATTGGTGGTTGGCGGTGTGTAGATGATGCGCGAACCGTCGGTGCTGACCACGCCCAGGCCAGAGTCCGGTTGCTCCAGGCCCACCACGCGCAGCGGCACGTTGCCGTCCGGGTCGCTGTCGTTGGCCAGCACGTTGATGCTCACCGGCTGGCCATTGGTGCTGGTGGCGCTGTCGGCGTTGGCGATGGGTTTCTTGTTGGCGTCCGGCTGCTGTTCCTCATCATCATCGTCATCGTTGTTGCTGCCGCCAGCGTCGCCGGTGCGGAAGGTGGGCAGCGCCACCGAGTTCACGTAGGTCACGCCGTCCCAGCCGGGCAGCGGCGTGGGCATCAGCTGGAACTGGCCGGGGTTTTCCACGTCCCAGCGCAGCAGCATGGAGGTGTCCTCGTGCTGGGTGTTGTGGCAGTGCTCGACGAAGGTGCCGGCGAACTCGCGGAAGCGAATCGCCATTTCCACCTCCACCGAACTGTCCACCTCCGGGCCCACGCGGTAGACGTCCTTGCGGGCCCATTTTTCCCAGTCCGGCGGGGCCTTGCCGTCGCGGCTCAGAATCACGCCTTCCTCGAAGTGCACGTGCACCGGGTGGCTCCAGCCGTTGCCGCCGTTCTTGATTTTCCATACCTCCAGGGTGCCGTCACCGGAGAACCCGGCATCGGTGGGGCCGTTGGCCAACTGCGGTGCGGCGGTGATGCGCCGCGGGTCCATGGCGTAGCCAAAGCCGCCGTCGGTCTTCACCGTCCACGGCGCTTCGTCGGTGCCGTCCGAACGGCCGAAGATGAACTCGCGGTGGCGCGCCGCCTTGATTTTGGCCTGCATGGTGGCGTCGTCGCGGTCCACGGTCAGCGGGATCATCTTCTTGCCTGCGGCCTTGCCGGGCTTGGCCGGTTCATAGTCGGCAGGGTTCATGCTCACGTCCTGGCCGCTGTAGGGTTGCACCACCAGTTGCAGGAACTTGCCCACCACCGGGTCGCCCTTGTCCCACTGCGGGCCCTTGCTGGTCTGCTTGAGCACGGCCTTGTATTTCTCGGACAGCACCTCGGCCAGGCTCACCTCTTCCTTCTGCGGGCCCTTGCCGGTCTGGTGTTCCATCAGGTTGACGAAGTACAGCTTGTCGCCGGTCTTGATCCCGTTTTTCGCGAAATTGATGATGATGTCGTAGCGCTCGGCAATCGCCTGGGTCGGCAGAATGGCGTTGTGGCGCTGTTTATTGCCGTCGCCGTCCAGGTCCATGCTGCCGTCGAACGGAATGGCGTGCTCCATGATATTGCCGTCGTTGCCGATCATGTGGAACGGCACGCGCGCGTAGGACACGCCCGAGCCCGATGGCCCGGGGAACTCGCCGCCGTTGCCGGCAATTTCGCGCACCACGGCCAGCTTGAAGTAGCGCGACACCGAGCCGTTGAGGATACGGAAACGGTAGCTGCGCGCGCGCACTTTCAGGCGGGGCTGGTACTGCCAGTTCACCAGCATCTGGTCGCCCAGGAAACCGTCGGTGTTGAACGGGTTGAACCACAGTTGGCCGTTGGCATCCCAGGCCTTGTCGGCCAGCACCAGGTTGACGTCGTAGTCGCGGTTGCCCCACGCCAGCGCCGAGCCGCTGGGCAGGCGCAGGTTGACGCCGTCTTCCAGCGCTTCGTTGCCGCGGTCCAGGGCGCTGTAGTAGTTCATCATCACCGCGTTGCCCTTGTAGACGTTCTGCGCGGTGAAATCGAGCATATGGTCGTGGAACCAGTGGGTGCTCATGGTTTCGCGCCAGTCGCCGCGTATGCGGATGCTGCCGTTGTTGCAGGTCTTCAGGCCCGGCGAGGCGTCGTTGACGTACAGGGTTTCGCCCGGCGCGCAGGGGAACGCCGCGCGCGGGTCCTGGGCGCTGGTGTTGATGGTGTCGTAGCCGGCCAGCTGCACCGGCCAGCGGTAGTCGTAGTACTGGCCGGGGAAGAAGAAGGCATTGGCGTAGCCGTCGCTTTCCGCCGGCGAATGGCCGTTGTGTTCGTGGGTGGTGATGGTGTGCAGGCCAAAGCCCATGTTCGCCGACGGGTCGATGGGCAGCGCGTTGTAGTGGCGCATCAGCACCGGCTGGCCGTAGCGCACCATCAACAGCTTGGCGGGGAAGGTGCCGTCGAAGGTCCACAGCGCGTTGTGGTTCTGCAGCGGGAAATTGGGGTGGAAGCGGGTGTCGATGCCCTTGGTGGTGCCGGTGGTGGCGGGGATGTCCGAGGTCTGGTAGTACAGGCCGCCAGGGCCGAACTCGCCCACCGCGTAGTTGTGCAGCTGGCGGCGGTCGCGCAGGCCGGTGTTGATGCGGGCGCCCATCTGCGCAGTCTTGTACGCGACCTGCGGGTAGAACTCGTTCCAGCGCTGGTGCGACCAGCCTTTTCCCGGCGGCCGCCCCTCGGCCGGCGAGCCCACCGGGTGGCGGTTGAGGAACATTTCGATCTGCGCCTTCCACGGGTTGCGGTCCAGCACATTGGAGTACTGCGACGGGAACGGCGACAGCCCCGGCTGGCGCAGGAACGCGTCCAGCGCCGCCCCGGAAGGGCCGCTGCGCGCCACGTTGTTGGGGTCCTGGGCGGGGGCCGGGCCCAGGGTGGGCACCGGGAAGGTCAAGGTCTGTGGCGGGGTGGTGGGGTCGAGCTTTTCGGTGCCGAATTCTTCGAACAACAGCAGTTGCTGGGTGAACGGCAGCGCTCCGAACAGCGGGCTGGGCTTGCCGTTGGTGGGGAAATTGAACGAGGTCTGCACGCTGGGCGGCAACACGTTTTCGGTGCGCGTGGTGGCCCGGTCGCCGTACGCGCCATTGGGCAGCGCCAACGCGCCGTGGTTGGCCTCGGGCAGCAGTTCCAGCGCCTCCAATGCCGCCTTGGGGTCATCGGGCGGGTTGGCGTAGGCCGAGACATCGGTAGGCGGTGGCGGGCTGACGTCATCCAGCTGGCTGGCCTCGGCGGTGCTCAGGCTGAAATGCAGCAGCACGGCCGCGGTGAGCCCTGGCTTCCTGAAAAATAGCGGTGACGTGGTGTCAGTGGTGGGTCTCATGGTGGTGCTCCCGGTTGCGTGGCGCTGTGGCAGGCACGGTCAAGGGGCTCATTGCAAAAGCGGCGCCAGGTGTGGGGAGGTGCTTAATGTCCTTTTTTATCAGTTGGTTAGGTGCAACGCCCGGAAAGATGGGCGGGTGAAGTGGGGGTAATCCCCCATACCTGGTGGGCCGTAGCGGCAACTGTCTTGTGGGAGCTGGCTTGCCAGCGACGGCAACTGTCTTGTGGGAGCTGGCTTGCCCGCGAGCTTTTAGGGCCCCAACAGCTCGCGGGCAAGCCAGCTCCCACAGGATGTAGCAGCCGAAGGCTGCGTCCGATTTCGCCACTATTGACAGCACCACCCCCCTGCGCTTTAACTTGTACGACAACCACTGCCGCCAAACAAAGGATCTGTCCATGGCTTTCCCACGCATTACCTAGCCGCAAGCCACCCGTAACCGACAAGACCTCTGCCAAGCTTTATCGGCTTGTATGATGTCTAAAAGGTGGCATCCCGCCACCGCCACCGGCCCCCATAAAAACAAATCAGGGTAAGCGGTCACATGACGACGAAAACAAGCGGAGCCGTGGGCGTGCGCGCCACGTTCCGGCACCTGCGCTGGTGGATGCTGGCGCTGTTCCTGCTGGGGGTGACGGTCAACTACATCACCCGCAACTCCCTGGGCATCCTGGCCCCCGAACTCAAGACCGAACTGGGCATGAGCACCCAGCAATATTCCTACGTGGTGGGCGCTTTCCAGTTGGCCTACACGTTCTTCCAGCCGTTGTGCGGCTGGCTGATCGACGTGGTGGGGCTCAAGGCCGGCTTCATGATTTGCGCCAGCGTGTGGGCGGCGGTGTGCATCATGCACGCCGGCGTGGGCAGCTGGTTGCAGCTGGCGGTCCTGCGTTTTTTCATGGGCGGTGCCGAGGCCGCCGCCACCCCCGCCACGGCCAAGACCCTGGGTGAATGGTTTCCGCGCAAGGAACGGCCGGTGGCAGCGGGGTGGGCGGGCGTGGGCTTTTCGGTGGGGGCCATGCTGGCGCCGCCGATCATTGTCATGGCCCACGTGTCGTTCGGCTGGCGCGGTGCGTTCATGTTCTCCGGGGTGCTGGCCGCCGCCTGGGTGCTGTTGTGGGCGTGGCTGTACCAGGCGCCGCAGCGGCACACACGGCTGAGCGCCGGCGAGCGCGCCTTGATCCTGGAAGACCAGGAACCCGAGCAGCCCAAGCAGCCGCTGCTGACCACCCTGCGCTCGGTGCTGCGCAACCGGCGCTTCTATGGCATCGCCATTCCCGCGTTCATGGCCGAGCCGGCCTGGGCGGTGCTGAGTTTCTGGGTGCCGCTGTACCTGGCCAACGAACGCGGCATGGACCTCAAGCAAATCGCCCTGTTCGCCTGGGTGCCATTCCTGGCGGCAGACCTTGGCAGCGTCGCCAGCGGTTACCTGACGCGCCTGTACGTGCGCCTGTTCGGCTGCGCGCGGGTCAATTCGGTGGTGGCCAGTTCCGCCAGCGGCGCGGTGCTGATGCTGTCCCTGGCGTTCGTGGCGCTGACCCGCGACCCCTACGTGGCCATCGCACTGATCTCCATCGGCGGCTTCGGCCACCAGATTATCTCGTGCATGCTCAGCGCCCTGGTGGTCGAGACCTTCGACAAGAGCCAGATGGCCACGGTCAACGGCATGCGCGGTTCCTGCGCATGGATCGCCAGTTTCCTGTTCTCGCTGGTGATCGGCCTGACCACCGACACCTTCGGCTTCAACCCCATCTTCATCGCCATGGGCTTTTTCGACCTGCTGGGTTGCCTGTTCATGGTGCTGTTCATTGCCGAGCGCCGCACCGCGCGCGCCACCCCATTACCTGACACCCGGACTGCCGTATGAAAACCTTGAAGCATTGGACGCTGGAACACCGTGGCCCTCACCACGTGGCCCTGAAGGTCGACGACCGCCACCTGTTCTGCCTGTATGTGCTGGAAACCTCGATGTTCCGCGTACTGGTCAAGCGCCAGGGCGAGCTGGCGCTTGACCGCACCTGGTCGATTGCCCCCGGCCACGACGTGCCGTGGGAAGG
This sequence comes from Pseudomonas sp. JC1203, assembly GCF_056175065.1. Lineage (NCBI taxonomy): Bacteria > Pseudomonadati > Pseudomonadota > Gammaproteobacteria > Pseudomonadales > Pseudomonadaceae > Pseudomonas > Pseudomonas sp. JC1203. Next base: position 294,225 of record NZ_JBWCAM010000005.1, read on the forward strand.
CCGCCCGCGCGAAAGCCTGGACGGCTTCGGCCTGCCGGCGTTCAGCCTGACCGAGCATGAGCACGGCCTGACCCTGGCCACCGAGCGCTTGCGCGTCACCGTGCACCAGCCGCTGTGGCTGGAGTGGGGACACTGCGACGCCCAGGGCGCCTGGCAGCCGCTGGCCGCCGACCGGCCCACCAGCGCCTACCTGTTGGGCGGCGCCAACGAAGGCGTAGCCCACTACCAATGTCGCCACGCCGATGATCAGTACTACGGTCTGGGTGAGAAGGCCGGTGACCTGCAGCGCAGCGGCCGCCGCTTCGAGATGCGCAACCTCGACGCCATGGGCTACAACGCCGCCAGCACCGACCCGCTGTACAAGCACATCCCGTTCACCATCACCCGCCGCCCGGGCGCAAGCTTCGGGCTGTTCTACGACAACCTCAGCAGCAGCTGGCTGGACCTGGGCAACGAGCTGGACAACTACCACCAGCCCTACCGCCGCTACCAGGCCGAAGCCGGTGACCTGGACTACTACCTGTTCCTCGGCCCGCAGGTGCTGGACGTCACCAAGGCCTTCGTCCGGCTGACCGGCAAGACCCTGTTCGGGCCCAAGTGGAGCCTGGGCTACAGCGGCTCCACCATGCACTACACCGACGCCCCCGACGCCCAGCAGCAGCTGCTGAAATTCATCGAGCTGTGCCGCGAACACCAGATCCCCTGCGACTCGTTCCAGCTGTCCTCGGGCTACACCTCCATTGGCGCCAAGCGCTACGTGTTCCACTGGAACCACGACAAGGTGCCGCAACCGCTGCAGCTGTCCGCGGCCTTCCACGCGGCGGGCCTCAAGCTGGCCGCCAACATCAAGCCGTGCCTGCTGCATGACCACCCGCAGTACGCGCAGGTGGCCGAGCAGGGGCTGTTCATCCGCGATTCGGAAAGCGAGGCGCCGGAGCGCTCGGTGTTCTGGGACGACGAAGGCTCGCACCTGGACTTCACCCACCCGCGCACCATCGCCTGGTGGCAGGCCAACGTCACCGCGCAGCTGCTGGAAATGGGCATCGACGCCACCTGGAACGACAACAACGAATATGAGGTGTGGGACGGCAATGCCCGCTGCCACGGTTTTGGCCAGGCCATCGCCATCAAGCACATCCGCCCGGTAATGCCGCTGCTGATGATGCGCGCATCCATGGAAGCCCAGCAGCGCTTTGCCCCGCACAAGCGCCCCTATCTGATCTCGCGCTCCGGCTGCGCCGGCATGCAGCGCTACGTGCAGACCTGGAGCGGCGACAACCGCACCAGCTGGCAAACCCTGCGCTACAACACGCGCATGGGCCTGGGCATGAGCCTGTCGGGGCTGTACAACATCGGCCACGACGTGGGCGGTTTCAGCGGCGCCAAGCCTGACGCCGAGCTGTTCGTGCGCTGGGTGCAGAACGGCGTGATGCACCCGCGCTTCACCATCCATTCCTGGAACGACGACCACACCGTCAACGAGCCATGGATGCACCCCCAGGTGACCCCGGCCATCCGTGACGCCATCAACCTGCGCTACCGCTGGCTGCCGTATTTCTACACGCTGTTCTGGCAGGCCTGCGTGGACGACGAACCGATGCTGCGGCCGACCTTCCTGGACCATGAGCACGACCCGCGCACCTTCGAGGAAACCGACGACTTCATGCTGGGCCGCGATGTACTGGTGGCCAGCGTGGTGGAGCAAGGCCAGCGCAGTCGTGACGTTTACCTGCCGCGCAACGCGCAGGGTTGGTTCGACTACCACAGCGGCGAGTGGCATGCGGGCGGGCAGGTCATCACCTTGGATGCGCCTTTGGAGCGCCTGCCGCTGCTGGTGCGCGCCGGCGCCGCGTTGCCGTTGGCGGTGCACGGCGATCAGCGCGAGCTGCTGCTGTTCGCCGCCCCAGGCACGGGGCAGGGCAGTGGCGTGCTGTTCGAGGACGACGGTGAAAGCCACGGCTGGCAGCAGGGCCAGGCGTTGTGGCTGGAATGGACATTGCGTGGCGATGAGCAGCGCATCGACCTTGCCATCAGCCACCGGGGCGACTTCCGCCCGGCGTGGCATACCCTGGCGGTGACCCTGCGCCCGGGCGAGACGCGCGCGCTGTACATCAATGGCCAGCCCGGTAACACCTACGCGCTGTAACTCATCCTCTACAGCAACTGTACGTGTGGGAGCTGGCTTGCCCGCGAGCGTTTAGGGCCTCAACAGCTCGCTGGCAAGCCCGCTCCCACGGAAAGTAAGCCCTGTCGGGTGGTGAGGTGGGTGGCCCGCTCGATTTCCGGCCACCAAACGCGCGCGGGCAAGCCAGCTCCCACGGAATGTAAGTGCACCCCGCCTGAAAAATCCAATCGCCAGCACCATCCCCCGGCTTTATCATGAAACGTCCAGCCAGCGGCGCGAACGTCTGCGCCGGTGCTTTCCATTTTCAAGGATTTTCATGGCCAACCCCCGCGAGCGCGACACCTCTCCAGCCGCAGGCACCGGGCTGCCGTTTGCCATCGTCGGCATTGGCGCCTCGGCCGGCGGCCTGCAGGCGGTCAAGCGCTTCCTGGAGCAGATGCCCGCGGACAGCGGCATGGCCTTCGTGATCATTTTCCACCTCTCGCCCGACCACCAGAGCTACGCCGACAAACTGCTGCAGGACGTCACCGCCATGCCGGTGATCCAGGTCAGCGACACGCTGCCCATCGAGCCCAACCACGTCTATGTGATTTCCCCTGCGCACGACCTGGCCATGGGTGACGGGCACTTGCGCGTCAGCCAGCCGCAGCCGCGGCGTGGCGGCCAGGTGGCCATCGACCTGTTCTTCCGCAACCTGGCTGACGTGCACCGCGAGCGTGCCTTCTGCGTGGTGCTGTCGGGCACCGGTTCCGACGGCGCCGTGGGGTTGTCGCGTATCAAGGAACAGGGCGGTGTCACCCTGGTGCAGGCGCCGGACGATGCCGAATTCGACGGCATGCCCAACGCCGCCATCGCCACGCAGATGGTCGACTTCGTGCTGCCGGTGGCGCAGCTTCCGGGCAAAATCCTGGAGCTGTGGCGCAATGCCCGGCAGATCGTGCTGCCGGCCGACAGCGGCCTGGCCACGCTGACCCCGGCCAATGAGCGCGAGGCCGCGCTGGCCGAACATTTGGTGCAGGAGATCCTTATTCAACTGCGCCTGGGCACCGGCCACGACTTCAAGCACTACAAGCGCGCCACCGTGCTGCGCCGCATCGAGCGGCGCCTGCAGGTCACCGCCCAGCCCGACCTGCGCGCCTATTACCAGTACCTGCTGAGCACCCCCGGCGAGAGTAAGGCACTGCTCGACGACATGCTCATTGGCGTCACCAACTTCTTCCGGGACCGCGAAGCGTTCGACGCCCTGGAGCGCGATGTACTGCCGCAGCTGTTCACCGCCGTCGACGCCCACGAGCGGCCGCGCGAAGAGGTGCGCGTATGGTCGGCCGGCACCTCCACCGGCGAGGAGGCCTACACCCTGGCCATGATGCTCAACGACCAGCAGCTTGCCTGCGGCTCGGCGGCCAAGATCCAGGTGTTCGCCACCGACATCGACGACCGCGCCGTGGCCGTGGGCCGCGCTGGCGCCTACCCGCACGCCATCGTCGCCGACATACCGCCGGGGCGCCTGCGCCAGTATTTCATTCGCGAGGAAAACGCCAGCCGCGTGCGCAAGGAAATCCGCGAGAAGGTACTGTTCGCCAAGCACAGCCTGCTGGTGGACCCGCCGTTCTCGCAGATCGACCTGATTGTGTGCCGCAACCTGCTGATCTACCTGGACCGCGACGTGCAGCGCGAGATACTGCAAATGTTCCACTTCGCCCTGAACCCGGGCGGCTACCTGTTCCTGGGCTCGTCGGAGTCGGTGGACCTGTGCCCCGAGCTGTTCACGCCGCTGGACAAGAAGAACCGCATCTTCCGCGCCAAGACCGGTGCGCCGGTAGAGCGGCGCCTGCTGAGCATGCCGCGCGGCGGCTACATACGCCCCAGCAACATCGTCAGCGCGCCGGCCGCGCCGGTGCAGCGCAAGCTGTCGTTCGCCGACATCCACCAGCGCGCCGTGGAACGCAGCATGCCGCCCAGCATGATCGTCGACAGCAACAGCGACATCATGCACATGAGCGAAGGCGCCGGCCGTTTCCTGCGCCATGCCGGTGGCGAGGTGACGCGCAACCTGCTCAACCTGGCCATTCCGCAGTTGCGCCTGGAGCTACGCACAGCGCTGTTCCAGGTGCACCAGAGCGCCGCCGCAGTGCGCGCGCGGCAGGTGGAGCTGTATCGCGACAACGCGCATTTTCTCGTCGACATCACCGCCTACCCGTACACCGACAAAGAGACCGAAAGCGAGTGCGTGCTGCTGGTGTTTGCCGAGCAGGAAGTGGACGCCGCCCAAGTAGAGGCAGGCGTGGCGGTGCTGGCCGAGAACCAGGTGCTGGCCAACCTTGAACGCGACCTGCAGCGCACCAAGCTGCAGCTGCAGGACACCATCGAACAGTCGGAAATTTCCAGCGAAGAGCTCAAGGCGTCCAACGAGGAAATGCAGGCCATCAACGAAGAGCTGCGCTCGGCCACCGAAGAGCTGGAAACCAGCAAGGAAGAGCTGCAGTCCATCAACGAAGAGCTGTTGACGGTCAACACCGAGCTGAAGACCAAGGTCGAGGAAACCGACAAGATCAATGACTACCTCACCAACCTGATCGCCTCCACCGACATTGCCACGGTGTTCGTCGACCGCACCATGCGCATCAAGTGGTTCACCCCGCGCGCCACCGACATTTTCAGCATGCTGCCGGTGGACACCGGCCGCTCGCTGCTGGATATCACCCACCGCCTGGCCTACGACGAGATGGTCAGCGACGCCAGGACCGTGTTCGAAACCCTGAGCACCATCGAGCGCGAGGTCAGCAGTATCGACGGCCGCTGGTACATCGCCCGCCTGTTGCCGTACCGCTCGTGCGAGAACTACATCGACGGCATGGTGCTGACCTTCATCGACATCACCAAGCGCCGTGCCGCCGAAGAAGAGCTGCGCCTGGGCGAGGAGCGCCTGCGGCTGGTGCAGAACAACCGCCGCTACAGCCTGGGCGACGAGGAAATGGCCAGCGACCTCAGCGGCCATGCCGACATCTACCAGGACCCGAGCCAGGCCACCCAGTGCCAGACCATCAGCCAGCTCAAGGATGAGTTCTTCGCGGTGATGTCCCACGAACTCAAGCACCCGCTGAACCTGATTCAGCTCAACGCCGAAATGCTCCGGCGCCTGCCGATGTTGACCCGCAACAGCATTGCCGCCAAGGCGGTGGACGCCATTCATGACGGCGTGGTCAGCCAGGTGCGCATCATCGACGACCTGCTGGACGTGGCGCGGGTGCGCACTGGCAAGCTGCAGCTCAAGCGTGCCACCGTCAGCCTCGGCACGCTGGTGCGCGAGGTGTGCGCGGCCGTCACCACCGGCGACGGCCCGCGCTTGTTGATGGAGCTGCCTGACCCGGCCCACGAGCCGTTGCTGATTGACGCCGACGCCACGCGTATCGAGCAGATCATCTGGAACCTGTTGGGGAACGCGCTGAAATTCACCCCGGCCGATGGCCAGGTGCAGGTCATCGCGAGCCGCCATGGCGATGACGCCAGGCTTGAGGTGGTGGACAACGGCCTGGGCATTGCCCGCGACCAGTTGCACAGCATTTTCGAGCTGTTCAGCCAGGCCGACACCGCCCATTCGCGCCAGCACCGCGAAGGGCTGGGCATTGGCCTGTCACTGGTGCGCCAGCTGGCCGAGGCCCATGGCGGCTCGGTGAAGGTGCATTCGGCAGGGCTGGGGCAGGGCAGCCGCTTCACCGTGCTGCTGCCGCTGAGCTTCCACGAGCCCGAAGCGCCGGAGGTGCTTGAAGAGAGCGCCGACGGCGGGCGCCTGGTGGGCCTCAAGGTGCTGCTGGTGGACGACTCGCCGCAGGTACTGGAAGCCCTGGCCCTGCTGCTGGAAATGGAAGCGGCCAAGGTCAGCGCGTTCACGGTGCCAGAGCAGGCCTTGGCGGCGGCCGCGCAGGGCAGCCATGACCTGGTGGTGTGCGACATCGGCATGCCGGGCATGGACGGCCACGAGCTGATGGCGGCGCTGCGCCGCCTGCCGGCCTACCAGGCGGTGCCCAGCATCGCCCTGACCGGCTACGGCACCACGGCCGACGTCAAGGCGGCCCAGGCGGCGGGCTTCTCCCGCCACATGAGCAAGCCGGTGGCGTTCGAAGCCTTCATTGAAATCATCGAGGCCCTGTGCCGGTTGCACAGCTGACCTTCAGCCGTGCCAGCCGCGGCTGTGCTCCCAGCGGGTGCGCCAGGCAGGTATCTCGCTGGCCGGCATGGGTTCGGCAATGCCGAAACCCTGGCCCAGCTCGCAGCCCAGTTGCAGCAGGCGCGCACCCTGGGCCGGGCTGTCCACGCCCTCGGCGATAATCTCGTGGCCGAAGGCGCTGGCCAGCTCCAGTATGGCCTGCAGGATGGGGATGTCCTTGCTGGAGTCAAGCATGTCCTTGATGAAGCTCTGGTCGATTTTCACCTGGGTCACCGGCAAGCGCTTGAGGTAGTTCAGCGATGAGTAGCCGGTGCCGAAGTCGTCCAGGGCAAAACGCACGCCCAGGGCGGCGCAGGTGCGGATGGTGCGCGACACCTCCTCGATGTTCTCCAGCGCGCTGGTTTCCAGTATTTCGATCATCAGCCGTTCGGGTGCCACCTGCGGGTAGGCGGCCAGGCCCTGGGTCAGCTTGGCGACGAAGTCGGGGTGCTGCAACTGCCGCGCACCCACGTTGATGCTCACCGGCAGCTGCAGCCCCTGTTGCCCCCAGGCCTGCATCTGCGCCAGCACCGCGTCCAGCACCCAGTCGCCGATGTGTTCGGCCAGGGCGTTGCTTTCCACCAGTGGCAGGAAATTCTCGGGCGTCAGCAGCCCGCGTTCAGGGTGCTGCCAGCGCACCAGCGCCTCGGCGCCCACCACCGCGCCGCTGCGCAGGTTCACCTTGGGCTGGTAGAACAGCCGCAGTTCGTGGCCACGCACGGCCTGCTCGATGCGGTCCAGGCGCGCGTTGTGGCCGCGCAGGTCGAGGTCATGGCAGGCGTCGAACACGTGCAGGCGGTTCTTGCCGGCCAGCTTGGCCTGGTACATGGCCTGGTCGGCCTGGCGCAACAACTGGTCGGCACCCACCTCGCTGGCCTGCGGGTAATAGCTGACGCCGATGCTGGCCGACAGGCGCAGGGCCAGCTGGTCGACCTGCATGGTGTCGCTGGCGGCCACCAGCAGGCGTTCGAGCATGGCGGCGCTGTCGCCCACCTGTTCCAGGTCGACGATCAGCGCCACGAATTCGTCGCCACCCAGCCGCGCCAGGGTGCAGCCGTCGCGCAAGGTCTTGTTCATGCGCCGGGCGCTGATGGCCAGCACTTTGTCGCCTACTTCGTGGCCGTGGGCATCGTTGATGGCCTTGAAGCCGTCCAGGTCCAGGTAGGCCAGCGCCAGCGAGCGGCCCTGCGCCTGTGCGTGGGCCATGGCCTGCTGCAGGCGCACGGCCAGCAGCGTGCGGTTGGGCAGGCGGGTCAGCGGGTCGTAGTGGGCGACGTACTCCAGCTGCCGCTGGTATTCGTGCAGCTCGGTGCTGTCGGTGAACAGCGCCACGTAGTTCTGCACCTCGCCGCTGGAGTCCAGGATGGCACTGATGGTCTGGCGCGAGGCGAACGTGTCGCCGTTGCGCCGGCGGTTCCACAGCAGGCCCTGCCAGTGGTGGTCCTGCTCCAGGCTGCGCCACAGCGCGGGGTAGGGGTCGGGCTGCTTGCCCGGCGCGGCCATGAAGCGCGAGTTGCGCCCCAGCGCCTCGTCGCGCGAGTAGCCGGTGATGGTGGTGAAGGCGTCGTTGATCTCGACGATGTTGCCCGCAGGGTCGGTCACCATGATGGCTTCGCGGGCGTGGGTAAACACGCTGGCGGCCAGGTTAAGGCGGCTTTCCACCTGGCGGCGGGCGGTCAGGTCGGTGAGGGTGACGCGCACGATGGCCGGGGCGAACTCATGCTTGACGCAATTGAGGCGCGCCCGCCAGGGTTGGCCGCCGGGCCGTAGCAGGGTGAGTTCGCATTCCTGGGGCTCCAGGCTCTGGCACACCTTCACTAACGCGATGTGCCAATGGTCGCGGTCGGCGGGCGCCACGTGGTTGCTGAAGCGCCGGCCCAACAACTGCGGGCTGGGCACTTTCAGCAGGCTGGCGCCGGTCTGGTTGATGGCTTCCACGATGCCGTCCACGCTCAGGCTCAGGTAGCCCACTGGCGCTTGTTCGTAAAGGTCCTGATACAGGTCGCGCGAGGCCTGCAAGGCCTGGTGCGCTTCGCGCAACTCCTCGTTCTGCATCTGCAGTTCAAGCTGGTGCAATTGCAGCTCTTGCACTAACCGCTGGTGTTCATCCTGCTGCGCATCGGCCACAGGCGCATGGCGCGAACGGTTGTCAGGCGGCTGCATGGGGTAGGTGCCTCCAAGGTTCCATGGCAAAGGGCGTGATACCCGGAATGCAGTTGCGCGGGGCAACGTAAATACTACTAAAGCACAGCTCCGAGAAGGAAATATAGCCCAGGTCCGGGTGAGTCGACGGGCAGCGTGAGGCACTGGTGCCTGGCAGCAACGAACTGTTGGGCACCTGTAGGAGCGGCCCAGGTTGAGCTGAACGTTTGCCTGAAACCCCGGTGACGTAGCAGCTGCCGCAGGCTGCGTCTTGCATGCACGGTCCCTCTGGCTCACCGCGGCGGCCATGACGCGGCCTGCGGCCGCTGCTACAGGGCCTTGCGTAGCAGCTGCCGCCAGGCTGCGTCTTGAATGTGCGGTGCATCAGGCTCACCGCGGCGGCCATGACGCGGCCTGCGGCCGCTGCTACAGGGCTTTGCGTAGCAGCTGCCGCAGGCTGCGTCTTGCATGCGCGGTGCCTGTGGCTCACCGCGGCGGCCATGACGCGGCCTGCGGCCGCTGCTACAGGGCCTTGCGTAGCAGCTGCCGCCAGGCTGCGTCTTGCATGCGCGGTGCATCAGGCTCAGCGTGGCGGCCATGACGCGGCCTGCGGCCGCTGCTACAGGGCCTTGCGTAGCAGCTGCCGCAGGCTGCGTCTTGCATGCGCGGTGCATCAGGCTCACCGCGGCGGCCGTGACGCGGCCTGCGGCCGCTGCTACAGGGCCTTGCGTAGCAGCTGCCGCAGGCTGCGTCTTGCATGTGCGGTGCATCAGGCTCAGCGCGGCGGCCGCTGCTACAGAGCAGCTGCCGCAGGCGGTGGCTCAGAAGTTCACGCTGGCGCTCAGCCTGGCGCTGCGCGGCTCGCCGACGTTTACCTGCAACTGCCCCGAGCCGGTGCTGGACGGGTAGTACTCTTTGTTGAACAGGTTGTCCACGTTCAACTGCAGATGCGTCTTGTAACCGGCCACCGGCACGTCCCAGCGCAGGAAGGCGTCGGCCACGGTGTAGCTGGGCAGGTAGTAGCTGTTGTCGTTGTCGCCGGCCCGCTCACCCACGTAGCGCGCGCCCGCGCCGGCGTGCCAGTCGCCGTACTGCGACGGCACCCGCAGGTGGTGGGTGAGGTACAGGCTGGCGGTGTGCGCCGGCGCCTGGCTCAGGCGGTTGCCCTGGTCGGTGGGGTCGTCGAGGATCTCGGTGTGGTCGTAGGCGTAGGTGCCGACCATGTCCCAGCGCTCGGCGATGCGCCCGGTCACGTCCAGTTCCACGCCGCGCGAACCCACCTTGCCGGCCGCCTCGCTGACGCTCTCGCCATCCACGGTGGAGGTGGTGACCACGTTCTTCTTGACGATGTCGTACACCGCCAGGTTCAGGTTCAGGCCCGGCGCGATGTCGTACTTGGCGCCCACCTCATAGCTGCGGCCTTCTTCGGGGTCGAAGGTCTTGCCGCTGTCGTCCACCGTGGTGTTGGGCACGAACGAGCGGCTGTAGTTGCCGTACAGCGACAGCGCGCCGCTGGCCTTGTACACCAGGCCCAGCATGGGCACCGCCGCGTCGCCATTGCTGTCCAGGCTGACTGCGCGCGCGCTGCCCATGCCCTGGGCGATGTATTGGTCGTAGTGCTGGTAGCGCCCGCCGAACACCAGAACCCAGCGGTCATTGAGGTGCCAGTTGTCCTTGACGTACAGCGAGGTGGAGTTCAGCTGGTTGGTGAGGTCGCTGGTCGACTTGTTGACCACGCTGGGCTCGGCCAGGCTGCCGTAGCTGGGCGAGTAGATGTCGAAGCCCGACTGCGCGGTGTTGCGGTAGGTCTTGCCGCGGTAACGGTCTTGCGCCTCCTGGTCCACGCCCACCAGCACATCGTGCTCCTGGCCGAACAGCTGCTGGGTGCCGATGAAGTCCCAACTGGCGTAGCGGGTCTCGTAGTCGTAGTGGCCGCCGTTGGCCTGGCGCGTCACCACGCCGCTGGCCGACAGCGCCGTAGGGTTGGCAATCGCCAGGCTGTAGCGGTCCTCGTTCCAGCCGTAGGTGACGCGGGTTTTCCAGTCGTCGCTGAGCTGGTATTCGAAGCGCGCGGTCACGCTTTGGGCAATGCCCACGGTTTTCGCCCACTTTTCATCCAGGCGCTTCTTGTACGACACGTCCGCCGGGTGGCCGTTGACGAACATAGTGCCGCGGTCGAACGGGCTGGTGTAGTCGTTGTACTCGTACGAAAGGTTGAGGCTGGCGCGCTCGCCGGTCCAGCTCAGCGACGGCGCCACCAGCGTGTGCTGTTCCACGCCGTAATTGCGCCAGTAGTCCTCGCTTTTGCGCTCGGCCACCAGGCGGTAGGCAAGGCCGGTGTCGCCAATCGGCCCGGTGGTGTCCAGGCCCAGGTCACCGCCCCCTTCACTGTAGGCCGAGCCGCTGAGGGTGGTGCTTTGCACATACTGCGGCTGCTTGCTGACCACATTGATCAGCCCGCCCGGGTCCATGGCACCGTACAGCAGCGAGGCGGGGCCCTTGAGCACTTCGACGTGGTCGGTGGTGGCGTCGAGGTTGGTCGACAGAATCGACTTCACCCCATCGCGCAGAATCGAGCCATCGTCGTTGGTGCCAAAGCCGCGCTTCACCACCGAGTCCTTGGTGTTGCCCAGGGTGTTGCCCTGGCTGGCGCCACTGATGAACTTGGTGACGTCGTCCAGCGACTTCACGCTGTAGTCGGCGAGGGTCTGGTGCGTGACTACGTTTACCGTCTGCGCCTCTTCCTTGAGCGGCACATCGCTCTTGCTGGCCGTGGATGCGCTGGCTGCGGTGTAGCTGTCATCACCACTGCTTGCCTGGGCGCCGATCTGCGTGGCGGGCAGGGTGGTTTCCTCGGCGGCATGGGCGCCGCCGGCGCACAGCAAGGCGCTGGCCAGCGCCGAGGCTAGCAACGGTGCGCGGCGGGGGAGGCTGGAGGTCGGGGTGGTCAAGGTGGGCACTCGCATACATGAATGATAATGATTCTAAGTTGCGAGTGCGCTGGGGGTGCGGTGTGTTTGTATGGGGTTGTCTGTAAGTTTTGATACAGAAGGGCGGCGCCTGCCCCCCCCGTCGCGTAGCAGCTGCCGAAGGCTGCGTCTGGCCCGCGCGGTGTGCCAGGTGTCGCGCGGCGCTGGTGACGCGGCCTTGGGCCGCTGCTACGGCAGGTGGGTTACCTTGCCGCTATCAGCGCATCCACCAACCCCTTCGCGCCTTCTATGTGGTGCAGCGTCGACCACACCAAGCCTTTCTCAAGCGCAGCGGCATCGGTCAGCTCATAGGCCGAGTCGTAGGCGCAGCGCAGCAGGTGCGCCAGGTGGCACAGGGCGTCTTCCAGGCTGATGCCCGGGTTGACGCTGAAAAACGGCTGCTCGCGCGAGTCGCGCATGCCGAAGGGCAGCGCGGTGGTTTCCAGGTAATCATTCATGACTAGCTTCCCTTTGAATTAAAACAGCGTGGTGCTCGGGTGATGCTGTGCAAAGGGGGTGGGTCGGGTGTTGGCTTTGACATGGAGAGACTCCTGATACGTTGAAGGAGCTCCCACTCTCAAGTGACCAAACAAGGGGGTGGCAGCTATGCGAGGGTTGGTCAACCGGGGTATCAGGGACCCGGCGCATCCGAAGACGCCCCGCGCATAGCTGCCATAAAACCTCATGCTGGCGAAACGCGCATGAAGATGGCGACGCTACTGCGCCTGATAACCAGTGGGTGACCAAGCCCTACCGCTGATGAGCAGCGGCGGGCAGAGGTTAGTCACCCATGGAAAAGCACGCAAGCAGCTAAATGTAAGCGAATTATTCGATTATCGCAGACGTTGTAGGGGTTTTCCTAGGATGATTCCTACGTCTATGTTTCCCGATGTGTCTCACAACTCCTTCTTCATGTGCTTCTCGATCTGCTCCAGGGTCTTGCCCTTCGTCTCCGGCAAACAGAAAAACACAAACGCCAGCGAGCCCACGTTGATCGCCGCGAACACGAAGAACGTCGGGTTGCCCAGCGTGCTCACCGCCACCGGGAACAGGAACGCCACGCTGGCGTTGAACAGCCACTGCATCGACACCGCCACGCCGGTGAGCAAACCGCGCACCTGCATCGGGAACAGCTCGGACATCAGCAGCCAGTACACCGGCGCGATGCACATTTGCATGAACAGCAGGAACACCAGAATGCAGCCCAGCGCCGCGTAGCTTTGCGTAAGGTTCTGCGGCATGAACTGCAGCACGCAGCCCAGCGCGGCCTGCATCAGCACCACGATGACCAGGCCGGTCATCAGCAGGTGCCGGCGGCCATAACGGCCGATGGCCCAGATGCCCAGCAAGGTGGCAACCACCGAGACCACGCCGTTGCCGATGGTGGCGGTGAGCGCGGCGTTGGTGCCCATGCCGGTGTGCTGCAAAATGATGGGCGTGTAGTACATGAACGCGTTCACGCCTGTGAACTGCGCGGTAAAGCCCAGGCCCACGCCAATCAGCAGCAGCTTGCGCACCCACGGCTGGCGCAGCAGGGCGCCGGCAGAGGCATGGCTGCGGTGCTGTTGGTCGTGGGCCTTCATGGCCTCGACCTCGCGCTTGGCTTCGGCGGGGGTGTCGCGCAGGGTTTCGAGCACGGCCTGGGCGTCGTCATAGCGGCCCTTGGCTGCCAGCCAGCGCGGCGACGCCGGCACAAAGAACGTGCCCACCAGCAGCAGAAGGCCCGGCACCGTGGCAATTGCCAGCATGTAGCGCCAGATACCCGGGGCGTGCAGCAGCGCCGCCAGCACCGCGCTCAGCACGTAGGCCAGCAATTGCCCGCTGACAATCATCAGCTCGTTGCGGCTCACCAGGCGCGCGCGTTTCGACGGCCCGGCAATTTCGGCGATGAACACCGGCACCGTGGCCGACCCGCCGCCCACGGCAATGCCCAGCACGAACCGCGCGGCCACCATGAACGCAATCGACGGCGCCACCGCAGTGCCCAGGGCGCCGACGATGAACAGCACTGCCAGCACCCGCAGCGTCACGCGGCGGCCAAAGCGGTCGGACAGGTAACCGCTGGCCAGCGAGCCAAACGCTGCGCCGACGATCAGCGACGCGCTGATCATGCCTTCGCTGAGCGGGTTCAACCCCAGCCCGCCCTGGGCCACGGGCAAGGTCATGAAGGGCAGGGCGCCGGCGATGATGCCGGTGTCATAGCCAAAGGCGAGGGCGCCCATGGTGGCCACCAGCACCGATATCAGGATCAGGCGCTGGGGCGAGGTGTGTTGGCGGGCGGTTTCACCTGCGGGGTGCGACGCAATAGTGCTGGTAGCCATGGGCGGCAAACCTCTCTGGAAACGACGGGGTGCCAAAATGGCTCACATCGTGTTTAGGGGCGTGCCAGAGCGGTTGGTTCCGTTTTTCGTGGCTGGGAACGGCGTAACGTTATGGGTGCAACGCTCAATCTTGATAAATCCATTTAAATGTGAATTATCTTGGGTTTAAGCTTTTAGCGCGTAAAATACGGGAATTAGAGTGGCTGATTGCGCTAATATTAAATCCATGAAAATGTGAGTTAACCGAGTCATGCGGATATTGCGGCCAAAATGTTGGATTTAAGCCTTACAAAGCCTGCTGAAATTGTGAAGCGGCTCTGCGAGCGCCTGCGCACCGAACGGCTGGCGCAGCAAATGACCCAGGCCCAGGTAGCTGCGCGCGCCGGAGTTGCAACCAATACCGTGTCAAATCTGGAGGCAGGGCGCAACGTGGGGTTCGAAGCGCTCGTTCGCGTGGCCATGGTGCTTGGGCGTGGCAAGGAGCTTGAGGGGCTGTTCCTGCCCAAGCTGGAAAGCATCGATGACATTCGTCGCTACGAGAACAGCGCGCAGCGGCAACGGTCGAGAAGGAAAGCCGACAATGCTTGAGAAAGTGGAGGTCTATTACGACGGCTGGGGTGAGCACTGGTTGTGGGGCACGCTGGTTTCGACGAAAGCCGTCACTGGGCGGCCCCAAGTGGTGTTTGAGTACAGCGACGAGGCAAGGAGCAAGGGGTTGGAGTTGTCCTCCTACACCCTGGCACTGGCGGGGGAGAGGTTGCGCAAAGGCTTCGCGCCGCATCAACTGGGGCTGCCAGGCCCTGTGTATGATGCCTTGCCTGATGGCTGGGGCATGCTACTCATGGACCGTCTGTTCAAGCGTCGCGGTTTTAACCCCGCACGCATAGGCCCGCTTGAACGCCTCGCCTACATCGGCGGCAATGCCATGGGTGCGATGTCGTTCGAGCCGGTTGCGCCCGAGGTAGGCGAGCCGACGGCGCCTGTCTCCATTGACTTGCTGGCAGCTGAAGTGCGGGAAGTTCTCAGTGGCGAAGGTGGCGAATTTTTGCAGCGCTTGTTGCTGGTCGGCGGCTCCCCGCAAGGCGCTCGGCCCAAGGCGCTGGTTTACCGGGACCCACTGAGTGGGGCGTTCACGACCGCTGGCGAGCCGGGATTCGAGGCGTGGCTGATCAAGTTTCCTGCCAGGGAGGAGCATCCCGAAGTGTGCGCGGTGGAAATGGTCTATGCCGAGTGCCTGCGCCTATGCGGCATACCGACGCCCGATACTCGGTACTTCAGTTTGCCCAATGGTCTCGCGGCGTTTGCCAGTAAGCGCTTTGATCGCCACGACGGGCTGCGCGTCCCCATGCAAAGCCTTGCAGCCTTCACCGGCGCCGATTTCAGGTCGCCTGGGGCTTTGGACTACGTCAACTTCCTTCGTGCCACGCACCTGTGTACCAACGATGTGCGCGAGAAAGCCCTGGCGTTCGAACGGGCGGTGTTCAATGTGGCGTTCAATAACCGCGATGATCATCCCAAGAACTTTGCCTACGTGATGTCGGCGGCGGGGCACTGGCGCTTGGCGCCCGCCTATGACGTGACGTTCTGCGAGGGTCCAGGTGGCTATCATCAGATGGACGTATTGGGTGAGGCGCTCGAAATTGACCGCCAGGCGTTGCTCAAGTTGGCGAACGAGGCAGAGGTGGCTGCCGATGCCGCTGGCCGCCTGATCGACAGGTTTTGCGAGGTGGCTAGGCGTTTCAGGGTGATTGCCGAAACGATGTACCCTGGGGTTATTACCGAGCAAACCTTGCAGACCATCCAGGGTCGTATCAACGACAACGTCGACCTGCTTCGCTGATACCTGCCCCTACACATCCGCCCAAAACCGCTCCGCATGCTCCCCCAACGGCATCCGTGGCCGAAACACGCGGATCTGCGTGGCGATGGCCTGCAGCCCGTGGCCCGTAGCAATCAATCGTCCAGCCGCCACCTCGCTGGCGGCCAGGCTCTCGGGCAGCCACGCCACGCCCTTGGCCTGCAACGCCATCGACAACAGCACCGCGGCCAGGTGCGAGCTGAACACGGTGTCCAGCCGGGGGTGGCCGGGGTGGGCATGCAGGTGCGAGGCGACGATGCGGCCCAGCCCCGACTCGGCGGTGTAGGCCAGGAAGGGCAGGCGCTCAGTGGTGTCCAGTTCCGGCGACTGCAATGCCAGCAGCGCATCACTGCCAATGACCTTGCTCTCGAACAGGCCGCTGTCGAACCGCGGCGGCACGCCCGGGTGCTGGTGGCAAATCAGGAACTGTACTTCGCCGCTCAGCAGCAGTTGTTCGCAGGCGGCCATGTTGTCCGAATGCAGGCTGATGCCCTCCAGCGGCGCGCCTTGTTCCATGGCGCGGATCCAGGCGGGGAAGAAAGTGAACGACAGCGAATGGGTGGCCGCGAAGTGCAGGGTGCGGCTGGCCTTGCCGGCCACCTGCTGCACGTCGGCGCGCATCTGGTAGAGGCGCCGGGTCAGCTCGCGGGCGTTGTCGAGCATGCTGCGCCCGGCCGCAGTCAACGTCGCGCCCTGGGGCGTGCGCTCGAACAGCTCGACCCCCACCCAGCTTTCCAGCGCGCGTATACGGCGGCTGAACGCCGGCTGGGTGACGTGGCGCAACTCCGCGGCCCGCGAGAAATTTTCACTTTCAACCAGGGCGTTGAAGTCTTCCAACCACAGCAATTCCATGAGCGATGCCTTGTACGCATAGGGTTCCCCATTAATAGCATTGGCCCGTTTTTCCCGTCCAGCCGTAGAGTCCTCTCGCACCCCCTGGCCTGCCAGGCAAAACAATCAGAGAGGACGCTTTCCATGCGCATCGTCGACATCCGCGAGAAGACGGTTTCCATCGCATCGCCCATTGCCAATGCCTACATCGACTTTTCCAAAATGACCTGCTCGGTGGTCGCGGTGATCACCGACGTGATCCGCGACGGCAAGCCGGTAATCGGCTACGGCTTCAACTCCAACGGCCGCTACGGCCAGGGCGCGCTGATGCGCGACCGCTTCCTGGCGCGCATCACCGAGGCCGACCCCGACACGCTGGTGGACCAGGCCAACGACAACCTTGACCCGTTCGCCATCTGGAAAACCCTGATGACCAACGAGAAGCCCGGCGGCCACGGCGAGCGCTCGGTGGCGGTGGGCACCCTGGACATGGCCATGTGGGACGCGGTGGCGAAAATCGAGGGCAAGCCGCTCTATCGCCTGCTGGCCGACCGTTACCGCAACGGCGTGGCCGACGACAAGGTGTGGGTCTACGCCGCGGGCGGCTACTACTACCCCGGCAAGGACCAGGGCAAGCTCAAGGCCGAGATGCAGAGCTACCTGGACCGCGGCTACGACGTGGTGAAGATGAAAATCGGCGCCGCGCCCCTGGACGAAGACCTGCGCCGCATCGAGGCGGTGCTGGAGGTGGTGGGTGACGGCCGCCGCCTGGCGGTGGACGCCAACGGCCGCTTCGACCTGCCCACCGCCCTGGCCTACGCCGAGGCGATCAAGCCGTACAACCTGTTCTGGTACGAAGAGATCGGTGACCCGCTGGACTACGCCCTGCAGGCCGAGCTGGCCAACCATTACGAGTTGCCCATGGCCACTGGCGAGAACCTGTTCTCGCACCAGGACGCGCGCAACCTGCTGCGCCACGGCGGCATGCGCCCGGACCGCGACTACCTGCAGTTTGACTGTGCGTTGTCCTATGGCCTGGTGGAGTACATGCGTACTCTTGAGGTGATGAAGGAGTTGGGCTGGTCGTCGCGCCGCGTGGTGCCGCACGGCGGCCACCAGATGTCGCTGAACATCGCCGCCGGCCTGCACCTGGGGGGCAACGAATCCTACCCGGACGTGTTCCAGCCCTTCGGCGGCTTTGCCGACGGCATCCGCGTGGAGAACAGCTACGTGGGCCTGCCGGACATACCGGGCGTAGGCTTCGAGGCCAAGGCCGCGCTGTACCAGGTGATGCGCGAGCTGGGCGAGGGCTGATTCGAGTTTTGCCGTAAGGCGGCCCCTGCACGGGGCCGTGCTTGTCCTCACTACAAAAACAACACTGAGGTACAACCATGAACACGACCACGCGCTGGTACAAGCTGTTGTACGTGCAGGTGCTGATCGGCATCCTGCTGGGCGGGGCGATCGGTTACCTGGTCCCCGACTTCGGCGCCAAGCTGCAACCCCTGGCCGACGGTTTTATCAAACTCATCAAGATGCTGCTGGCGCCGATCATTTTCGGCACCGTGGTGGTGGGCATCGCCAAGATGGGCAGCATCAAGGAAGTGGGGCGTATCGGTGGCAAGGCGCTGCTTTATTTCGAGGTGGTGTCCACCATTGCCCTGGTTATTGGCCTGGTGGTGGTCAACGTCATGAAGCCCGGCGTGGGCATGAACATCGACGTCAGCGCGCTCAATGGCGAAGCCATCAAGGGCTATGCCCAGGCGGCCCACGAGCAGGGCGGCGCGATCAATTTCTTCATGAACATCATCCCAACCACCTTCGTCGATGCGTTCGCCAAGGGGGCGATGCTGCAGGTGATTTTCATCTCGGTGCTGCTGGGCATCGCCCTGGTGCAGATTGGCGCACCGGCCCAGCCGTTGATCAACGTCATCGACCTGTTGTTGCAGGGGCTGTTTCGCATCGTCGCCATGGTCATGCGCCTGGCGCCCATCGGTGCGGGGGCGGGCATGGCGTTCACCATCGGCAAATATGGCATCGGCACGTTGCTGTCGCTGGGGCACCTGATGCTGGCGCTGTACCTCACCACGCTGCTGTTCATCGTGGTGGTGCTGGGCGCCATTGCGCGCTGGTCCGGCATACCGCTGCTGACCTTCTTGCGCTACTTCAAGGACGAAATCCTGGTGACCCTCGGCACCTGTTCTACCGAAGCAGTACTGCCGCGCATGATGATCAAGCTGGAGAAATTGGGCTGCCGCAAATCGGTGGTCGGCATGGTGCTGCCAACGGGGTACACCTTCAATTCCGATGGCACCTGCATCTACCTGACTATGGCGGCGATCTTCGTGGCCCAGGCTACCAACACGCCGCTTACCCTGGCGGACCAGATGGTGGTGCTGGGGGTGCTGCTGCTGACCTCCAAGGGGTCAGCGGGCGTGGCGGGCGCAGGTTTCGTGACCCTGGCCGCGACGCTATCGGTGATACCGCAGATCCCGCTGGTGGGCCTGGTGCTGTTGTTGGGGGTGGACCGCTTCCTTAACGAGGCGCGGGCAGTCACCAACCTGCTGGGCAACGGCATCGGCACCCTGGCCATCGCCAAATGGGAAGGCGCGCTCGACCTGGCCAAGGCACAGCAGGAGATAGCCAAGATGAACAAACCACCGGTCCCGACCCCGGTAACCCCGTAGCAGCAACTGTCTTGAAACCAGGTTGCCTGCATCGTGGCAGGAGCCGGCCTTGGCGGCGACTCAATCGACGCGGTCTAAGCGGTACACGCACTCGCGTAGCAGCTGCCGCCAGGCTGCGTCCGGCGGCGGTCCTGGTTGCTCCAGGACGCGGCCTTCGGCCGCTACGACGTTGTTGTGGGAGCTGGCTTGCCAGCGAGCTGTTGAGGCCCTAAAAACTCGCTGGCAAGCCAGCTCCCACAAAGACAGTTGGTGCTACAGGTGCTGTGTACCCCGACGACGTAGCAGCAACTGTCTTGCCGGAGCACCGCGTGGCCCCGGACGCGGCCTGCGGCCGCTGCTACGGGGTGGCGGGGCGCACCGATTTTGGGGTGCGGCCGTAGTAGCGCTCGAACGCTGCGCTGAAGCTGGACAGGTGTGCGAACCCCACCCTGTACGCCACCGTCGACACCTGCAGCCCGGTCTCCAGCAACTCCCAGGCCTTGGCCATGCGGATGTCGGTGAGCATGCGGTGCGGGCTGGTGCCGAACAGCGTTCGGAAGCCCTGCTTGAGCTTGAACTCGTTGGTGCCCACGGCCGCACACAGGTAGCCCACGGTCAACGGCCGGTCGTACTGGCTCATGAGGATGCCGCGTGCGCGCTGCATGATGTCCTGGTCGTGCGCGCAGGCTTTGCTGGCCACTTTTTCCTGCGGCACGAAGGGCCGCACCTGTTCAGACAGCAGCCCCAGTGCGGTGATGTGCGTGTCCAGCAAGCTGCCGGCGTGGTCGTGCAGGTGGATCAGCGATTCGGCCAGGCGCTGGGTGGCGGCGCCGTGCTTGCCGCAGAACAGGTGGTGGGTGTTTCTGCCCTGGCCGCTGCCGTCCAGCAGGCCCATCAGGCCGTATTTGTGCAGCAGCGGTTCCTGGGCAATCAGCCGCACCTGGCGGATGGCCTGGTTGGCCGGGTAGTGGCGCTCGCCGCGCAGGCAGCCGTAGGCGGCGATGGTGCTTTGCCCTGAAATGAAATCGAAGCGCTGGCCGTTGGCCCCGGTGCTGCTGGACTGGCCGTCCAGGGCCACGGCCACGGTCAGTGAGCGCTGGCGCTCCTGGGTGCTGGTTTCCACCAGGTCGTGGCGTGGGTGGTAGTTGGCGTACACCACGGCCAGGCCGTCCTCGAACAGCAACTGGTCGGTGTAGCAGGTGCCCAGCTCGGCGGGCAGCTGCGAGCGCACCCAGGGGGTGTTGCCCACGCGGGTGGGCGCCGACCGATCCGCGGCCGTGAAGCGATAGCTCATGGTGACTCCTTTCCAATGCAGCTGATGATGGCGTGTCGGATCCGAAATGCCAAACAGAGAATCCGTATCGACTAAGAAACGAATGAGATGTATTCGTATTTATTTCCTATAGTGGCCACCACACAAATCAGCCCCCCTTACTGCCTTGGGTCACTGCATGAACTACCACTCCGGCGCCTTGCGCCGCTCCCTTTTCCTTGCCTTGTCGGCGTTGGCCCACCCGGCCGCGGCGCTGGCCGGCAGTACCCAGGACACGGCCGCAGCCGGCCCTGTGACGGTGCTGCCGGCAGTGACCGTGTCGGCCGACAAGGTTGACCGGCCTCAGGAAAAAGTCCCCGCCAGCGTGGCGGTCATCGACGGCCAGGACATTGAACAGTCCGGTATCACCACCATCGAACAACTGGAAGGGCGCATTCCCGGCCTGTCGTTCCAGCCCTTCGGCCAGGCCGGCATGGAAGCCCCGGTAATGCGCGGCCTCACCGCCGGCATCCATTCCTACGCCTCGTCCATGCTGATGCTGGTGGACGATGTGCCGACCATGATGGCCCAGGGTTTTGACAACAGCTTCCTGGACGTTGACCGTGTGGAAGTGCTGCGCGGCCCGCAATCCACCCTGTATGGCCGCAACGCCGAGGCGGGGGTGATCGCCATCCACAGCCAGCCGATGGATGAGGTAAGCCGCGCCACGGTGTCCACTGACATCGGCAGCCGCGACAAGCGCGAGCTGCGCTTCGCCCTCAGCGCGCCGCTGGTGGCGGACACCTTGTACGGCAGCATTTCGGGCGCGGTGCTGAAGCAGGATGGCTTTATCCGCAACACCTACACCGGCGGCAAGGACGATGACCGCGACCACCAGGACCTGAACATGGGCCTGCGCTGGACGCCTTCGGAGGCTACCGACATAGTCGCCCGCTACGTGCGCCAGGACTACGACGACGGCGCCACGCGCTGGGGCAACGTCGGTGACCCCCGGGCGAAAGTGGCGTCGGGCACGCCCAGCTGGAACCATTCGCTGGGCCAGACGTTCTCGGTCAACGCCTCCCACGAGCTGGACTCGGGGCTGCGCCTGCGCTCTATCACCGCCTACAACGACTACCACGATGACGTGCTGCAGGACACCGACTTCCGCCCGGCGCAGACCCTGTACATCGGCCGCGACAACCACATGCGCACCCTGTCCCAGGAGTTCCGCGTGGAAGGCCAGATGGGCCGCGCCGATTGGCTGGTGGGGCTGTACGGCGACCGGGGCGACAACGACCTGCGCAACTTCACCCTGCGCAGCCCGGCCTTCTACGACTACCGCGCGAACCTGAAGACCTCGTCGGTGGCGCTGTTCAGCAACTGGAACCTGCCGCTCACCGATGCCTGGACGCTGTCGGCCGGCGCCCGGGTGGAACGCATGACCGCCGCCATCAGCCCCACCGGTGGCACGCACAAGAGCGAGGACTGGGAGTATTTCTCGCCCAAGCTCACCCTGCAGTACCAGTTCGACCCGCAGAACCAGTGGTACATCACCGCCGGCCGCGGCGTGCGGGCGGGTGGCTACAACGTCTTCGTCTCCACCCTGGACTACCCCTCGTACGCGCCGGAGGAAATCTGGAGCTATGAAACCGGCTTCAAGGGCTGGGTGCTGGGCCAGCGCCTGCGCTACACCATCGACACCTACCTGATGAAGATCGACAACATGCAGGTGCAGGTGCAGCCCGCAATGGGCTTGATCTACACCGCCAGCGCCGCACGTGCCACTGCCAAGGGCGTGGAGCTGGACCTGGACTACCTGCTGGCCGAGGGCTGGCAGCTGCTGGGCGGCCTGGCCTGGAACCGCACCACCTACGACAGCTTCCAGGACGGCACCGCCAGCTACGCCGGCAACTACAACAACTTCGCCCCCAAGCTTACCGGTCACGCCGACGTGCGTTATACCGCGCCCAACGGCTGGTACGCCCAGGCCGGGGTGGTGGGCACCAGCAAAATCTACCTCGACCCCGCCAACCGCTACGAGCGCAACGGCTACGGCCTGGTAAACCTGGTGACCGGCTACCGCAAGGGTGACTGGGAGGTGGCCACCTACGCCAACAATGTGGCCAACAAACGCTACGACGCGGTCGGCTACAACGCCGGCTATTACACGGTGTACAGCCCGCCACGCGAAGTCGGCCTGCGGCTGACCTGGCGCAAATAAGGAGTGAACATGCAGATGCGTTCGTGGTGGCCGCGGCAGTTGCTGCTCGGCTGGCTCAACCTGGTGCTGACCGCGCCGCTGGTTTACCTGTTCATCGGCCTGCCGCTGGTGATGCGCGAGCACGGCTGGAGCGGCACCCAGATCGGCCTGATGCAGCTTACCGGCCTGCCGGCGCTGGCCAAGTTCCAGTTGGCGGCGCCGCTGGAGCGCTGGCCGCTGGGCCGCGCCAGCTACCGCAACTGGGCGCTGCTGCTGGGCCTGGGCTACGTCGCCAGCCTGCTGGTGCTGGCGGCCAATGACCTGGGCAGCACGCCTTATGGCGTGCTGTTCGGCCTGGCCATGCTGGTGAGCCTGTTGGGCACCTGCGCCGACCTGCCTATCAACGCCCTGGCCATCCGCCTGCTGCCAGAGGCCGAGCGCCTGCGGGCCGGCGCGGTGCGCTCGGCGGCAGTGTCGGTGGGGGCGATTGTCGGCGGTGGCCTGATGCTGATGCTGCACAGCCAACTGGGCTGGGCATGGCCGTTGATAGTGCTGGCGCTGGTGGTGCTGTCGGGGGTGCTGGTGGTGCCGTGGCTGCCTGAGCCTGCCCTCGATGGCTCAGCTACCCAGGCTTCCAACCTTGGCGCCCGCCAGTGGCTGGCGTGGTTCGCCATGCCGGGCCAGCGCCGGTGGGCGCTGCTGCTGGTGCTGTATTACCCGCTGATTGGCGCCGTGTGGGTGTTCCTCAAACCGCTGATGCTGGACCAGGGTTTCGCACCGGAGCACATCGCCCGCATCGTCGGTGTCGGCGGTGGCGTGGCGGCGGCGCTGGCCAGCCTGGCCGGTGGTTATGTGTCACGTCGGTGCGGCACGCAGGTGGCGCTACCGCTGTTCGCCGCCTGCAACTTGCTGGCGCTGGGCTTGATGGCCCTGGTCACCGGCCTGGCCCTGGGTGCCACGGCGCTCACCGTGGCGGCCCTGGTGGTGGCGCTGATGATGGGCGCCTCGGGCGGGCTGGTGTTCGGCCTGATGATGGACCATGCCCGGCCTGGCCTGGCGGCCCTGGACTACGGCATCCAGAGCAGCCTGTTCGTGGTTGGCCGCACGCTGCTGCCGATGCTGGCGGGGGTGTTGCTCGACCACGTGGGCTACACCGGCCTGTTCGCCTGCCTGCTGGCCGGGCTGGCGCTGATGCTGACCTGGCTGCTGGCCGGCGGCCAACCACTGCGGCCTGTGCCCCAGGCCCGGCCCACCGAATAAACCTCGACTTGGGCCTGGAGGCGCGCTGACCCCTGTGCGTTTTGCCAAAACCTTAATCCGAATCGCCTAAGCATGCGCCCAAAGCAGGCAGGGCGCGGATTTTATAATGGCCGCGAAGCGTTCGGGCGCATTGCCGTTGCGGTCTGCGCCGCAGCGGCGGATGCCGTTTACCCAGTGAAACAAGGAAATTACCGATGTCTGAACACACCCGCCTGTCCCGCGAGGTCATTTTGATAGACCACACCAGCGGTGAGCTCAAGGCCGAACATTTTGCCATTGTCGAGACCACCGCGCGCACCCTGGGCCCCGGGGAGGTGCTGGTGCGCAACCGCTGGTTTCGCGTGTCCATTTCCACCCGCCTGATGGCGGAGCAGGGCGCTGAGGAGGTCAAGGGCATTCCCTTCCCGCCGCTCAACCCCGGTGACACCCTGGCCGACGGCGCCATCGGCGAAGTGGTGCAGGCGGGCCCCGGCTGCGACCTGGCCGTGGGCAGCCTGGTCATGCACCCGCTGGGCTGGCGTGAATACGCCGTGGTGCCGGCTGGCCAGTGCAAGCGGGTCGACACCCCCGACGTCGACCCGGCCGCCTGGCTGGGCCACGGCTGGACCGCCTTCGCTGCGCTGCGCGAGTGCGCCCAGGTGCGCCCCGGCGATACCGTGCTGGTGACCAGCGGCGCCGGCGCCATCGGCTCCATGGCCGGGCAGATTGCCCGCCTGTTGGGCGCCGGCCGGGTGATAGGCACCACCAGCGGCCAGCAGAAGGCCCAGTGGATGCGCGAAGCACTGGGCTACGACGCGGTGGTGACCCGCGACGGCGGCGACTTCCGCACGCAACTGGCGGTGGCCGCCCCGGACGGTATCGACGTGATCGTCGACATGGTCGGCGGCGAGCAGCTGGCGGCGGCCATTGAACAGACCCGCCACGGCGCGCGCTGCGTGCTGCTGGGCGCGTTGACGGCGGAGTTGAACCCGCGCAACGCGACGCTGAAGGCATTGGTGGAGGTGGACACTTTCCAGCTGATTCTCAAGGGCGTGACCGTGCGTGGTTTCAGCGCCGACGAGCATGCGCCGACGCTGTTCGATGCCTGGTTGCAGCAGGCGCAGGCGTGGCAGCGCGAAGGCCGAATCCAGCTGGCGCATACCTTGGTAAAGGGCCTGGACAACGCCCCCCTGGCGTTGCAGGAAGCCTGTGCCGGGCGGCTCAAGGGGCTGGTCATGGTGGAGCTTGCAGCGCTATGAACAGCAAAGTCATGGGTATTTCCGATAACGCGGCGCCAGCCATTGCCGCACCGGCGGCGCAGTCATGGCTGCTGTGGGCGGGCTTCATTCTGGTGTCGCTGAACCTGCGGCTGATTTTCGCCACCGTCGGGCCGCTGCTGGAGACCCTGCAGCTGGGCTTCAGCTCGACGCTGCTGGTGACCACCTTGCCACTGGCGCTGCTGGGGCTTTTTTCCATACCCGGGGTCAAACTGCGCCATTGGCTGGGCGAGGAACGCGCCCTGTTCGGCGCCCTGGCCTTGTTGGTGCTGGGCTGCGGCTTGCGCGGTTTCGGCGAGCTGGCGCTGATCGCCGGCACGGTGCTGGGCAGTGCCGGCATCGCGGTAATGAACGTGATCATGCCGGCCCTGGCCCGCAAGCGCTTCGGCCCCCAGCGCATGGGCATGGTCATGGGCGTGTATGCGCTGATGCTCGGTGCCGGGGCGGTGCTGGGGGCCAGTGTGTCGCTGCCGCTGTCGCAAGCCTTGGGTGCAGGCCAGCCCGGGGCCTTTGTATCCCTGGGGCTATGGGCAGTGCCGGCGCTGCTGGCGCTGCTGGTATGGCTGCCGCAGCTGCGTCACAAGGCAGCCGCTGCTGGCCATGGCGTGCACGCCAGCGCGCCGGTCAACGTCTACCGCGATCGCACGGCCTGGGCGATCACCTTGTTCTTCGGCCTGCAGGTGCTCAACCTGTTCGTGTTCCTGCCGTGGATGCCCACGTTGCTCAAGGACCGCGGCACCACGCTGGCCGAGGCAGCGCTGGTGTTCTCGCTGTCCCAGGTCTGCCTGATGGTGGCGAGCTTCGTCACGCCATTGGTGGCCGCGCGCAGTCGGGATCAACGGCCGCATATCGTGCTCACGGTGTTGCTGTGCCTGGCCGGCACCCTGGGGCTGCTGTACATGCCGGTGGGCAGCGTGCTGCTGTGGGCCTGCCTGTTGGGGTTTGGCCAGGGCGCGGGGCTGTCGCTGGGCACCTTCCTGTTCGTCGGCAAGGCGGCCAGCATCGATACCGCCACGCGCATCTCCGCCATGGCGCAGACCGTGGGTTACCTGATTGCAGTGGCAGGGCCGTTGTTGATCGGCGCGCTCTACCAGCGTACCGGCGACTGGAACCTGCCGGTGCTGATCCTGGCGGGCATTCTGTTGCTTGAGCTGGTGGTGGCATTGCCGGCCGGCCGCGACGTCAAGGTTTGAGCACGCCAACGAGGGAGGCATGAGCATGGTGGATGCAAGCAGCTTTCGCGATGCAATGGCAATGCTGGGGGGCGCCGTGTCGGTCATCACCACCGATGGCGCGGCGGGGCGCCATGGCTTCACGGCGTCGGCGGTGTGCAGCGTCACCGACACGCCACCCACGCTGCTGGTGTGCATGAACCGCGCATCCCAGGCCAATGCGCCGTTCAAGGCCAACGGCGCGGTGTGCGTGAACGTGCTGGCCGGCGCCCACCAGGCGCTGTCGGCCACTTTTACCGACCGCCGCCTGAGCATGGAACAACGCTTCGCCGCCACCGCCTGGAGCACCCTGAAAAGCGGTGCGCCGGTGTTGGACGAAGCGCTGGTGAGTTTCGACTGCCGCATTGCCCAGGTGCATGAGGTGGGCACCCACAGCGTGTTCTACTGCACCCTGCACGGTATCCGCCAAGGCGGTGCGGGGCAGGGGCTGGTGTACTTCAACCGCGCCTACCACCGGCTAGGCTAGGCTCCAGGCGCAACCTGCAGCAGCTGGGCAGGCGTGCGCCGGTCCTGCTGCTGCCAGTCAAGCACCGCCACGCGCCGGTCGGCGCGGTCGGCGGTGTGCAGCGAGTAGCGCGGCAGCAGCGCCTGCAGCTCGGCGACGCTGTTGAACATCAGCACATCAATGATCGACAGGTTGGCGACGAAGGGGCCCTTGAACTGGCGATAGGTGATGGCGTCCATGCTGAAGAACTTCAACTCCAGGCCATGCTCGGCGAAGTATTGATGGTCGTAGAGCGCGCTGCCGCCCATGGGGTTGATGCAGCGCTGGGCGCCAAACTGCTTGGCGGTGCGGATGACCCTGTCCTGTTTGTCCAGGGGCTCTGTCAGCTGCAAGTCCGAGGCGCGAAAAATCGGCGTGTGGATGCCCAGGTAGGCACAGAGCTCCTTGAGCGTGTGTTCGATGTAGCGCGCCAGGTTGCGCTCCGGGTTGCGAATCATGGCCTCCAGCAGCGGCATCACCTGGGCGAAGCAGGGGGCCTTGCTGTAACTGCTGCGAATGACGTTCAGCAGCCGTTGCGCTTCATCCGGGAAGTTGTCACTCGTCTGGCGCTGATTGATTGCCAGTTCGAAGCTGTCACGTTTCAGCGGAAAGGTCAGCAAGCGCGGCTCACCGCCGACCAGTATGTTGTTGCGGTTGACCCAACCTGACTTGATGTACTGCAAGTCATCGCCCAGAACGAATGCATCGGCTGCGGCAATTAATTGGAAGTAGCCGAAATAAGGGAATAAGTAAGGCTGCATCATGGCGATGGTGGTAAGCATTGTCGAGTCCTTATAAATTTGTTACATGTTCGCTGTGCGGGTGGAGGGGGCAGAGATGCGTTTGAATAGGTTGATGCCAATATTGCGACCGAGCAGCATCAATGCTTGAAGTTTCTGCATCGGCGAAATGGCAGCGAGGGACTGGGTGAAGACTTCGGTCAAGTAGTGTTCGTACAGCGCCTGGTTGCCCAGGCGGAAGTAATAGTTGGCGAGTGCCTGGCAGGTTTGCAGGCTCATGTGCAACTTGCGCTTTTCCGAGCGCATGGAAAAAATGCCGCCGGGGTGCACGCGGTAGGCGGCAGGCCTGATCTGCGCCAGGAACTTGCCCTTGCCGTGGGCCCCCAGCAACGACCACCAGCACATGTCGCTAAGCGGTGCGCCCAGCAGTTCCCGCGGCATTTCATGGAACACATTGCGGAAGCACACAGTGAGGGTCGAGAGCTGGCGGCCCTTCTGCAGTTCCAGGGCACTGGCATCGGCACGCAGCTTGCCCTGCAGCTGCAGGCCGCGCTCACCGTTGCTATCGAAGGCCATGGCGTCGTGGTAGGTGAGCACGTAATCGGGGTGGCTTTCGAGGAAATCGGCCTGGAGTTGCAGCTTCGCAGGGTCGGTCCAATAATCGTCGCCTTCGCAGTAGGCGATATAGCGGCCGCGTGCTTCCTTGAATATTTCCGGGATGCATTCCTTGCCTTGCTGGAATTGGTTCACTGTCTGGTAGAACGGCCGGATTACGCCTGGGTAGCGCGCGGCATAATCAGCCAGTATGCGCGCAGTGCCGTCGGTGGAGGCGTCATCGTGAACCAGTACTTCAATGGGGAAGTTGGTGTTTTGGACGAGGAAGCTGTCCAGTGTCCTGGTAATAAAAGCTTCATGGTTATAAGTGGGGCAAACAATACTGACGAGCGGGGCAGGGGTCTTGTTATTCATGGCTCGGCTGCTCGGATATCAGGGAAGTGATAAGACGTTCGCATTATATGACCTGCCATTGTTCAGGCCTCGTTCAGCGTTGTGTGCGTATAGGTATCGTCGAAGAGGGTGTGCCTGTCAACCGGATGTAACGGCGTTTTGTAACTTTTACGATACGCGGCGATCGGTAGTATGCTTACAACTTGCTGGTGGGTGGAAAGTGTCAAAAAAACCGTGATCGGGCGACGCTGAAGTTCTGGCGCTTTAAACCTCGCCCGATCATTGGCGTGATTATTTGGTCGGTGAGTGGCGTGGGGCTGCAATGTTTTAAATCAGGTCCTTTGTGGCCAGGGTCAGGATGATCTTGCCAACGTTTGCCGATGACTCCATGCGCCGGTGGGCGTCGGCGGCCCGGGCCAGCGGGTACGTGCTGTCGACCACCGGCTGCAGGCCGCCACTGCCGGCGAAGCGCTCCAGCCAATGGGCGCTGAAGCGCTGGATCATGGCGTGCTTCTCTGGCTGGCTGCGCGACTTCATCACCGTGCCCATGATTTGCAGGTGGCGGTACAGAATCTGTTCAAGCTCGACGCTCACCGCACCGCCACCGCCCAGGATCCCCACCTGCACCAACCGGCCGCCATTGGCCAGCGACGCCAGGTTGCGGGTGAAATAAGGCGCGCCGATAAAGTCAATGATCACGTCCACGCCGCGCCCGTCGGTCTTGCTGGCGATGACTGTGGCGAAGTCCTCGGCCTTGTAGTCAATGGCCACTGCTGCGCCCAGTTGCTCCACCCGCGCCCGTTTACCAGCCTCGGTGGTGGCGTAGACGGTGGCGCCGGTGGCATGGGCCAGTTGCACGGCGGCCGAGCCCACGCCACCAGCGGCGGCATGAACCAGCACCGAGTCGCCGGCCTTGAGGCGCCCCAGGTGCAGGAGGGCTTCGTGGGCGGTGACGAACACTTCGGGGATGGCCGCCGCGTGCACATAATCCAGCTGCGCCGGCACTGGCATGGCCATGCGGTAGTCGATGCGCGCCAGTTCGGCATAAGCGCCGCCCCCCACCACGCCCATGACGCGGTCGCCGGTTTTGAAACCGAGGACCTGGCTGCCGGTCTCGATCACCTCGCCGGCTATTTCCAGGCCCATGAGGGTAGAGTCGCCGAAGTTGGGCCGGCCATAGCCGCCCTTGCGGTGGGTAAGGTCGGCCCGGTTGACGCCGGCGGCCCGCACCCGCACCAGCAGGTCGGTAGGGCGCACCTGGGGTGCAGGCACGTCGGACAGGTGGAGTACGTCGGCGTCGCCGAACACGTCGAATTCGATGGCTTTCATGAATGTGGCCTCAGATTTGGCTGATGAATTTGTTGGTCAGGTAATGCTCGATGCCTTCGGTGCCGCCTTCGGAACCGTGGCCGCTTTCCTTCAGGCCGCCGAAGGGCAGTTCGGTGGCGACAATGCGGTACTGGTTGATGCCGATCATGCCGGCCTCAAGGCCGTCGGCCACGTCAATGGCGGTGCGGGCGTTGCTGGTGAAGGCATAGGCGGACAACCCGTACGGCAGGCGGTTGGCCTCCGCCAGGCCGTCGGCCAGGGTGTCGAAGGGCATCAGCACGGCGATGGGGCCGAACGGTTCTTCATGCAGGATGCGCGCGCTCATGGGCACGTCGGCCAGCACCGTGGGTTCGAAGAAGTAGCCGTCGCCCTCCAGGCGTTTTCCGCCGGTAAGCAGCCGTGCGCCGCAGGCCACGGCATCGGCCACCAACAGCTGCATTTTTTCCAGCTGGCGGGCGTTGGCCAGCGGGCCTACCTGCACCCCCGGCTGCAGGCCGTCGCCGACTTTCAGTGCGCGTGTGGCGTTGACGAAGTGGGTAGCGAAGTGTTCGTACACTTCGCGCTGAACCAGGAAGCGGGTGGACGAAATACACACCTGGCCGGTGCCACGGAAGCGATTGGCAGCGCCTTCCACCGCAGCCTTTTCCACCTCGGCATCGTTGAACACCAGCACCGGCCCGTGGCCGCCCAACTCCAGGGTGATGGGCTTGACGCCGTCGGCCGCGCGCGCCGACAGCAGCCGGCCAATGGGCACGGAGCCGGTGAAGGTGACCTTGCGAATCAGCGGTGAGGCAATCAGCTGTTGCGACACCTGGTCCGGCACCCCGAACACCACCTGCAACACGCCCTTGGGCAACCCTGCATCGTCCAGCGCCCGTGCCAGGGCCAGGGCGGTGGCGGGGCTTTCCTCACCCGGCTTGATGATCACGCTGCAGCCTGCGGCCAGCGCCGCCGACAGCTTGCGGGCGGGGGTGATGGCGGGGAAATTCCACGGCGTGAACGCTGCCACCGGGCCGATGGCCTGGCGCTTCACCAGTTGCAGCACCCCTGGGCGGTTGGCCGGTACCACGCGGCCGTCGATACGCTTGGCGCCTTCACCGAACCACTCAAAGTAATCGGCGGCGCGCAGCACCTCGTCGCGGCTTTCGGCCAGGGGCTTGCCTTCTTCCAGGGTCAGCTGCGTGGCGATGCTTTCGCCGCGCTCACGGATCAGCTCGGCGGCGCGCTTGAGCACCCGGGCGCGTTCGGCCGGCACGGTGTGCCGCCACACCTCGAACGCCTTGGCGGTCACGGCCAGGGCGTGGTCCAGGTCGGCGGCGGTGGCCAGCGGCACACGGCCGATTTCCGCCAGGGTGGCCGGGTTGACCACTGGCGCAGTGGCGCGGTCGCCGGCGCTCAGCCATTGACCGTCGATGAACAGGTAGAGCGGGGGGTAGGATGCGTTCATGAATCACCTTCGTTCGCTTGGGAAAGCGCCGTGCAGCGCTGATGGGAAGCAAGTCTATGAAGGCGGGCCCGGCGGATTAAGCCGGGCAAAAGGGAATCAATCTTCCACCCGGAGGGAAAGTGCGTGGCTGGCTTGCCCGTGCCGCGGTTCGGGCCGATGATGCGCAGCACTAGCCAGCGGAGTAGGTGCAATGGACAAGCTCGCCAACATGGCCGTGTTCAGCAAAGTAGTGGAAATGGGCAGCTTCACGGCGGTGGCCAACTTTCTCGACACCACGGTGAACAACGTTTCGCGCGCGGTTTCCGGGCTGGAAGAGTCGCTGGACACCAAGCTGCTGCACCGCAGCACCCGGCGGTTGAGCGTGACCGATGCCGGCCGGCGCTTCTACGAGCGCTGCACGGCAATCCTGGCCGACCTGGAGAACGCCGAAGCCGAAGCCCGTGACCGGCTTCACGAGCCGCGCGGCACCTTGCGCGTGCATTGCGTGCCGGGCCTTGCGCGCCACCTGGTGACCCGCGCGGCGCTGGCCTACCGCGCGCAGTTCCCCGAGGCCAGCGTGGAGCTGCTGTTGTCCCAGCGCATGCCCAACCTGCTGGAAGACCAGCTCGACCTGTCCATCGTGATTGCCCGCACCCTGCCGGACTCAGCGTACGTGTGCCAGCAGATCGGCGTCAGTTACTGCGTGCTGGCTGCGTCCCCCGAATACCTGGCGCGCCACCCCGCGCCGCAGGTGCCCGAAGACCTCGCCGAGCACGCCTGCGTACGCCTGGGCACCGTGGACTACGCGCCGGATGAGTGGCAGCTGCGCAGTGCCGCTGGCAGCGCCACCTTCAACCCCATGGGCCCGCACCTGAGCGTGAATGACATGGAAGCCATGGCCGTGGCCCTGCGCGACGGCGCCGGCATCGGCCTGCTGGCGGGCTTCGCGGCGTTCGATGACCTGCAGGCCGGAAGGCTGGTGCGGGTGTTGCCAGGCTACCGCACCGATGAGCGTGGGGTGTATGCGGTGTACACCTCGCGGCAGTTCGTGGACGCCAAGATCAAGCGCTTTGTCGAGGTGTTGAGAGAGCAGGTGGGGGCGGCGCTGGAGCATCACGCGACCAGTCTTGGCTGACCTCAGGCCGGAGGAAAACTCGCCAGCTGCGTCTCGGTCACCCGCTTGATCGCCTGGGGCGACTGCCCGAAGGCGCGCAGAAACGCCCGGCGCATGCGTTCGCGGTCACCAAAGCCGCATTCCCGGGCGATGACGTCGAGGGAATGGCGGCCCGCTTCCATCATGATGCGCGCGGCTTCCACGCGCAGGTGCTCGATGGCCTTGGCCGGCGACTGGCCGGTCTCTTCGCGGAACAGCCGGCTGAACTGCCGGGGGCTCAGGTGCGCGACGTCGGCCAGGGTGTCGACTGACAGGTCGGTCGCCAGGTGTTCGCGGGCATACAGCAGCGCGCCCTGGATACGGTCGGTCTTGGGGTCCATGTCCAGCAGCGCGGAAAACTGCGACTGGCCGCCCGAGCGCCGGTGGTGTACCACCAGCTTCTTCGCCACCTGCCTGGCCACCGCAGTGCCCAGGTCCTGCTCGACAATGGCCAGGGCCAGGTCGAGGCCGGCGGTCATGCCAGCCGAGGTCCAGACATTGCCGTCGATGACGAAAATCCGGTCCTCGTCCATCTGCACGCCGGGGTAGGCACTGCGGAACGCCCGGGCGTGGGCCCAATGAGTGGTGGCCCGGCGGCCCTGCAGCAGGCCGGCGGCAGCCACCACGAAGGCGCCGGTGCACACGGCGGTGATGCGCCGGGACTGGTGCGCCGCGGTGCGCAGGTAGTCCAGCAGGGCGGGTGGGGCGTCGTCGACGTGGTTGTTGCCGATGACGATGAGGGTGTCGTGGCGGGTGTCCTTGAAGGTGTCGGTCTGGATGCCGAAGCCCAGGGAGGAGGGCACGATGCCGCCGTGTTCGGAGAGCAGGGTGAGGTGGTAGTGCGGGCCGTGGAGGTCGTTGGCGGTTTCGAAGACGGTGGAGACGGCGAGGCCGAGGATTTGGAAACCGGGGTAGATGAGGAGGGCGATGGTGGTCATGGTGAGCGGTGTCCCAAATAAGTGTGCCAACGCACACGTCTGCTTTTGACTTCGATTCCGTGAGGCCTTTGATCTGGCTTTTGATCTGGCTTTTGATTTTGCTTTTGATCTTGATTGTATGCCCCGTAAAGCGCCCGGGCCGACTGGAGGCGTCGATCAACGGGCTGCCCGAAGGGCCGAGGCCGCAGGCCGAAGAGACGGTAGCCCGCCCGCTTTGTTAGCGGGTGCCGTCTGCCCGTTGATCGGCGCCGGAAGGAGGGGACCCGTAGCGCAGCGGAGGGCCCAAGCAGGGGCAAGCCTTTTTTGCTTACTTTTTGTGGCGTTTGACAAAAAGTGAGTCGGCGTTGAACTGACCCCCTAATGTTGGACAAGGGTTAGTGTTTCCGTGCTTGGGTCCGAAATTGTACCGGACTCAAGCCATTCAATCTGAGGCTTATGCGTTCCTGGTTGTAGTAGGCGATGTAGCTCTCTA
>NZ_JBWCAM010000006.1:0-28707 GCF_056175065.1 Pseudomonas sp. JC1203
AGCAATCGTTGGTTACATCTTTGATTTCTCGCGGAGTAACTTATGATGCTGATAATCTTTTTGACTATCAGTCTGAGTCACAAGCACCCACACGAATTGCTTGATTCAATTGTTAAAGAGCGGTTGGTTGATTCTTTCGTCTCAACCGAGGCGCGCATTCTACGCTTTCCTCAGAGCCTGTCAAGCGTTTATTTTGAAGTTTTTCAGAGAATCTCTAACAACTTCAACCACTTGACTCGCTTCGATCTCTCGTTAGCGGGAGGCGAATTCTACAGCAACCTGCGTTGCTGTCAACCACCTCTTTCACCGCTTTCGACGTTAAGATCGAAACCTTTCGGAGCTGCTTACTTCGGTTAACTCATTGATACTCAGAGAGTTTTCCGTTTCGGTTGCGCCGGAAGTGGGGCGAATTATAGAGAGATTCGGAGGCAGGTCAAGGGATAATTTCGAGGAATTGTCTTTAGAGTCAAAAGCATCCCCGCGGGCGACCGCGTAAGGGCCACCAGGTGCATGCCGGGGGATCTTCAAGCCTCATGACATCGAGCGCCGCCCGCGCGGCGCGACCCGGCCTAACGGCCGGTGCTACCCGTTTGTTTCGGGCCAATTATGTCAGTGGCATCTCCCGGGGCCGCCTTGGTGGTACGCCGGGAGAATTTGGGGGGGGCGCTTTCTATATAGCGGCCAACCTGCCTCGCACGTCGGCCAGCGCCAACAGCGCCGCGCGCGACAGCTGCCGGTGCGGCGCAACACACAGGCACAGCACGGGGTGGCTCACGTGAATGCCGGTCAACGGCACGAAGGCGATTGTCCCTTCGGCCACTTCGCTGGCGACGTCCAGCCAGGACAACATCCCTACCCCCACGCCCTGGCGAATCAGCGAGCGCATCATGCGCAGGTCGTTGCAGGCCACGCGTTGCCGCACGTCCAGGTGCAACTGGTCATGCAGGGTGCGCACATGCTTGTGCACCACCAGCGGCTCGGCCGGGAAGATCACCGTTTCGCCCTGGGTCTCGCTGAGCCGCAGGCTGGCCTTGCCCGCCAACGGGTGTGAGACCGGCATGGCGATCCCCATCTTTATAGGCACGCTGGCATTGATGGCCAGCTCACTGCTGCCGCTGGCGTCGAGCATCAGGCCGAAATCCACTTCGGCCGTGGTGATCATCTGCGCCACTTTCTGGTTGTCCGCCACCTTCATGCCAAAGGTCAGCCCCGGGTACTGCGCCATCAATGCCGCCACCGCCTCGGCGACGATGCCCTCGCTCAAGGCGTCGATCAGGCCGATCTCCACATGGCCGCGGCGCAGCCCCTGCATTTCATCGATCTGCTCACGCGTGCGGCCGTAGTCCTTTTGCCATTGGCGTGCGTTGGCCAATAGCAGCTCCCCGGCCGCCGTCAGCCGCAAGCCACTGGGCAACCGCTCGAACAACGGCACGCCAAGCTCCTCTTCGACCTTGAGGATCTGCCGGTCAATGGCTGACGCCGACACATGCAGCACCTCCGCCGCACGGCGGATGCTGCGGTGCCTGGCCACTTCCAGAAAGTAACGGGTGAAACGCGAGAACGGGAACATGTGTTGCCTTTTTTGCAACGCGACAGTGAAAAAACGATGCTGGAGTTCATCACGCCGCACTTCTAAAGTCCAACCCATAAGCGCTCTACCGCGCACCTTGCAGACCGTTGAAGCCTGATGAGTGACACACCATGAACCAAGATCGCTCCCTACCCCTGCACTGCACCTTCATCGAAAGCGACTGGCGTATCCTGGCCGCCCACTGGTACCCGGTCGCGCAGTCGGCCGCCGTGGGCCGCGAACCGGTCAAGGCCATGCTGCTGGACGAACCCCTGGTGCTATACCGCATGGACGACGAACTGGTGGTGGCGCGTGACGTCTGCCCGCACCGCGGGGTGCCGCTCACCATGGGTAAAAGCGATGGCCAGGGCGTAGTCTGCCCCTACCACGGCCTGCGCTTCGGCAACGGCGGCCGCTGCAACAAAGTGCCCGCCAGCCCCAACGCCGCCATCCCGGCGCGCATGCAATTGCACACCTACCCTGCCGTTGAGCGCTACGGCTTGGTATGGACCTGTCTCGACCTGCAAAGCGACAGCGTCGACATCCCGCTGATGCCCCACTGGGAAGACCCGCACTTCCAGCAAATCGTCTGCCCCACCGTGGACATCCAGGCGTTCGCCGGGCGCCAGCTGGAAGGCTTCCTCGACGTCGCGCATTTCGGCTTCGTGCACACCGACACCTTCGGCGACCCCGACAACACCCAGATTCCACCCTACCGCCCGGTGGAAACCGGCAGCGGCTTCGAAGTGCACTACAACAGCTCGGTGGGCAACTACCCCATCGGCGTCGACGGCAAGGCGCCGGACGACTTCAACTGGCTGCGGCACTTCCAGGTGCACCTGCCCTTCACCGCCACCCTCACCGTGCACTTCCCCAACGACGGCCGGCTGGTGATCATGAATGCCGCCTCGCCGGTGTCATCGAAGGTCACCCGCCTGTTCGCGCCCATCGCGCGCAACTTCGATAAAGACCTGCCGGTGGAGGATTGCCACGCGTTCAACCTCAAAGTGTTCGAAGAAGACCGCCTGATCGTCGAGTCGCAGAAACCCGAGCGCCTGCCGCTGGACCCGATGCTGGAAGTGCACATCCCGGCGGACATGAGCTCCATCGCCTACCGCAAGGGCTTGCGCAACCAGGGCCTGAGCCAGTTCTTCCTGTATTGAGGGCACGCCATGAACCGCCTCACCGTAACAGTCGCCGCACTGGCCGCCGAGGGCGCGGGCAACCTGGCCATACGCCTGGAGCCGCTGCCCGGCCAGGCACTGCCAGCCTTCGCTGCCGGCGCGCACATCGACGTATTCCTGCCCGGCGCCCTCACCCGCCAGTACTCGATCGCCAGCGCGCCCTCCCGCCTGGACCACTACGAACTGTGTGTGAAAAGCGAACCCGAGTCGCGGGGCGGTTCCCGGTTCATCCATCAAGTGCTGGCCGTTGGCGCCCAACTGGATATCTCCACTCCGCGCAACCTGTTCGCCCTGCAGCCCGCCGACCACCACGTGCTGGTAGCCGCCGGCATCGGCATCACGCCGCTGCTGTCCATGGCCAGTGCATTAAAGGAACAGCAACAATCGTTCAGCCTGCACTACTACACCCGCACCCGCACCGAAGCAGCCTACGCCGAGCGGCTGGAAACGCAGTTCGGCGCAGAGCGAGTGCACCTGCAACACAGTGACCAGGACCGGAGCCCACGGCGGCACTTGCCGGACGACCTCCTGCAACCCGGCCCCAACGCACATCTATACCTGTGCGGCCCGGAAGCCTTCATGCGCCACATGATCGAGCGTGCGCAGGAATTGGGCTGGCCAGCGACGCATATCCATCAGGAGGCGTTCGCTCCCATGGCCGCCCAGACGGCTGTCGGCGACGCATTCGAAGTGCAGGTCAATTCCACGGGCCAGGTGGTGCAGGTACCGGCAGAACAATCCATCGCCCAAGCGTTGATGGCGGCTGGGGTTGAAGTGCCGGTGTCGTGTGAGCAGGGCTTTTGTGGGGCGTGCCTGACGCGGGTAGTGAACGGCACGCCGTGCCATCGCGATAGCGTGTTGAGTGATGGGGAGAAGGCGTTGAATGACCAGATGGCGCTGTGCTGTTCGCGGAGTCGGTCGGGGCGGTTGGTGTTGGGGATTTAGCGGGGCGTTATGGCGCAGGGGCGGGTCTATATATAGAGGAAATACGCCAGGAGTACATTTGTACTCCTGGCGTATTTCTGGCATCTGGCAACCGTAAAGTGCAGCCCGAAGCAGCACCCTGGATACGGGTGCGCTTGGCTATGATGGCGCGATGCGCCGCGCATATCCTGTTGCAGGCGCTTTTTTTGTGCCCGCGACATTGTGTTATGGCGGGTTGCGCTTGGACTCCCTCGGGAGTGCCGGTCCCAGTGTTCCGGTCCGCCAACCTCGCGTAACCCGTCACCCTATTCTGCTTGGCGGCAGATACGTGATGGGTCTCTTGGTAAACACTGGAGATTCACCCATGAACGAAATCGACCAACACACCACCCTTGGCACAACCTCGTTTGCGAACTGCGGCGATGAGGGGCGGCATAAGTTATTCAGCGTTAATCCCGATGTTCCGGTTCAAGCAGCGTTGGAGTACAGCGCTCATTTGCGTGATTGTGCCAGCAAGCTGATGCTGGATAGTGCGATGGGGGATGGTGGTGCGCATTTGGCTTGGGCTGCGGTTTATTTGAATGAGATGGCTGGGGCGGTTGTGGATGATCTGGCATTGACAGATACCTCTCACTTTTACCCGAAAGGCAGCGTTCTTAAATGATGCGATATGCAGGACGCCAGGGTTACTCAATATCGTCAAGATCGCTGTTACGAACCTGATCTCTAACCCGGGATGGGTCGGTTTCGAGCAACGCGTAGCAGGGGTTCTAAAGGATGCCGCACCATGTCTGCCCAGGAAGGACAGGCGAGCTTGGCGGGCCGAGCAATATGGTGTCCCAGGGCAGGTTCGAACTGCCAACCTTCCCCTTAGGAGGGGGATGCTCTATCCAATTGAGCTACTGAGACCTTTCTGAGCGCTGCGAGGAACCCGCAGCACGATGGACGGCGAGCATGGTAACCACCCGCCCCGCATTTGTCATGTCATCCGTGGCCTTTTTGCCTGTAGGCAAGGTCAACGCCGAGGGAACTTTTTCGCAGCAAGGCGCAAGCCCTCTGGAACAGGGGCCCGCGGCGACCGTGCATTTTGCAAGGCTGCCAGAATGCCATCTTGCAGATTGCAATCTGCCACTGCCTTGA
The DNA here is from genome assembly GCF_056175065.1 of Pseudomonas sp. JC1203. Lineage (NCBI taxonomy): Bacteria > Pseudomonadati > Pseudomonadota > Gammaproteobacteria > Pseudomonadales > Pseudomonadaceae > Pseudomonas > Pseudomonas sp. JC1203. Next base: position 4,819 of record NZ_JBWCAM010000006.1, read on the forward strand.
AAACACTGTAAACTACTGAAAATGCTGGGTTTTATCCGCGCATCAGAGTTGGCACGGCGCCTGCTGTATTCACTTCCATAAAAAGTGGCCAGGCAGCCCTTCACTCTGCGGAGACAAGCCCCATGAACAGCACCCTCTTTGCCCTCAATGCTTTGGCCCTGGTCGCCCTGGTGGCGTTCCATTTTCATGACGAGCAGCAACCGGATGCCGCCCTGGTGCATGTCCAGGCGGAACATTTCATGGCCCGGCCGGCCGCACAGCTGGCAGACATGAAACCGCACAGAGGGATGTCGGTACTGACGTCGCAACAGGAACAGGGCGAATCAGCACCGGTGATCCATACTGACCGCTATACCTTTTGAAGGAGCAGCACATGTCGAAAAGCGCATGGGCCTTTTTTCTGATTGCCCTCACCAGTTTCCTGGCCGCGGTTACGCTGCCACCGGACGCTGGTCAAGCCAGCGCGGTGCTGGGCATTACCAGCGGGGTGTCGACCGCGCTGTTGCTGCTGGCGCTGCTGCGCGGCCGCAAGATCAAGTTCGATCCGTCGCTGCGCTGATGCCGTGACGGGCCAGCAGCGCCATCAGGCGCTGCACCGCTGACGCAAGGTCGGTGGAATTGTCCAGCGCTTCGATGCGCACACTCCCCTCCTCCCATTGCCCGGGTTCTGCCTGCAAGCGGTCGTTGCGCGCCAGGCGCTCTTCGATCTGCGCCTCTGTTTCGCGGCCACGGGCCTGCAGGCGCTGGCGCAGCACGGTGCTGTCGACGGTGATCAGCACCGGCACCAGGTCGGGGTAGAGCTGCAGGGCCTGGGGCAGCCAGGCGCGGGAACCGTTGACCAGTACGTGCTGGCCACTGGCAAGGCGCGCATTGATGTCACGGCCGATACCATATTGCAAACCGTTGGCCTGCCAATTCATGGCAAACTCGCCCGCCGCGCGCAGGTGCGCGAAGGTTTCCGGGCTGACACCAATGGCGTGCTCACCCACGGCCTCCGCGGACCGGGTGATGGTGCGCCGCACCACGTGCACGTCAGCTTGCTGCAAGGCGCCGCGCGCCGCATCGATGACACTGTCCTTGCCGGCCCCGGAAGGCCCCATCAGGTAGATCAAACGTCCCGACATCTCATCGCTCTATATGGCAGCATGCTGGCAACCTGCCAAAATGCCACTATGCTGAATCATAGGGTAGCTCGCGCGTCATTGTGCACAGGTTGTACGGGACGAGCCAGAGCACCTCTTGAGATAGCAGGACGAAAACCGAGCGGTCGATAGGCGAACGGGGATTTTCCAACCAGTGCTCATTTTCGACAATTGGTGCTGGCAAAAAGCCCTTATTCAGTTCAATATTTGTCACAGAATTGGCGCCAATGAAATGGCGAATATGAGGCATCATAGAAGCCTCTTTCACAATTCAGGTTGAACTTTTGCTGTATCGACTGTCGTAAACACATCGTGCGGCTAATTTCGAGAACCGCTCCCCCTGAACTAAACGGTCAAATATATGCGCCCAATGAAACAGGCTATTTACTCCAGCCGTACGGCTGACAAATTCGTCGTACGCCTTCCCGATGGAATGCGTGAGCGCATTGCAGAGGTAGCTCGTAATCATCACCGTAGCATGAACTCGGAAATCATCGCCCGCCTGGAACAGAGCCTGATTCAGGAAGGCGCCCTGGGCGAAGAGCTGAGCATGCGCCTGGACAGCCCGGAGCTGTCGCTGCACGAGCGTGAACTGCTGCAACGCTTCCGCCAACTGTCGCACCGCCAGCAGAACGCGCTGGTGTCGCTGATCGACCACAACGCCGAGGCCACTGCCGACGCCTCGTGAGCGCTCGCCAAAAGCCCATGAAAAAAGCCAGCGAAAGCTGGCTTTTTTGTGGGCGCTGGTTTGGCCTACATCAGGAACAGGGTGGCAAGGCCCAGGAAGATGAAGAAGCCGCCGCTGTCGGTCATGGCGGTGATCATCACGCTGGAGCCCATGGCCGGGTCGCGGCCGAACCTGGCCAGGGTCATGGGGATTATGACGCCCATGAAGGCCGCCAGCAGCAGGTTGAGGGTCATGGCCGCAGTCATCACCACGCCCAGTGACCAACTGCCATAGAGCAGGTAGGCCACCACGCCGATCACCCCGCCCCAGACGATGCCGTTGATCAACGACACTGCCAGTTCCTTGCGCAGCAGGCGCGTGGTGTTGCTGTTGCCCGGGCTCACCTGGTCCAGCGCCATGGCGCGCACGATCATGGTGATGGTCTGGTTGCCGGAGTTGCCACCGATGCCGGCAACGATGGGCATCAGCGCGGCCAGGGCCACCAGGCGTTCGATGGAGCCTTCGAACAGGCCGATCACCCGCGAGGCGACGAAGGCGGTGATCAGGTTGATGGCCAGCCACGACCAGCGGTTGCGCAGTGAGCGCCATACCGAGGCAAAGATGTCTTCTTCTTCGCGCAAACCGGCCATGTTGAGGACTTCAGTCTCGCTCTCCTCACGAATCAGGTCGACCATCTCGTCGATGGTCAGGCGGCCGATCAGGCGGGCGTTCTTGTCCACCACGGGCGCCGAGATCAGGTCATAGCGCTCGAACGCCTGGGCGGCGTCGTAGGCGTCCTCGTCAGGGTGGAACGACACGGGGTCGTTGGCCATGACTTCCGCCACCTGCTTCTCCGGGTCGTTGACCAGCAGGCGCTTGATGGGCAGCACACCCTTGAGCACGCCGTCGTGGTCGACCACGAACAGCTTGTCGGTGTGGCCGGGCAATTCCTTCAGGCGGCGCAGGTAACGCAGCACCACTTCCAGGCTGACGTCTTCGCGGATGGTGACCATCTCGAAGTCCATCAGCGCACCCACCTGCTCCTCGTCGTAGCTCAACGCCGAACGCACGCGCTCACGCTGCTGCGCATCGAGGCTTTCCATCAGCTCGTGCACTACATCGCGGGGCAGTTCGGGGGCAAGGTCGGCGAGTTCGTCGGCGTCCATCTCCTTGGCGGCGGCCAGCAGCTCGTGATCGTCCATGTCGGCGATCAGGGTCTCGCGCACCGAGTCGGATACTTCCAGGAGGATGTCGCCATCGCGCTCCACCTTGACCAGCTGCCAGACCGTCAGGCGGTCTTCCAGGGGCAAGGCTTCGAGGATGTAGGCGACGTCGGCGGAGTGCAGGTCATCGAGCTTGCGTTGCAGCTCGACCAGGTTCTGCCGGTGAACCAGGTTTTCGACCAGATCGGCGTGCTGGCCTTCCTGACGGTGCGTCAGGTCTTCGACCACGCGCTGGCGCTGCAGCAAATCGACCACCTGGGCCAGGCGGTCCTGCAGGCTGTCCTGCGGCTTTTTAACTTCTACTTCGGTCATAGGCGAACTCCACCCCCAGCAGCGGAGCACGCCAGAGGTTCAATCGGTCGATTCTTGATTGGTGTAGCGAGCTATTGAGTAACTACTGGGTAAGTCCATGGAAATAGTCCAAAGCCCCGGCGGGGCTGACGGGCGCAATGATACACCGGCTGCCGGCTTTTAACGCGAAAAAATCTGGCAAGAACAAATGCTTGCGCGCGAAATCTGGGCGCGGTTCGAGTACCGGGAACTACGACGACGCATATGGAAAAGAAATCACAGCCCCAGGCAGCGCAATTGCCGTTACGCTTTGGACCGCATAGTCATGGAGGACGTTCGATGCAAACCAAGCGTTGGCTACTGGCGGGGCTGCTGCTGTGCCCTGCCCTGGGTGCACTGGCACAGACCGTGTCGCGTTGCGAGGATGAGGATGGGCACCTGACGTTCACCACCCAGCAATGCCCGCCAGGGACGCTGCAGAGCCTGCAGCAGGCCTACCACCCGCATTTGAGCAGCCAGAGCGAGCGTTCGGCTGCCAAGGAGCGGACGGAGCGCAAGGGCCTGGATGACGAGATGAGGCGAATGAGTGAGGCACCTTGATCGGCGGCGCCTGGGACGCGGCCTGGGGCCGCTGCTACGCGGGAGTGGGCTCTGCCCGCGAAGAGAGCACTGCGGTTTAGCAGGTGCTATGCAGCAATACCTTCGCGGGCAGAGCCCGCTCCCAGAAAGCAAAAAGCCCGCCTTCAGAAGAAGGCGGGCTTTCACTTGTATGGTGCACTCGACAGGATTCGAACCTGTGACCGCTCGGTTCGTAGCCGAGTACTCTATCCAGCTGAGCTACGAGTGCAGGGTTGGTGCTTGGTAGACCAGATCACCTCTGGTTGAAGCTGAAGGCTCTTTCGTTAACCGAAACAACCTTCGTAAAATGGTGCACTCGACAGGATTCGAACCTGTGACCGCTCGGTTCGTAGCCGAGTACTCTATCCAGCTGAGCTACGAGTGCACAATGGTACTTGATGGACCAGATCACCTCTGGTTGTTGCAAGAAGGCTCTTTCGTTACCGAAACAATCTTCTTAAATGGTGCACTCGACAGGATTCGAACCTGTGACCGCTCGGTTCGTAGCCGAGTACTCTATCCAGCTGAGCTACGAGTGCATATGTTGCCGCGCATCATAGTTCGTTGAAACTTTTTGTAAAGCACTTTTTTCAGTAATTTCAACAACTTACCTAAAAAGCCAGCTTTCAACGCCCTAAAGAAATAATGGCGGAGAACGGGGGATTCGAACCCCCGACACCCTTTTGAGGTGTACTCCCTTAGCAGGGGAGCGCCTTCGGCCACTCGGCCAGCTCTCCGCAACACGGGGCGTATATTATCGATAGCCCCTTTTTGACGCAAGCACTTTTTTCAAAAAAACCTAAATTAATTAAGCACTTGGTTCCTCGGCCTGCTCTTCCTTGATCCGCAGGTAGATTTCCTCGCGGTGTACAGCCACCTCTTTCGGGGCGTTGACGCCGATACGCACCTGGTTGCCCTTGACGCCGAGCACGGTCACGGTGATCTCACCATCACCAATCACCAGGCTTTCCGCGCACCGACGAGTCAGAATCAGCATTACTTCTCTCCTCACCCACCGCAGTGGGAACAAACACAATCTGCAAAAAAGCAAAAGGCGCGGCTAAGCCGCGCCTCTTGTACTGAACGGGTTACTCGCCCTGGCGGGCAGCGTCCAGCTCGAAAGCGGTGTGCAGGGCGCGCACCGCCAGTTCCAGGTACTTCTCTTCGATCACTACCGAAACCTTGATTTCGGAGGTGGAGATCATCTGGATGTTGATGCTCTCCTTGGCCAGCGCTTCGAACATGCGGCTGGCAACACCGGCGTGCGAACGCATGCCGACGCCGACGATGGACACCTTGGCGATCTTGGTGTCGCCGATGACCTGGCGCGCGCCGATTTCGCTGGCGGTGTTTTCCAGCACCTGCAGCGCCGACTGGTAGTCGTTGCGGTGCACGGTGAAGGTGAAGTCGGTGGTGTTATCGTGCGAAACATTCTGCACGATCATGTCCACTTCAATGTTGGCGCCGCTGATGGGGCCCAGGATCTTGAACGCCACGCCCGGGGTATCCGGTACGCCACGGATGGTCAGCTTGGCTTCATCGCGGTTGAAGGCGATGCCGGAAATGATCGGCTGTTCCATGGATTCCTCTTCATCGATAGTAATGAGGGTGCCCGGACCCTCCTGGAAGCTGTGCAGCACGCGCAGCGGGACGTTGTACTTGCCGGCGAACTCGACCGCGCGGATCTGCAGCACCTTGGAACCGAGGCTGGCCATTTCCAGCATCTCTTCAAAGGTGATCTTGTCCAGGCGCTGGGCCGTGGACACCACGCGCGGGTCGGTGGTGTACACACCATCGACGTCGGTGTAGATCTGGCACTCATCGGCCTTCAGCGCAGCTGCCAGCGCGACACCGGTGGTGTCGGAGCCGCCACGGCCCAGGGTAGTGATGTTGCCCTGCTCGTCCACACCCTGGAAGCCTGCCACGACCACGACACGGCCGGCCTTGAGGTCGGAACGGATCTTCTGGTCGTCGATCTGCAGGATACGCGCCTTGGTGTGCGAGCTGTCAGTGAGAATGCGCACCTGGTTGCCGGTATAGGATACCGCCGGCACGCCGCGCTTGATCAGCGCCATGGCCAGCAAGGCAATGGTGACCTGCTCACCGGTGGAAACGATCACGTCCAGCTCGCGCGGGACCGGCTGGTCGCCGCCGCTGGCCTGTTTGGCCAGTTCGATCAGGCGATTGGTCTCGCCGCTCATGGCAGACAGTACAACCACCAGGTCGTCGCCGGCTTCGCGGAATTTCTTAACCTTCTCGGCTACCTGCTCGATACGCTCGACGGTGCCGACGGAGGTGCCTCCGAATTTTTGTACGATCAAAGCCATTTCAAAGCCGCCTCAGCCCGTGAAGGGCGCCCATTAAACATTCAAACGCTACAACGCGGAAACCTGCTACTAGACAACAGGTACCCGCGAGGATGAATCAGAGACCTTGTTCGACGAACGGCACGGTCAGGGCCAGGGCTGCGTCCAGCGCGCCGGCATCGACGCCGCCACCCTGGGCCATGTCCGGACGGCCGCCGCCCTTGCCGCCGACTGCCGCGGCAGCCTGCTTCATCAGGTCACCGGCCTTCAGTTTCGAAGTCAGTTCCTTGGTGACGCCGGCCACCAGCACCACTTTTTCCTCGTGCACGCCACCGAGCAGGATCACGCCCTCGCCCAGCTTGTTCTTCAGCTGGTCGACCAGCGCCAGCAGCGCCTTGCCGTCCATGCCGTCCAGGCGTGCCGCCAGGACTTTAACGCCCTTGACGTCCACGGCCGAGGCCGACAGGTCGTCACCGGCCGCGCTGGCGGCCTTGGCTTGCAGTTGTTCCAGTTGTTTTTCCAGCTGGCGGTTGCGCTCCAGCACGGCCGACAACTTGTCGATCAGGTTGTCGCGGCTGCCCTTGACCAGCTGCGCGGCTTCCTTGAGCTGCTCTTCCGCAGCGTTCAGGTAAGCCAGTGCGGCGGCACCGGTGACGCCTTCGATACGGCGCACGCCCGAGGCCACGCCACCTTCGCTGATGATCTTGAACAGGGCGATGTCGCCGGTACGGTTGGCGTGAATGCCACCACACAGCTCGACGGAGAAGTCGCCGCCCATGCTCAGCACGCGCACCTGGTCACCGTATTTCTCGCCAAACAGCGCCATGGCGCCCTTGGCACGAGCGGTGTCGATGTCGGTTTCCACGGTTTCCACCGCGCTGTTCTTGCGGATCTCGGCGTTGACGATGTCTTCCAGCGCCTTGATCTGCTCAGGCTTGATGGCCTCGAAGTGGCTGAAGTCGAAGCGCAGGCGCTGGCTGTCCACCAGCGAGCCTTTCTGCTGCACGTGCTCGCCCAGCACCTGGCGCAGGGCCGCGTGCAGCAAGTGGGTAGCAGAGTGGTTCAGCGAGGTGGCGTGCTGCATGTCGCTGTCCACCTGGGCGGTCAGCTCGGTGCCGACGCTCAGGTTGCCCAGCGAAACCACGCCGTGGTGCAGGAACGCGCCGCCGGTCTTGGTGGTGTCACGCACATCGAAGCGGCCATTGCCGGCCAGCAGGTAGCCACGGTCACCCACCTGGCCGCCGGACTCGCCGTAGAACGGGGTCTGGTCGAGGATGACCACGCCTTCCTCGCCTTCGGCCAGCTGCTGCACCGAGACGCCTTCCTTGTACAGGGCGACGACCTTGGCGCTGGACTGGGTGCTGTTGTAGCCAGTGAACACGGTCGGTACGTCGACCTTGACCAGGGCGTTGTAGTCCATGCCGAACGAGCTGGCGGAACGGGCACGCACGCGCTGGGCTTCCATTTCCTTTTCGAAGCCGGCTTCGTCCAGGGTCAGGTTGCGCTCACGGGCGATGTCGCCGGTCAGGTCCATCGGGAAGCCGTAGGTGTCGTACAGCTTGAACACCACGTCGCCCGGGACCACGTTGCCTTTCAGCTCGGCCAGGTCGGCTTCGAGAATTTTCAGGCCCTGCTCCAGGGTCTTGGCGAACTGCTCTTCCTCGGCTTTCAGCACGCGCTCGATGTGCGCCTGCTGGGCCTTGAGTTCAGGGAAGGCTTCGCCCATCTCGGCCGCCAGGGCCGCGACGATCTGGTAGAAGAAACTGCCCTTGGCGCCCAGCTTGTTGCCGTGGCGGCAGGCGCGACGAATGATGCGACGCAGCACGTAGCCGCGGCCTTCGTTGGACGGCAGCACGCCGTCGGCAATCAGGAAGCCGCAGGAACGGATGTGGTCAGCCACCACTTTCAGCGAAGGCTGGTTGTCGTTGCTGCAACCAATGGCCTGGGCGGAAGCGGCCAGCAGGCTCTGGAACAGGTCGATCTCGTAGTTCGAGTGCACGTGCTGCAGCACGGCGCTGATGCGCTCCAGGCCCATGCCGGTGTCCACCGACGGCGCTGGCAGCGGGTGCAGCACGCCGTCGGCGGTGCGGTTGAACTGCATGAAGACGTTGTTCCAGATCTCGATGTAGCGGTCGCCGTCTTCTTCCGGCGAGCCGGGTGGGCCGCCCCAGATGTCGGCGCCGTGGTCGAAGAAGATCTCGGTGCACGGGCCGCACGGGCCGGTGTCACCCATGGTCCAGAAGTTGTCGGAGGCGTACGGGGCGCCCTTGTTGTCGCCGATGCGCACCATGCGCTCGGCCGGCACGCCGACTTCCTTGGTCCAGATATCGTAGGCTTCGTCATCGCTGGCGTAGACCGTTACCCAGAGCTTTTCCTTGGGCAGGTTCAGCCACTGCGGCGAAGTCAGGAAGGTCCAGGCGTAGGTGATGGCATCGCGCTTGAAGTAGTCACCGAAGCTGAAGTTGCCCAGCATTTCGAAGAAAGTGTGGTGACGAGCGGTGTAGCCAACGTTTTCCAGGTCATTGTGCTTGCCGCCGGCACGCACGCATTTCTGGCTGCTGACTGCACGGGTATACGCGCGCTTTTCCTGGCCCAGGAAACAATCCTTGAACTGGTTCATGCCCGCGTTGGTGAACAGCAGGGTTGGGTCATTGCCCGGGATCAAGGAGCTGGAGGCTACACGGGTGTGGCCTTGCTCTTCGAAGAAGCGAAGGAAGGCTTCACGGATTTCTGCGCTTTTCATTAGGTTCTTCCACGACAGGCTGCGGCCATAGGCCAGTGCGTAACGTCCGCGGACGTTTCGACGGCAAAGGGCCGTATTATATACAGTGCTCAGCTTGTCAATATACGGTTAATTCGCGAAAAAAAAACACGCACGCCCCCGTGGCCACTGCGACGGGGATTAGTGTCGTCTACGACTAAATCGTTAGCGCGCAGACGATGCACAGTGCAAAAAAGTATGTTAAAAATCGTTTGCCGCCTACCAATGGGCGGCAACGTTCTCAGGGCGGGGTGCGATTCCCCACCGGCGGTAATGGCGCGCAATGCGTCTAGCCCGCGAGCGCTTGGCAGGTGCAAGCCTGGCAAGGTCAGCAGACCCGGTGTGATCCCGGGGCCGACGGTCATAGTCCGGATGAAGAGAGAACGGGATTGGTACACAAGGGCCGACGGCATGCCGCGTACCCTTGAATCCCATTCGATCCAACTGCCCTGTTTTTCATACAAACAGGAGTCAACGTAGATGCAACCCACCGCAATCGACAGCAAAAGCCACGCAAACGAGCGTATCGCCTTTATCCAGGCCTGCTGGCACAAGGATATCGTCGACCAGGCCCGTATCGGTTTTGTCGAGCAGATTACCCAGCTGGGCTACCAGGAAAGCGACATCGACGTCTATGAAGTAGGCGGCGCCTTTGAAATTCCGTTGCACGCCAAGCTGCTGGCCAAGACCGGCCGTTATGCCGGCATCGTCGGCGCCGCACTGGTCGTGGACGGCGGTATCTACCGTCACGACTTCGTCGCCGCCACCGTGGTCGACGCGCTGATGCAAGTGCAGTTGGAAACCGAAGTACCGGTGTTCTCGGTATCGCTGACCCCGCACAACTTCCACGGCCAGGAACATCACGACTACTTCTTCAAGCACTTCCTGCACAAGGGCCACGAAGCGGCGAACACCTGCGCCGACACCCTGCAGAAAGTACGCGCGCTGCGCCGCCTGACTGCACAGCACAAGGTTGCCTGATAGCTTTCTATCGGTTTGAAGGGCCAGCGCAGCCTTCGGCAGCGGCTACGACGCAATTCCCGTAGCCGCTGCCGCCAGGCTGCGCTGGCCTTTTTGTACGCTGAAGGTCTGAAGGCAGCGGTTACAGGTCAGGCAGGGACTATCAGAATACCGGCACGCAGGCCGTTCTTGACCTTCGGGTTGGGGAAAATGATGCGCGCACCCTCCTCCTCCACGATCCAGCGGCACTCGGCCAGGTCTTCGGCCAGCAGGTAGCCCTGGGGCAACTCGGAAAAATTCTCGACATCGGCCGGCAAGTGCAGGCGGAAGGCATCGCTGTGCTTGATCACTTCACGGGCCACGCGGAATACCTTCAATGCCTTCGGCTCGCCCACCTCGGGCTCGTCACCTTCGATGATGTGCTTCAAGCGGGTTTCCAGCAGTGTCAGGTTCACCTGCTGGTTGTGCCCGAACGGCCGCGCCTTGCCCAGTTCTAGCGTGAAGGCCTCGGCCTCCAGTTGCTCGTAGGTGTAGGCGGTGAAGGTGATGGAGGTCTTGCTCTGCAGCAGCACCGCTTCCATGCCGGCCGCCTCCAGGCGCGCCAGCTCGCGCGATGAGTGCTCGCGGCCGTCCTTGAACGGGTACAAGGCAAACTGCTCGATCTTCGAGCCGCGAATGGCGGTGTGCAGGTCGTAGTGCAGGCGCGTGCGCCCAGGCAGGCTGAAGAATGTCGCCGCCAGCCGCTCCAGCTCGCAGGCGCGCAGGGCCTCGGGGCCACTGGACAGCTCGTGGCGGCCGTTGAACAGGCGGTTGACGTCCTGTTCCAGGTAACGCTCGCCGCGACGGATCGCTTCGGGGTTGCCGAACAGGAAAAGAATGCGCGCGCGCGGCTTCAAGGTGCCGCGTGCAATGTCATGCAACAGGCCATCGAGCAGCTCGATGGGCGCTGTTTCGTTACCGTGGATGCCCGCCGACAACAGCAGGTCCAGGCCGTTGTCGCGGGCTTCCGGCGGGCGGACCTCAAGGGCCCCCTCGCCGAGCCAGCGCATGCGCACGCCTTCGACCGTCAGCTGAGTTTTCTCTGCCGGCTCACGGCCGGCGAGGGTCAATTCAAGCAGCTTGCCGAGGGCGAGCATAGGCTTCGGTCCTTAGTGGTTGCAGTCCGGACCATGCACATGGTCGTCGTCTTCACCGGCGTCGGCCGGTTCCATTTCCAGTTGCAGGCTGACCAGGTTGGTGGCCAGTGGGCGCAGCAGCAGGTTGGCGTATTCGGCATCGCCTTCCTCTACGTCAACGCCGATCAGCAGCTGGCCGCGGCCGTCCTGCTGAATCCACAGCTCCTTGCCTTGCCAAACCACGGCAAGACGGGTGCAGGAGGTTTCCAGCTGGGTACCGTCGGTGTCTTCAAGAATCAGCCGCAGGGCGTCGGACATGGGAAAAATCTCTCAAGGTTGAAGTTGGAATGGGTAAACCGAGCCCAGTTTAAGGATTTGCGTCAGTTCATCCAATGCCGTGCGACACTCCAGCAGCAATTGCGGGTCGGCCAGGTCCGCCTCGCCGAGGCGATCGCGGTAGTGGCGGTCCACCCATTGGGTGAGTGTGTCGTACAACGGCGCGGTCATGATCACGCCAGGGTTCACCGCGGCCAGCTCGGTTTCGTTGAGCGCCACGCGCAAGCGCAGGCACGCCGGGCCACCGCCGTTCTGCATGCTCTGCTTGAGGTCGAACACCTTGACCTCGGCAACCGGGCCGCCCTGGGCGGTCAGGCGCTGCAGGTAATTCCATACACGCTCGTTGGCGCGGCACTCTTCCGGCACGATCAACAGCATGGCGCCATCGGCGCGCGACAGCAGCTGGCTATTGAACAGGTAGGAACGCACCGCGTCCTCCACCGACACCTCGTTGCGCGGCACGCACACCGCCTGGAAGTTGCCGCCCCGTTTCGCCAGTTTAGCCTGCAGTTGCGCCAGCATCGGCGCGGTGTCCAGGAAGGCGTCCTCGTGATGGAACAGCAACTCGCCGTTGCCCACCGCAATCACATCGTTGTGGAACACGCCCTGGTCGATTACCGCCGGGTTCTGCTGGGCGAAGACCACGCCCTCCTCGCTCAGGCCATGCAGCCGCGCGACAGCCTGGGAGGCCTCTAGCGTCTGCCGTGCCGGGTATTTCTGCGGCGCCGGGTAGCGCGCATCGAAGGCGCTGCGGCCGAACACAAAGAATTCCACGCCCGGCTCGCCATAGCTGCGGCAGAAACGCGTGTGGTTGGCCGCGCCTTCGTCGCCGAACTGACCAACGGCAGGCAAGGCGGCGTGATGGGCAAAGTGGCGGTCATCGGCGAACATCGCCCCCAGCACCCGGCTGGTGGTGGGGTGCTCGACGCTGCGGTGGTACTTGCAGTTGAGGTTGGCGGCGGTGAAGTGCACGCGGCCATCGGCGGTGTCGGCGCTGGGGCTGACCGTGGCGGCGTTGGCCACCCACATGCTCGACGCCGAGCAGCTGGCCACCAGCAACGGCATGGCCTCACGGGCGGCACGCTCGATGACCTGGGCGTCGCTGCCGGCAAAGCCCAGCGCGCGCAGGGCCGCCACGTCCGGGCGCTCTTGGGGCGCGAGCACGCCCTGGACGAAGCCCATTTCCATCAGCGCCTTCATTTTCGCCAGGCCCTGGCGCGCCGCTTCACGCGGGTTGGACGCCTGCTGGCTATTGCTCTGCGAGGCAACGTTGCCGTAGGACAACCCACCGTAGTTGTGGGTCGGGCCTACCAGACCGTCAAAGTTCACTTCATAGGCTTTCATCGGCCAGGCTCCATGGATCTCGTTGTTATGCAGTTGCTCACAGCTTCACGCCCGGGGTCAGGCTGGCGGGCAGGCTGACGGTGGGCGCTTCCAGCGACGCCACCGGGTAGGCGCAATAGTCGGCCGCGTAATAGGCACTGGCGCGGTGGTTGCCCGAAGCGCCGACGCCACCGAACGGCGCGCTGCTGGCGGCGCCGGTGAGCTGCTTGTTCCAATTGACGATGCCGGCGCGGCTTTGCAGCCAGAACTGCCGGTAGCGCGCCTCGGAGTCGGACAACAGCCCGGCGGCCAGGCCGTACTGGGTGTTGTTGGCCTCGGCGATGGCCTGCTCGAACCCAGCGTAGCGGATCACCTGCAGCAGCGGCCCGAACCACTCTTCGTCCGGGCGATCCTGCACGGCAGTCACATCGAGGATGCCGGCGGTCAGCAGCGCGGCATTGGCTTGCGGCTGGGTCATGGACAACAGCGCCGTGGCGCCCTTGGCCAGCAACTGCGCCTGGGCGTCGAGCAGCGCCTGGGCAGCGCCCAGCGACACCACCGAACCCATGAACGGCGCGGGCTGCTGGTCGTACGCGCCCACCACCAGGTTGCCGGCCACGGCCACCAGGCGGCTGAGCAGCGCGTCACCCCAGGCGCCTTCGGGCACCAGCAGGCGGCGCGCGCAGGTGCAGCGCTGGCCGGCGGAAATGAACGCCGACTGGATGATGGTGTACACCGCGGCTTCCAGATCCTGCACCTGCTCGACCACCAGCGGGTTGTTGCCCCCCATTTCCAGGGCCAGGATCTTGTCCGGGCGCCCGGCAAACTGGCTGTGCAGGGAATTGCCGGTACGGCTGGAGCCGGTGAAGAACAGCCCGTCGATGCCCTCGTGGGCAGCCAGCGCCACCCCCGTGTCACGGGCGCCCTGCAGCAGGCTGAGCACGCCTGCCGGCAGGCCCGCGTCGATCCAGCACTTGACGGTGAGCTCGGCGACTTTCGGCGTCAGCTCGCTGGGCTTGAACAGCACCGCGTTGCCGGCCAGCAGCGCCGGCACGATATGGCCGTTGGGCAGGTGGCCGGGGAAATTGTAGGGGCCAAACACCGCCACCACACCGTGGGGCTTGTGGCGCAGCACGGCGGTGGCGTCGGCCAGTGGCCCGCTCTTCTCGCCGGTGCGCTCGCGGTAGCTCTGGATGGAGATGGCGACCTTGTTGACCATGCTGGTCACTTCGGTGGCGGCTTCCCACAGCGGCTTGCCGGTTTCCTCACCGATGCAGCGGGCGATGTCATCAGCGCGCTCCTTCAGGGTGGCGGCGAAGCGCTCGATGACGTTGATGCGCTCATCCAGGGTGCGCGACGCCCACCCCACGAACGCCTGGCGGGCAGCGTACACCGCCTGGTCGACCTGCTCGGCACTGGCCGCGCGGCCTTGCCACAGTACGGCCTGGCTCACCGGGTTGAGGGACTGCAGGGCTTCGCCCGTGCCGGCCAGCCATTGGCCACCAAAGTACAACGTGCTCATTTACGCACCTCCCGTGGGGCCTGGGGCGCCAGGCTGACAGCGCGCACCTGGTCGCCGGCGCTCAGGCGCAGGCGCTTGGCGGTCAGCGGGTCGACCACCAGGGTGCCGGCCGCCAGGCGTGCCGGGGCCGCGGTAATGCGGCACTCCTCGCGCTTGCGGTTGTGAATCAGGAACGGCGTGGCGTCGTCACCCGGGGTGCCGACGGCCAGCACCAGCGCCTCGCTGTCATGCACGGCGCGGATCTTCGCGGTCTCGCACTCCACCGCCGGGCCGGCGTCGAAAATGTCGACGTAGCCCTGGTAGCTGAAGCCTTCGGCCTTGAGCATGGTCAGCGCCGGCTCGGTGTCGGTGTGCACGCGGCCGATGACGCTGCGCGCCGCCTCGGACAGGAAGCAGGTGTACAGCGGAAACTTGGGCATCAGTTCGGCGATGAACGCCTTGTTGCCGACGCCGGTGAGGTAGTCGGCCTGGCTGAATTCCATCTTGAAGAAGTGCCGGCCCAGGCTTTCCCAGAACGGCGAACGCCCGGCTTCATCGGACATGCCACGCATTTCGGCGATGATCTTGTTGCCGAACAACTGCGGGAACTCGGCGATGAACATCAACCGCGCCTTGGACAGCAGGCGGCCGTTGAGGCCGGTGCGGAATTCGCTGCGCAGGAACAGCGAGCACAGCTCGGAGTTGCCGGTCAGGTCGTTGGCCAGGAACAGCGTGGGAATTTCCCGGTAGATGTTCAGTTCCTGCGATGCACTGACGGTCAGGCCCACCCGGTAGTTGTACCAGGGCTCGCGCAGCCCCACGGCGCCGGCAATGGCGGAAATGCCCACCACTTTGCCGTCATCGTCTTCCAGCACGAACAGGTAGTCCGCGTCGCCACGCCCCGCTTCGCCCCGGAAGGTCTTCTCGGCCCAGCCCACGCGGTGCGCCAGGCGCTCCTCGTTGGCCGGCAAGGTGGTGAGGCCGGTGCCGGTGCTGCGCGCAAGCTCAATCAGCGCGGGTAAATCGCTGCTGCGTACGGGACGAACGATCATGCTTTCTCCTTGCGCGGGCCGCGATGGCAACCCGCAGAACTCGACCTGTGATTGACAGGTATCAAACCGCTACCAGGCGCACGCTGGCGCCCTCGCCCACACCCAGTGCCTCGGCCGCTTCCAGGCTGAGGGTCACCGGCTTGCCGGGCACCCAGTCCAGTTCCAGCAGCACTGCGCGGTAGTCCTGCAGCTGGGCGTTGGCCACAAGGTAGGGGCGCCCGCCCTTGACCACGTCGCTGTTGCCGCTGTCGAGCTTGACCGGCACCACACGGCTCTGGGCGATGGAGCGAATGCCCGAGACCCGCGCATGCAGCGTCGGGCCGCCGTCGAAGATGTCGATGTAGTGGTCGGTCTCGAAACCCTCGCGCATGAGGATGTCGAAGGTGATCTGCGCACGCGGGTGCACCTGGCCCATGGCTTCCTGGGCTTCGTCGGGCAGCAGCGGCACGTAGATCGGGTAATGGGGCATCAGCTCGGCCAGGAAGGTACGGCTCTTGATGCCGCACAGGCGCTCGGCCTCGGCGTAGTTGATGTCGAAGAAGTTGCGGCCGATGGCGTCCCAGAACGGCGAGTCGCCGTTGTCGTCGCTGTAGCCGACGATCTCGGTCACCACCGAGTCGGCGAAGCGCTCGGGGTGGTTGGCCATGAACAGCAGGCGTGCCCGCGAGGTCAGCTCGGACCAGGCGCTGCCGACCATTTCCGGCACCATGTAGAAGCTGGTGAGCAGGCTGTTGCCGGTCAGGTCGTGGCACTGGGACAGCACGTGAATCTTGTTATGGATCTTCAGCTCGCGGGAGGCGTGCACGAAGGTCTCATTACGGAAACTGTAGAAAGGCTCGGAATAGCCCGCCGACGCGACGATGGCCGAGCAACCCGTGAGGCGCTGGGTCTGGGTGTCTTCCAGGACGAAGAAATAGCTTTCCTCGCCATTGAAGCTGACCTCGGCGGCAAACGAGGCCTCGGACGCCGCGATCTTGTCGCGCAGGCGCTCGGCATCGTCCGGCAGGGACGTGACACCAATCGGGCTGTCCGCGGCCAGGCGTTGGACCTCGGCCAGGTCAGCCATTTGCGCGGGGCGCATTACCAGCATGGTGTCACTCCTTGGAATTGCTTGGAAAAAACGGCGGGCGCCGCAACGCCCGCCTTTACCGGCCCGGAATCAGGCTTGGGTCAGTTGTTGCACGGCACGTTCGAAGCGGTCCAGGCCTTCGTCGATGTCGGCGTCTTCAATCACCAGGCTAGGCGCAAAGCGCACCACGTCCGGGCCGGCCTGCAGAATCATCAGGTCGTGCTGCTCGGCGGCGTTGAAGAAATCCTTGGCCTTGCCTTTCCAGGCCTCGCTCAGCTCGCAGCCGATCAGCAGGCCCAGGCCACGCACCTGGGTGAACACACCGTACTGCTCGCCGATCTGCTCCAGGCGCGCCTTGAAACGCTGGTGCTTGGCCTTCACGCCAGCCAGCACTTCGGGGGTGTTGATCACGTCCATCACTGCTTCGCCAACGGCGCACGCCAGCGGGTTGCCGCCGTAGGTGGTGCCGTGGGTGCCGACGGCGAAGTGCTTGGCCAGCTCGGTGGTGGTCAGCATGGCGCCGATGGGGAAGCCGCCGCCCAGGCTCTTGGCGCTGGACAGGATGTCGGGGGTGACGCCGTAGTGCATGTAGGCGAACAGCTCGCCGCTGCGGCCCATGCCGCTCTGCACTTCGTCGAACACCAGCAGTGCGTTGTGCTGGTCGCACAGCGCGCGGGCGCCTTGCAGGTAGGCCAGGTCCGCCGGCAGCACGCCGCCTTCACCCTGGATAGGCTCCAGCACCACGGCGCAGGTCTTGTCCGAGACGGCGGCTTTCAGCGCGGCCAGGTCGTTGTACGGCACGTGGGTGATGCCGGTGATTTTCGGGCCGAAACCGTCGGAGTACTTCGGCTGGCCGCCAACGCTCACAGTGAACAGGGTGCGGCCGTGGAAGCTGTTGGTGGCGGCGATGATCTCGTATTTCTCGGGGCCGAACTTGTCGTGGGCCACGCGGCGGGCCAGCTTGAACGCAGCTTCGTTGGCTTCGGCGCCGGAGTTGCAGAAGAACACGCGGTCGGCAAAGGTGGCGTCGACCAGCTTGTGGGCCAGGCGCAGGGCCGGCTCGTTGGTGAACACGTTGGACACGTGCCAGACCTTGTTGGCCTGCTCGGTCAGCGCGTTGACCAGCGCCGGGTGCGCGTGGCCCAGCACGTTGACGGCGATGCCGCCCGAGAAGTCGACCAGTTCGCGACCCGCCTGGTCCCACACCCGCGAACCTGCGCCGCGCACGGGAATGAAGGCGGCCGGGGCGTAGTTGGGGACCATCACCTGGTCGAAATCGGCGCGTTGCACCTGGGCATGCTCAACGGACATCGGAGTCTCCTGAAGAGGAACGCCCACCTGGTAATGGCGGGCGATGGGGGGATTGTAAGGACTGGCCAGCGCTTGTCCTTGTCGCCAAGCGACAACTTATTACAGCGCCAAACCGTGAAAACAGGGGGTTTTCGGTAATGCGACATATTATTGCATCAGGCAACGGTTTGGTCGCGCGAAGATCCATGCCGCGCGCAAAAGGCTGGCAACGCCAATCCATCAGGCCATGGCACGGTGCAACAAATGTAGATGCTGCCGCCAGGCTGCGTTGCGCCGCGCGGGCGGCGCTCGATCTCAAGAGCGCCAGAAAAACCAAGGCATGCACCCGCCAGCCTCACCACTATCCGTAGCCGCTGCCGTCAGGCTGCGCTGGCCCCTGAGTACGCTGGAGATTTTCAGTGTGGCTGAGGGCCAGCGCAGCCTGGCGGCAGCGGCTACGGGGTCTGCGGGCGTTGTGGGATGGTGGTTACCCGCGCTCCGCAGGCACCGACGACAGCTCGAACGGGCTGCTGCTGCGGCGCTGGTTGCGGTCTTCGCGTGGCGTTGCGCCGAAGAAATTGCGGTAGGCACTGGAAAAATGCGGCCCCGACGAGAACCCGCACGACAAGCCGATCTGGATAATCGACTTGCTGGTCTGCATCAGCATCTGCCGCGCCTTGTTCAGGCGCAGTTCCAGGTAATACTGGCTCGGCACCCGGTTCAGGTACTGCTTGAAGATGCGCTCCAGCTGCCGGCGCGACACGCACACGTGCTGGGCGATTTCGTCGGTGGTCAGCGGCTCTTCGATGTTGGCTTCCATCAGCAGCACCGCCTGGGTGAGCTTTGGGTGGCTGGAACCCAGGCGGTTCTGCAGGGGGATGCGCTGGCGTTCGCCGCCTTCGCGGATGCGCTCGACTACCAGTTCTTCAGACACCGCGCCCGCAAGCTCGGCACCGTGGTCGCGGGCCAGCACCGCCAACAGCAGGTCGAGCACCGACAGGCCGCCACAGGCGGTCATGCGGTCACGGTCCCAGTCAAACAGGTGGCTGGTGGCAATGACCTTGGGGAAACGCTCGGTGAAATCATCCTGCCAGCGCCAGTGCACTGCGGCGCGGTAGCCATCCAGCAGGCCGACCTGGGCCATGGGGTAGACGCCTGCGGACAGCCCGCCGATCACGCAGCCCGAACGCACCAGCTGCTTGAGCGCAGTGGCCAGCGCAGGCGCCAGCGCGGCCGGTGGCTCGTCGGCCAGCAGGAACAGTTTCTGACAGCCTTCCAGGCGGCCCGCCCATGGCTCGCCCGGCAATTGCCAACCGCCCTCGGGGGCAGGCTCGGCGTGCAGGAACACCATCTCGTAGGCCACTTCCGGGTGCACCTTCTGGGCCACATCCAGGGCCTCTTCAGCCAGCGCCAGGGTCAGGGCCTTGGTGCTCGGCCAGATGAGAAAACCGATTCGTTGGGCTGTCATGGGGTGCGGTCCGAAACCTGTTCAGGATCAATGCTCGGCAGAGCGGGTGGAAGGAACATGCTGCCAGGACGCGCAGCATGCCCCTTTCTACAACAACGTGGCAGTCATCGTTTGTATCAAATGACGACTACTTCAGGCTTCCGGACAGGAACTGCTGCAGGCGCTCGGATTTCGGGTTGGCCAACACGTCGCGCGGGCAGCCCGACTCTTCCACCAGGCCCTTGTGCAGGAACACCAGTTGGTTGGACACCTCGCGGGCGAAGCCCATCTCGTGGGTGACCACCACCATGGTGCGGCCTTCCTGGGCCAGGTCCTGCATTACCTTCAACACGTCGCCCACCAGTTCCGGGTCCAATGCCGAGGTAGGTTCGTCGAACAGCATCACCTCGGGCTCCATGGCCAGGGCACGGGCGATGGCCACGCGCTGCTGCTCGCCGCCGGACATATGGCCCGGGTAGGCGTCCTTGCGGTGCGCCACGCCGACCTTGTTCAGGTAGTGCTCGGCTTTTTCCAGCGCCTCTTTCTTCGACACGCCCAGCACGTGCACCGGCGCCTCGATGATGTTTTCCAGGGCGGTCATGTGCGCCCACAGGTTGAAGTGCTGGAACACCATGGACAGCCGCGAGCGCATGCGCTGCAGCTGCTTGGGGTCGGCGGCCTTGAGGGCGCCGTCCTTGCTGGCCACCAGTTGCAGCTCTTCATTGTTGAGCAGGATCTTGCCGGCGTGCGGCTGCTCCAGCAGGTTGATGCAACGCAGGAAGGTACTCTTGCCCGAGCCGCTGGAGCCGATGATGCTGATGACATCGCCGGCCTTGGCGGCCAGGGACACACCCTTGAGCACTTCATGACTGCCGTAGCGTTTATGCAGGTCCTGGACTTCAAGTTTGTACATAGCGGTTCTCACAAAACAGTCAGTCGTTGAGCAGGCGCCCGCGACGAAGGGGTTGGCGCCCGGCGACCTTGGCCAGCCAGAAACCCGGCTGGGCGTAACGCAGTCGTTCGATGGCAAACAGCACGCCGGCAGTGCCGGCACACACGACGGTAACGCGATCGGCCAACGGGTCGATCACTTCAAACAGCGGGTCGCCCGCCTCTACCCATTCACCGGGCGCGCGCAGGAAACTGACCACGCCGGGGTGCGGGGCAAACAGCAATTCGGTGCCTTCGAAGGGCATGCCTTCGCACGGTTCGTTGGCGGCTGGCGGCCACTCGCCGGCGATCAGCCCCTGTTCGGCAAGGAACGCCAGAATGCCTTCGGCATGGCGCTCGGCGTCATCACGCGCGGTATCGGCCTGGCCGCCCAGCTCAACGGTGGTGGCCAGGCAGGCCAGTGGCAGCTGCGCATCGGGGAAACACCGGGACAGGCGCAGCCATGGCAGCGAGCAGGCTTCGTCGAACGAACTGCCGCCCGAGTCTTCGGCCAGCAGGCCCACGCGCACGTTCAGGTGCGCGGCCAGCGAGCGCCACTGTGGCCAGTGCTGGGGCAGCGCATACATGTGCAGCGTGGCGTCGGCGTCGCAGTGCAGGTCCAGCACCACGTCGGCATCGCAGGCATGGCTCAGCAGCAGGCGTTGCAGGCCCTGCAACTGGCTCGCCGCCGGCGGCAGCGCCGCCAGGGTGTCGCGCATGGCCTGGCGCACCAGGCGAATGTTGGCGTGGGCATCGTCACCCAGCTGGCCAGCCAGCGCGGCAGCCACCGGCTCGCTCAGCTCATGGAAATCGCGGTTGAAGTTCTTGCCGCTGCCGAACTCGAAACGCCCCTGGTGGGCACCCTGCAGCAGCTGGCCCAGGCCGATGGGGTTGGCCACCGGCACCAGCTCGATGACGCCCTTGAGCTGGCCGGCCTCTTCCAGCGCCAGCAGGCGCTTTTTCAGTTCCCAGGCGGTGCGCATGCCCGGCAATTCGTCGGCGTGCAGGCTGGCCTGGATGTAGGCCTTGCGCTCGCCGCTGCCGAAGCGGAACACGCTCAGGTGGCGTTCGCTGCCCAGGGTGCTCCAGGGCAATGGATGATCGATGCGTTGCATGTCTTCAGCCCTTGCGTGGTGCCAGGTAGCCCAGCCAGCGGCGCTCGGCCAGCTTGAACAGGCGAACCAGGATAAAGGTCAGGCACAGGTAGAAAACGCCTGCGGTGATATAGGCTTCGAACGGCAGGTAGTACTGCGCGTTCACTGTGCGTGCCGCCCCCGTGATGTCGATCAGGGTGACGATGGACGCAAGGCTGGTGGTCTGCAGCATCATGATGACTTCGTTGCTGTACTGCGGCAGCGCCCGGCGCAGGGCCGACGGCAGCAGGATGCGACGGTACATCTTGACGCGCGACATGCCCATGGCCCGCGCCGCCTCGATCTCGCCATGGGGCGTGGCCTTGAGGCTGCCGGCGACGATTTCCGCGGTGTAGGCGCTGGTATTGATGGCAAATGCCAGGCAGGCGCAGAAGGTGGCGCTGGACAGCCACGGCCAGAAGATACTCTCGCGCACCACGGCGAACTGGGCCAGGCCGTAGTAGATCAGGAACAACTGCACCAGCATCGGCGTGCCACGAATCACGTAGGTGTACAGCCATGCCGGCAGGTTCACCAGCGGCCGCTTGGACACCCGCATCAGCCCCAGCGGCAAGGCCGCCAGCAGGCCGAAGAACAGCGACAGCAGCAACAGTTTGATGGTTTCCAGCACGCCGCTGAAGTACAGCGGCAGGTTTTCCCAGACCACGTTGTAATCGAAAATCATAGTTCAGCCACCCTTACGCCAGCCGAGTAGCGTTTTTCCAGGAAGCGCAGGGCCAGCAGCGAGACGCTGGTGATCACCAGGTACAGCGCGGCCACCGCCAGGAAGAAAGTGAACGGCTGGCGCGTGGCGTCCGCCGCGGCCTTGGCCTTGAACATCATGTCCTGCAGGCCCACCACCGACACCAGCGCCGTGGCCTTGACCAGTACCAGCCAGTTGTTGGTGAAGCCTGGAATGGCCAGGCGGATCATCTGCGGCACCAGCACGCGGAAGAACACCTGGCGGCTGTTCATGCCATAGGCAAGGCCAGCCTCGGCCTGCCCCTTGGGGATGGCCATGAACGCACCACGGAAGGTTTCCGACAGGTACGCCCCGAAAATGAAGCCCAGCGTGCCGATACCGGCCGCCATTGGGTCAAGGTCGATATAGTCGTCGAAGCCCAGCAGGGGCGCGACGCGGTTGAGCAGGTCCTGGCCGCCGAAGAAGATCAGCAGGATCAGCACCAGGTCGGGAATGCCGCGGATGACCGTGGAATAGGTCGCCCCCAGCCAGGCCAGCCAACGCACCGGCGACAGCCGCAGTGCGACGACGATCAATCCCAGGGCAATGGCCAGTGCCATCGACGACAGGGCCAACTGCAAGGTCAGCCAGGTGCCATCGAGGATGACTGCCCCGTAGCCTTCTAACATGTAAATTTCCTCGACCGTGGAAATGAAAAAATGGTGCAAGCCTCAGCGCCTGCGGCTTGCACCATCTGTCGGGTGACGCTTACAGCCAGTTACTGGCCGTAGATGTCGAAGTTGAAGTACTTGTCCTGGATCTGCTTGTACTTGCCATTGGCGCGGATGGCGGCGATGGCAGCGTTGAGCTTGTCGAGGTCAGCCTTGTCACCTTTACGCACGGCAATACCCACGCCGTCACCGAAGTATTTGACGTCGGTGAACGAGGGGCCTGCAAAAGCGTAGCCCTTGCCGGCGTCGGTGTTCAGGAAGCCGTCCTGCAGCAGGGTGGCGTCGGCCAGGGTGCCGTCGAGGCGGCCGGCGGTCACGTCCAGGTAGATCTCGTTCTGCGAGCCATACGGCACCACTTCCACGCCTTTTGGCGCCAGCACTTCGCGGGCGAAACGCTCGTGGATGGAACCGCGCTGCACGCCGATCTTCTTGCCGTTCAGGCCGTCCAGGTTGTCGGCGACGGTGCTGCCTTCCTTCATCACCAGGCGCGCTGGGGTCAGGTAGTAGCGGTTGGTGAAATCAACCGACTTCTTGCGGTCTTCGGTGATCGACATGGACGACAGGATGGCGTCGATCTTGCGCACTTTCAGCGCCGGGATCAGGCCGTCGAACTCCTGCTCGACCCACTGGCACTTGACCTTCATCTCTTCGCACAGGGCGTTGCCGATGTCGTAGTCAAAACCGACGATGCTGCCGTCCGCAGCCTTGGAGGCGAACGGCGGGTAGGCCGCTTCGATACCGATCTTGAAAGGCTTCTCGTCGGCGAACGAGGACAGCGACAGCACGGACAGCGCCAGGGCGCCAAGAAGCACGAGTTTCTTCATCTCAGGACTCCATCGGTAAAGGGCAATAAATGGCAGAGTGAGCACAGGCCCAATATGCGAATGGGTACAACGCAGATAGCGGCGCGCGGCTCGGGAGCGTGGCTCATCGGGCGGCGGCAAGTGTCCGGCATTTTAGCGACAGCCCCGAAGCCGATATTTCTTCAATGCGACAACTAGTTACAGATGCACCGAGAATACGACCCGAGATTATTGACAGCCTTTGAGGTTTATGCAAAGGCAAATGACAGGGAACCGATCTATCAAGCAAATTGCGCGCCTATTATTCGCAAAGCCTTGTAATCCGGCAACCCTGGCGTTTGGCTTTGTCATTTTTCGTAGGACCGCTGCACCGGTTTGTGGCGTTTCGCCCCCTTTTGAGGCAGGGAAAGGTGACGGACGGTAACACCGATATATCCCGGTCATGTGGGAGCGGGGGTTGGACCCCGGGGTTTGGGGGGGCCCACACCGCCGGCCCCCCACCCCCCCCC